>NZ_JBFRCV010000003.1:0-320505 GCF_052113245.1 Arthrobacter sp. YAF34
ACGTACGGCTACGCCATGGCCTTCGACGATGCCAATTTGCGCGGCGTCCCCGATCCGGCGCACCATCTGTGGTGGCTGGACGTGGAAACCGGGAACAGCTGGTCACCCGATACCACTGCTAACAGGGCGGACCTGGAGGGCATGACCGCGTACCTGCGGAGCACCGGGGCGGAAGTCGGCATCTACTCCACCGTTTCCCAGTTCAGAAAAATTGCCGGCACAGTCGATCCGGGCAGCAACCTGGACCGGCTCAAGAACTGGATCCCCGGAGCGGCGTCGACGGCGTCCGCACAGGCGAACTGCGCGTCCACTCCGCTCACAACCGGCGGGACCATCACGCTGACCCAATTCACCGCCGGAGACCTCGACTACAACTACCAGTGCCCGACAACCCCGTCGAACCCCTCAGCCCTGCACCCGCCGGAAGTACTTTGACCCCATCAGCGCCGGTTAGTTTCGGAGTGCCACCTTGGTCCCGGTGGCGGCGGACCAGATGATACGGCCTCCTTGGTAATCCTGGGCGATCACCCCCGGGGCGAGGACGTATTCATCGCTCACCGGGTACCCAAGGAGGCCGCCTTCATAGCCCTGCGCGGCCCAGGCAGACCGAATCCCGCCCCACGAGATGTGGGCACCGGTGGTGGGCGACCAGTAGATCGTCCCGTACTGGAAGTTCTGATAGGCGCCGCTGTTCGCCGCGGGTATCTCATCGGAGGTGGGGTAACCCATCCGGCCTGCCTCCGAGCCCTGGGTCCCCCACTTCGCCGAAATGCCGCCCCACACCGTATGGGCCCCGGTGGTGGGCGACCAGTAGATCATCCCGTACTGGAAGCTCTGAGAGGCTCCGCCGTTCGCCGCGGGTATCTCATCGGAGGTGGGGTAACCCATCCGGCCTGCCTCCGAGCCCTGGGTCCCCCACTTCGCCGAAATGCCGCCCCACACCGTATGGGCCCCGGTGGCGGCCGACCAGTAGATCATCCCGTGCTCGAAGCTCTGAGAGGCGCCGCCGTTCGCCGCGGGTATCTCATCGGAGGTGGGGTAGCCCATCCGGCCTGCCTCCGAGCCCTGGGTCCCCCACTTCGCCGCTATGCCGCCCCACACCGTGTGGGCACCGGTGGCGGCCGACCAGTAGATCATCCCGTGCTCGAAGCTCTGGTAAACGCCGCCGTTCGCCGCGGGCGCCTCCGGCGCGGTCGGTTGCCCCAGGCGCCCTGCCGCGCATCCCTGCGCCACCCAGGCGGAAAGAACCGCACCGTTTCGCACCGGTATCGTTCCCGCGCCCGGATATCCGGCCAGGTTGGAAACCACCAGGTGGTACCCCGCGTAGGGCCCGGACTTGGGCACGGTGTAGCCGATCCCTACGTCAGTGGCGCAACCGGAGAGCATTGCGTCGCGGTGCGCGGGAGAACCAGCCCACCAGTCGACGATGTCAGCGGGTGAGAAATTGAAGCCGATGATTTCGCGGTACCAGTCCGAGCCGGCCGGTATCTCGTTCCCGCCCGCGTCCGGGCGGTGGATCGTTGCGAAGCTGAACGTCGGACTGTTCGTGGCCGTAGCGAGATGGTTTGACCAGTCCTGGGAAATATTCGAGATGGACTGGTTCCACCGCAGAGCCGGCAGCCCTTCCGTCGCCCGTTGCGCGTTCATCAGGTCCAGGACTTCTTTAGCGTAGGGATCCTCGGAGGTGGAGGCGCTGGCTGCCCCCGCGGGTGAGGAGAAAAAGCAAAGCGCAGCGACCGTGACGGCAGCGGACACGCGCCGCCCAATTCGTGTGTACATGAGACCTGAGTTTTCTGTTGTCTGAACGGCCCTCCGGTCCGCCACAAGGCGGTTCCCATCCGGTCGGGGCCGCCCCCATGGTAACCGAGCCGGGCAACAGGCTTCGGAATCCGCTACTGCCCCCCTGTGAACATACATGGACGAGTTCCACGTATGCGTGACGAGATTCATTCTCATTAACTAGTGACAGTGGACTTGCCATGCACCAAGGAACTTTTACGCGGGCCCAACGTACGGCCGTCGTCGCCGCTGCGGCGGCCGCGGTCCTGCTGACCGGCTGCAGCACGGCCGGAACGACTCCGGCACCCGGGTCGAAAACGGTGGAGGTTGTAACCTCCACTGACGTTTACGGCGACATTGTCCACGCGATCGGAGGCGACAAGGTCCACGTCACCCCGATCATCCACACCACCGCCCAGGACCCGCACTTCTACCAGGCCACCACCCAGGTCTCCACGCAATCCCCCGCCGCGGGCACGGATTTCAACGAAGACCTCTGGTACAGCTTCGACACCATGGGCGCGTTCGCGGGCACCCTCTCCAAGAACCTTGCCGGCATCGACCCGGCCAACACCGGGACCTACACCGCCAATACCGCCCGGTTCAAAGCCGACCTCGGCAAGCTCAAAGACCTCGCCGCCGCCCTGAAAGCACACCACACCGGCGGGGCCGTCGCCATCACCGAACCCGTGCCCCTCTACCTCCTCCAGGCCGTCGGGCTCGTCAACAAAACCCCGCAGAATACAGCCATGCCATCGAAGCCGGCCAGGACGTTCCCGCCGCCGTCATGAACGACACCCTGGACCTGATCTCCACAAGGTCCGTGAAGTTCCTCGCCTACAACAACCAGACCACCGCCCTCAAGGACGCCGCCACATCAGCCGGAGTACCCGTCATCGACTTCACCGAAACCCTCCCCGCAGACCAGACCTACCTGCAATGGATGAGCGCCGACGTCGACCACATCGACAAGACCCTCCAAGGCTGACCCCGGCTCGATCACGCACGGCCTCTCCTGCGCCCCTTTCCCGTTGCACTCGATCGACATTGCCGGCCGCGTGATTACACGCCAGGCCCCGGCTTTCTCTAGAGTGGAGACCGGCAACATTTCGGGATGGAAGGGCGGGGGTTGGCATGACGGCTCCGTTCCGCTTCCCCCGTGCCCTTACCTTTACCGCCGCCATGTTCGCCCTGGCGGCCGGTGCCCACGTGCTGGCCGGCGGTGCCCTGCCCGGGCCGGCCATCCTCGCCGGGCTCGTCACCCTGGTGCTGGCACCGGTGATGATCCTGGCCAAAATCAGGATCACTGCCCCGGTGATGGCCGGGCTTCTCGGTGCCGGCGAGCTGGTCCTGCACGAGGCCTTCACTGCCCTGTCAGTGTCGACAGGGTTCACTCCCGTTCCCGGGGGGCATCTGCACGGCACCGGCCCGGGGCCCGCTTCGGCGGGGGCCCTGATGCCGGAGCACGCCGCAGCCCCCGGGACGCTGATGCTGATCCTGCACGCCGCAGCGACGCTGGCCACCGCCCTGGTCCTGGCCCGCGGCGAGGCCGCCGTGTGGGCGCTGGCCGCGTGGCTGAGACCCCTGGCCCGGATCCTGACTGCGATCATCATTCCTGACTGGCCGCACGTTCCACCCCCGCAACTGATCACCGTTCCTTCCCGGTGGAGAAGCCTCAGGCTGCCCGCCCTGCGCGGGCCGCCGCCTGTTCAGCCCGCTCTCTGAGCGGCACCTGCCCCTACGCCGCTGACCCCGCCGGCCCTGCCCATGAGCAGGGACTCCGCTGCCGGGAGCCTGCTGTGTTTCCCTCTCCCTGCGCCGCCGCACGAGCGGCCCTCTTTGGCGCACCCATTTTTTGGAAGGCAACTCATGAAAACCTCAATCCGTCGCACCCTCAAAACCCTCACCGCCGTCACCGCTTCGGCCGGGATGATCGCCCTGGGCGCCACCGCGGCCTCCGCCCACGTCACCGTGAACCCTGACGACACCGGAGCCAACGGTTACACGCACCTGACGTTCAACGTCCCGAACGAATCCCCGACCGCGAAGACCAGCAAACTCGAAGTCAAGCTGCCGACCGACACCCCGTTCACCTCGGTTTCGGTCAAACCCGTCGAGGGCTGGAGCGCTAAGGTCATCACCAGCGAGCTTCCCAAGCCGGTCACCGTGTCCGGCACAACGGTCACCAAGGCCCCGAGCTCCGTGGTCTGGACCGCCGACGCAACGCACCAGCTCGGACAAAACCAATACCAGGCGTTCTCACTCTCCGTGGGCAAACTCCCCGCAGCAGGGACGACCGTGACCCTGAAAGCGGCCCAGACCTACACCGACGGGACCGTCGTGAACTGGGACGAAGCCAGCGCCGAGGGTCAGCCCGAGCCCAAGCACCCGGCCCCGTCCTTCACCACCACCGCCGAAGACGGCACCGACCCCGCCGCCGCATCGGCATCGGCTGCAGCGTCCCCGGCGGCCGCTGCCCAGGCCCAGGAGACCTCCAGCGACTCGGCAGCGGTGTGGGGCATCGTCTTGGGCGCCGCCGGATTCGTCCTCGGCGCAGCCGCGCTGAGCCTGGTCCTCGCCGGCCGGCGCACCCGCAGCGCCGCCAAGTAACGCAGATAAGTAACAACAACCTCGGGGCTGTGGCGGGACCTCCGTCCCGCCACAGCCCTGAGGTTCCCGCCCTCTGAAAGGACCCTCCCATGAAGACAACGCTCCGTCACGGTCCGAAAGTCCGGCTCACGCGATACCTGGTGACCCTCGCCACGGCAGCACTCCTGATCGTTCCCGCCGCGGCGGCGCAGGCCCACGATGTCCTCGAAACCACCGACCCGGACAACGGCTCCACGGTCCGCACCGTTCCCGCAAAGATCGGCCTGACCTTCGACCACACACCGATTGCCATCGGTTCCGTCGTCCGCGTCGAAGACGCCACCGGCACCGACCAGGCCGACGGGCCCGTGACCATCGTGGACAATCACGTCACCCAGGCCGTCAAAACCGACGCCCCGGAAGGCAAATACAAGGTGGTGTGGCGGGTCGTTTCCTCCGACGGCCACCCCATCGAAGGGACCTTCACGTTCACCGCCGACGCTGCCAGCACCCCCCGCACGGCAACGCCGGCGCCGGCCCCCGCCCCTGCCGGTGCCGGCATTCAAACCGAGCTGATCACGGCAGGAGCAGTCGGGATCGTTTTGCTGATTGCGCTGGTCGTGGCCGGAATCTTCGTCAAGCGCCGCCTCGGCGGTCCGAAAGCGGAGAGCTAAGCAGCCAGATCGCCTGACCCGCGGGTCGCAATAGGTGGGGGGCGAGTCCGGCGACGCCGGCGAACCGGTCCGCGGTTTCGAAGACTGTGAGGTCGCCGCTAACGGGCGCCACGGACACCTGCGGGCCGGAAGGGGGAGCTCAGCCCGATGATTCTCTAGGGCGGCCCGTCCAACGCAGAGCGCCGGCCAGTCCCGTTTCAGGATCCCTCACAGGGCATGCCTTGAGGTGCCCCGGTCGGTGTCGCCAATACCAGTACTATGCGGTGGCCGGTCGGTGGTTTGGAATACAGACCGATTACGTCAACGCCATTCCCACAATCAGTCGATAGGAGCTCTGACTTGGCCGGAGTCCATGGGCCGAACGTGATCGATCTCGTGACACTCGACCCCTCCCGTAACGAGTACGAACTCATCATGACCGAAGGGCGTCCATGGTCGCACGCACCCGAACAACTCACGCAGCTGAGGGAGAAGATCAACAAAAGCCGGGGCAGTCCCCATTCAACGTGCGCCCGTTGCTGTTGAACCGCTGTCAACCGATCATGTAGGCGAAACCGCGCCTGTCCGAGGCCACCGCGTGAACGAAGGCTCTGGCTTTATAAAGGAACGCGGTGGCATAGGCCAACTCGGAGTCCAGCAACTGACCAGACGACTGGGCCCCGCTCAGGCCGGCTTTGATGTCGTGGCCGTTGATCGTCTCAAGGTCCCGGGCGATAAGTGCGACGTCATGAGGCGGAAGTGCGCGCACCCATGGACGCCATGTAAAACCATCGTCGGCGTATGTAACCTGCCCTTCGAACATTCGATAGGCCGCCCTGGCTGCAGCACCCGAAGAGCGCGGAGCAGTGAGCCATTGCAGGTACGGCCATGCCTTGTCGAGGTAGAGGAGGTCGCGCTCCGGCAGGGATTGCCTGAAGTCTGTGACGCCCTGCGTGAAGCCAGGTTCGAGACCGCACGCGTCCGCGAGCGGGTCGGAGCCGATCACGGTGAGTGGGTCAGCAAGTGCCTTCCTGGTCTGATCGCTGTCGAACGCGTATGCGTAGTATCGGATTCCCATACGACGATTCTGAACGGGCAGCACGCTGCGTAGGCCAGAAACCTGCCATGTGTGGACAACCGAGGCCACGGCCCAGTGGTCGTCAGACATTATGTCGTCAGGCATTAAAGAGAATGGTCTCACCGGATGCATCGCCGGAGCGCCTTACGTAGCTCACTCGCAGCCGCAGTTTGCAGCTATTTCCTGCGGACATGCCCTCTCGCACCCCTATCCGGCGAACGTGCCCCCGCGAGCCCCTACCAAACGGCCATGCCCCTGGCCTGCCTGACCCACTGGAGGACATGCTCATTCATACCGCCCTTCATCTGGGGATATGTCCACTCGTGAGCCGTCTAGGAGGACATGCACTCTCTTACCCTCTTTCCCGGTGGGACATGCTCATTTGCCGACGTTGCCGGCGGACATATAGACATTCTGTCTCGTCCTGCCCAGCAAAAGAGGACATGTCCAATCGTCGTGAGGCGGCGCCAGCCCTCAGGCATGAACCTGTCCAGGCCGGCACGACTGGAGGGCATCTCCCTTCGACAAAGGGGCCACGCTTCCCGCCCAGCAGGGTCAGACAGATGAAGCCTTAGGAACGTCGGTGAGTTGCGTGCGGTTAAAGATTGCTTGATCACGGCTCGGCCATAAGCCTGTGAATTCGACGCGGTTACCGCTCACGCGTCGGGCTCAGCACGCACTTCATCCAAGGCTGACGCGCCAGCCGCCCTGGCCATGCGGTACTCGGAAATGTCCCACATCTTTTCCAACAGCTCCAACAACTCAAAGTCGTCAAGCCCGATCGCACGCCATTCCTTGTGATTCGCACAGGTCCCGCAACGCAGCTGGACCGTCCACCGGCACCGGACAAGCCACCACGCAGCTCCCCGGATGGGTGGCTAGTACGTGCATGCTCCTCGTCCTCGCGGCCAGACACGTCTTCGATTCCGACAACTTAAGCACGCCCAGCCCAGTTGGCCAGATGATCCCAAAACGCCGCCCGGCACACGAGTACCGGGCGGCGTCTTACCAGGATGAGCATCAGGAACTAGACGTTGAAGCGGAACTCCACAACGTCGCCGTCGGCCATAATGTATTCCTTGCCTTCGATCCGGACCTTGCCGCGGGCCTTCGCCTCGGCCATGGAGCCGGCCTCGACGAGGTCGTCGAAGGAGACCACCTCGGCCTTGATGAAGCCGCGCTGGAAATCGGAGTGGATCACGCCCGCCGCCTGCGGGGCGGTGTCGCCCCGGCGGATGGTCCACGCGCGGGTTTCCTTGGGGCCGGCCGTGAGGTAGGTCTGCAGTCCCAGGGTGTGGAAGCCGACGCGGGCCAGCTGGTCCAGCCCGGATTCATCCTGGCCGTTCATTTCCAGCATCTCGCGGGCTTCCGCCTCGTCCAGCTCCACCAGATCCGACTCGAGCTTGGCGTCCAGGAAGATGGAGTCTGCCGGGGCCACAAGGGCGCGCAGTTCCGCCTGCTTCTCCGGGCTGCCCAGGATTCCCTCGTCGGCGTTGAAGACGTAGATGAAGGGCTTGGCCGTCAGCAGGCCCAGTTCCTTGAGGTGCTCCATCTCCAGCTTGTCGCGCTTGATGGACGAGAAGATGGTGTCGCCGCGTTCCAGCACGGCCTGGGCAGCAAGGATGGCTGCCAGCTCGGCCGCCTCGCGTTTTTTGATCTTGACTTCTTTTTCGATCCTGGGGATCGCCTTTTCGATCGTCTGCAGATCGGCCAGGATCAGCTCGGTGTTGATCGTCTCCATGTCGGAGCGGGGATCGACCTTGCCGTCGACGTGGATGACGTCGGGGTCATCGAACACGCGGACAACCTGCGCGATGGCCTCGGCCTCGCGGATGTTGGCGAGGAACTGGTTGCCCAGGCCTTCGCCCTCCGAGGCGCCCTTGACGATGCCGGCGATGTCCACGAAGGACACGGCGGCCGGAAGCAGACGCGCGGACCCGAAGATGCCGGCCAGCTTTTCAAGCCGGGAGTCCGGCAAGTTCACGACGCCGATGTTGGGCTCGATCGTGGCGAACGGGTAGTTCGCTGCGAGGACCTGGTTGCGGGTCAGTGCGTTGAAAAGGGTTGATTTGCCGACGTTGGGCAGTCCGACGATGCCAATAGTAAGTGCCACGAGCATATATTCTACCTGCCCCGGCTGGGGATTGTTGCGGCGGCCGGCAGGGGCGCCAGTTCAGGGGCCTTCCGGGCGTCGCGGCCAAAACTGTCACAGGTGCATGCCACAGTGAAGTCATGGATGCTTTTGCACTGATTCTTGCCCTGTTCATGCTGCTGTTGGGCGCCGTGGCCGGCGCCGCCGGGGTCTACGTGCCGCTCCGCCGGCGCTACCTCGCCGTGGAGCAGGACTTCGACGGCGTTTCGGCGCGCCTGTCCGAGGTCAGTTCGCAGTTCGCGGCCGCCGACGCCGAGAGGCGCCTTCTCGCCGCCCAGAACCGGGAACTGGGCGATTCCCGGACCCAGGACGGCAGTGTGCTCCGTGCGCTGGCGCCGGTGGCGGAAAAACTCACAGCGGTGCAGCAGCAGGTCTCGCTGCTGGAGCGTGACCGGCTGGAGCAGTACGGCCAGCTGGCCCAGCAGCTGCAGGAGGCCCGTCTGTCTGACGAGCAGCTGCTGCGCTCCACACATGCGCTGGAGTCTGCCCTTCGCTCGAACAGCGCCCGCGGCCAGTGGGGCGAGGTCCAGCTGCGCCGGGTGGTGGAGGCAGCCGGCATGCTGCGGCATGTGGATTTCCACGAACAGGTCCACAGCGGACAGTCCCACAGCTCCGCATCCGACGGCGCCCTCCGGCCCGACCTCGTGGTGCAGCTGCCCGGCGACAAGCAGCTGGTGGTGGACGCCAAGGTGCCGTTGGCGTCGTACCTCGCCGCACAGGACCTCGGCGCGTCCCAAGCCGGCCAGCAGTCCTCGCAGCTGCCCGGCAGCCAGCAGGTCCACCTGGCCGCCCATGCCAAGGCCCTGAAGGCCCACGTGGACGCGCTGGGCAGCAAGAAGTACTGGGACATCCCCGGCAACTCCCCGGAGCTGGTGGTCTGCTTCCTGCCGGCGGAGTCCATTCTCGCCGCCGCCCTCACGGCGGACCCGGCGCTGCTGGACTATGCGCTGTCCAAGAACGTGGTGCTGGCCTCGCCCGGGACCTTGCTGGCGGTGCTGAAGTCCGTGGCGTTTACCTGGCGGCAGGACGTGCTGACGGACAGCGCCCGGGAACTCTTCGAGCTCGCGCGGCAGCTCTATGACCGGATGGGGACGCTCGGCGAGAACGTCACCAAACTGGGGTCTTCGCTGAAGACCTCGGTGGAGCGGTACAACTCCATGGTGGGAACCCTTGAGGCCCGGGTGCTGCCTACCGCCCGGAAGCTGAACGCCCTCGAAGCGACGGGCCTGGCCACTTCCCCTGCCGTCGAGGTCACGCCGCGTGCGGTGGCGGCCCCGGAGCTGCAGTCGCGGGACGAGCCGGAGGAGTCAGCGGCGTAGGACCGCCGCCGGGCCTACGACTGCTCGGGGCCTACGACTGCTCGGGGCGGGTGCCGCGGCCGCCAAGGGCGCGCGAGACGTCGCCCGCCTGCTTCAGCGTGGCCCGGAGCTCCTTCGGCAGGGAAAAGAGCAGGTCTTCCTCCGCCGTGACGACCTCCTCGACCGACCCGTAGCCGTAGTCGGCCAGGAGCCGCAGCACGTCCTTGACGAGCACTTCCGGGACTGACGCCCCCGAGGTTACGCCCACGGTGGCGACGCCCTCGAACCAGGCCTCGTCAACCTCGTTGGCGAAGTCGACCCGGTAGGAGGCCTTGGCACCGTATTCCAGCGCCACCTCCACGAGGCGCACGGAGTTCGACGAGTTGGCGGATCCCACCACGATCACCAGGTCCGCCTTGGGTGAAATCTTCTTGATGGCCACCTGGCGGTTGGTGGTGGCGTAGCAGATGTCGTCGCTGGGCGGATCCTGCAACGTGGGGAACCGCTCCTTGAGGAGCCGGACCGTCTCCATGGTCTCGTCCACGCTGAGGGTGGTCTGCGAGAGCCAGATGACCTTCTCCGGGTCGCGGACCGTGACCTTGTCGACCTCGTGCGGGCCGTTGATGATCTGGATGTGCTCGGGTGCCTCGCCGGCGGTGCCTTCTACTTCCTCATGGCCGTCGTGGCCGATCAGCAGGATGTCGAAGTCGTCCTTGGCGAACCGGACCGCTTCGCGGTGGACCTTGGTCACCAGCGGGCAGGTCGCGTCGATGGTGCGCAGGCCACGATCCTCGGCGGATTGAACGACGGCGGGCGAGACGCCGTGCGCGGAAAAGATCACGAGGGCGCCTTCCGGAACCTCATCAGTCTCGTCGACGAAGATTGCGCCCTTCTCTTCCAGGGAGCTGACCACGTGGACGTTGTGCACGATCTGTTTGCGGACGTAGACAGGCGGGCCGTAGTGCTCCAGGGCCTTTTCCACTGCGATGACCGCACGGTCGACGCCGGCACAGTAGCCGCGCGGCGCTGCGAGCAGGACCTTTTTGGGACCGGCGACGGGGGCCGCCGCCAGGACATCTTCCGGTGAACGCCGCCGGCGCGGAACGGATGGCATCGGAACGGAAACAGCGGTGGTGGTCATGCCCCCATGCTACCGGTGTTCGATGTTGCCCCGCTTGCGGCCGCCGACAACGCGGAGAGCAATACCGGCGACCAGCAGGACTGCTCCCACAAGGCCGGCAGCAAGAATCCACTGGCCGAAGCTGGCCGAACACGCCGCGACAAATTCGCTCTTGAAGAGTTCCGCCACGTCGTTTCCGCTCGAGGTCGCGGCGACGGCCGTGCCCGCGGCGTCGCTGGCCAGTTTCCACACCCCGGCGAGCACCAGCGCTCCGACGCCCATGCCGACCAAGACGGTCCACCGGCGCCGGGCGGCGACGAACGCCAGGACGAAGGCTATGCCCGCGCCGACGGCGACGGCATAGCCCATCGGGGCGTAGACGGTGACCCGTTCGATCAGCTGGCGCTGGTCGGAGTGCCCGATATTGATGAGCACTTGGCCGGGGGCCTTCAGCGGAATGCTCGTTGTGTCCGAAATCTGCTTCGCCACAAGCCCCGCAAGAGGTGCGACATCCAGGGTGAGGGACGAGCTGCCGTCAGCTTCCGGCGGCAGCGTGCTGGGGTCCGCGAACGTGAGGCGGTGGCTCTTGCGCAAGGTTTCGGCCCAGGCGTCGGGGTAGCCGGGCAGTCCGGTGAGCGACTGGGCCGCTTTGTCCAGGACCGGGCGGGCAAGTTCCTTGAGGACATCGGGGATGTTGGCGCCGGAGGCCAGCGTGCCGACGGCGGCCGTCGCCAGCCGCTGCTGGAACGCCGGGTCCTGGCCCAGCGGTGCGGTCAGGGCTACGAAGCCGTCCTCTTGGACGATGTTCCGGTCCACCCACATGGCAGGAACGGCGACGGCGGCCATGAGGAGCCCGACAAGTACGGCGGCGGCGGAGACAAAAGTGCGCAAAGGAGTCCTAGGAGGTCGTTGGGTTGCCACCCATCCTATGGCGGGCCCGGTCGTGGTCATAAAGTCAGCCCCCGGTGGTAGAGCTATGGATAGAGTTGAACGAGATAACTTCCTGCGGACATGCAGTAACGGGCACCCAGCAAAGGACACGCACGCATATGCACACGGCACTCCACGAGGCACGCTCAGCCAAGGAGCCCACGCATGCCTGAGGAGGCGGCGGCCACCACGCTACCGGCCACCGCGGCCCAAACCAGCCCCGACAATCCCTGGCCGCTGCAGTTGCTTTCCCAAAAGCTCAAGATGCACATCGACCGCGCCCCCTCCGCCTGGGTCGAGGGCCAGGTAATTGAGCTGAACAGGCGCGGCAGCAACGCCTACCTGACCCTGCGGGACATCGACGCCGAGATCTCCTTGCCGGCGTCGGTCTGGACCACCGTGCTGGACCGCCAGAACGCTCCGCTGGAACGCGGATCCCGGGTTGTGGCACTCCTGAAGGCCGAATTCTGGCTCAAGACCGGCCGGCTGAACATGTCCGTGAAGGACATCCGGCCCGTCGGGCTCGGCGACCTCCTCGCGAGGATCGAGCGGCTCCGCCAGGCCCTCGGCGCGGAGGGGCTCTTCGCCGACTCCCGCAAGAAACGGCTCCCCCTGCTCCCGCACCGGATCGGCCTAATCACCGGACGCGACTCGGACGCCAAGAAGGATGTGCTGCGCAATGCCGCCCTGCGCTGGCCGGCCGTCGAATTCGAGATCCGCGAAGTCGCAGTCCAGGGCAACACGGCCGTGGCCCAGGTGATCGCTGCATTGCGGGAGCTGGACGGCCACCCCGAGGTCGACGTCATCGTCATTGCCCGCGGCGGAGGCGCCCTCGAGGACCTCCTGCCGTTCAGCAACGAGGAACTCATCCGGGCTGTCGCGGCGGCATCCACGCCCGTGGTGAGCGCGATCGGGCACGAGGCGGACCGCCCGATCCTGGACGACGTCGCGGATCTCCGGGCGTCAACACCGACGGACGCCGCGAAGAGGATTGTTCCGGATGTCGCCGAAGAGCTCATCCGGGTGCGGCAGGCGCGGGATCAGCTGCGGCGCGGCGTCACCCGGCTCGTGGAACGCGAAGGCGACCGGCTGGCGTCCCTGCGCTCCCGCCCCGTGCTGCTGTCCCCCGGGGTGATGATTACCCACCGCCATGACGACGTCGAGCGGCTCAAAGTCCGTTCGCACTCGGCCGTCAGCACGGCTGTGGTGCGGGCCGCCGATCAGCTGGTCCACCTCAAGGCCCAGGTGCGTGCCCTTTCGCCGCAGAAGACGCTGGACCGCGGCTATGCCGTCGTGCAGCTCGCTGACGCCGGAACCGCCCCGGGGGCGCACCGGGACGTGGTGCGGCACCCGTCGCAGGTGCCCGCCGGGACGGACCTGACGGTACGGGTGGCCGGCGGAAAGTTCGCCGCGCAGTCCACCGGCGGCCAGGAGCCGGCCGAGGAGTGACCCGCGGGACCTTGACGGGGCTCAACCGTGCTCAACCCGCCACCCAACTCCCGGAGCCCCTCGATCACGGATGCGACTCCGCGAAGCGGACCCAAACACACGAGACACAGCGACACCAGACAAACCAAGGAGCACCTACATGGCAGCAGAATCATCCCCGAACGCCGACGTCGAGGCCCTCAGCTACGAGGACGCCCGCGAGCAGCTGCTAGGGGTGGTCGGCAAGCTGGAGGCCGGCGGCGCCAGCCTGGAGGAATCGCTCGCGCTGTGGGAACGCGGCGAGGCGCTGGCCAAGCGTTGCGAACAGTGGTTGGAAGGCGCCCGCAAGCGCCTTGCCGCAGCCCGGGACCAGGCGGCAGAAGGCTAGGCGCCTGCCTACTTCAGGACCGCAGCACCAGTTCCCGTTCCATGTCCACATCGAATTCGGGAACCGGCCATTGCAGCTTGAGGCCTTCCAGCGCTTCGAGGAGGAGCTGCTGCACGGCGATGCGGGCGTACCACTTCTTGTTGGCCGGCACGACGTGCCAAGGCGCCAATTCGGTGTTGGTCTTGTCGAAGGCCTTCTGGTAGGCGTCCATATAGTCTGCCCAGAAGGCCCGCTCCTTCAGGTCCGTAGTGCTGTATTTCCACAGTTTGGCGGCGTCGTCCAGCCGGGCCAGGAGGCGCTCCTTTTGCTCGTCACGGCTGATGTGCAACATGACCTTGACGATCTTGGTCCCGGCCCGCGCCTGCCGGGCCTCAAACTCGTTGATGGCCTGGTAGCGGCGCTCCAGTTCCTCGGGGCTGGCCCAGCGGTGGACGCGGTGGATCAGGACGTCCTCGTAGTGGGAGCGATCGAAGACTCCCACCATCCCGGCGGCCGGCACTTCCTTCTCGATCCGCCACAGGAAGTCGTACGACTTTTCTTCCGGAGTGGGCGCCTTGAAGGACTTCAACTGGACCCCGTGCGGATTCATGGCGCCCATAACGTGGGTGACGATGCCGCCCTTGCCGGCGGTGTCCATGGCCTGCAGGATCAGCAGGATTCGTTTGGTCCCGCCGAACCGGGACTCGGCGAAGAGCTGCTCCTGGAGCTGGGCGAGTTTGTCGTCCAGAGCGTCCAGCAGTTCCTCGCCATCGGGCTTGTCGCCGTCGTAGCCGGGCGTCGAACCGGGGTCCAACGCCTTCAGGCTGAAGCCCTTCCCGACCTTCAGGAGTTTCGAGGGGTGGTCATCGAATGTCGCGGAGCCTGCCATCAATGCCTCTTTCCGGTTTGCGCAGCCGTGGACTGCGGGGCGAGAGCCCCGTTGCGCTGCTGACCGAAGCCTAGTTCCCCTTGTACCGGCTCAGGAAGTCCGCCATCCGGTTGATCGCTTCCTCCAGGTCCTTGACGTTGGGCAGCGTCACCATCCGGAAGTGATCCGGCCGGACCCAGTTGAACGCCCTGCCGTGGGAAAGCAGGATCTTCTGTTCGCGGAGCAGGTCCAGAACGAATTTCTCGTCGTCGCGGATGTGATAAACCTCGGGGTCGAGCTTCGGGAAGAGGTACATGGCGCCGCGGGCCTGCTGCGTGCTGACGCCGGGGATGGCGTTGAGCATGTCGTAGGCCTTGTTCCGCTGTTCCAGGAGCCGGCCGCCGGGCAGGATGAGGTCATTGATGCTTTGGTAGCCGCCGAGGGCGGTCTGGATGGCGTGCTGGGCCGGCACGTTGGCGCAAAGCCGCATGTTGGCGAGCAGGTTGATGCCCTCGAGGTAGTCCGCGGCGTCTTTTTTCGGGCCGGAGATGGCCATCCAGCCGGCCCGGAATCCGCAGACCCGGTAGGCCTTGGAGAGGCCGCTGAAGGTCAGGCACAGGACGTCGTCGCCCGTCAGCGAGGCGAGGTTTACGTGCACCGCGTCTTCGTAGAGGATCTTCTCGTAGATTTCGTCGGCGAAGAGCACGAGGCCGTGCTTCTCGGCGAGGGCGACGATTTTCTTCAGCGTCGCTTCGGGATACACCGCACCCGTGGGGTTGTTGGGATTGATGACCACGATGCCCTTGGTGCGCGGGGTGATCTTCGCTTCCAGGTCCTCGAGGTCGGGCTGCCAGCCGGACTCCTCGTCGCAGAGGTAGTGGACGGGCTTGCCGCCGGCCAGGGCAACCGAGGCGGTCCACAGCGGGTAGTCCGGGGTGGGGATCAGGACCTCGTCGCCGTCGTCGAGCAGGGCCATGAGCGACATGGTGATGAGTTCGCTGACGCCGTTGCCGAGATAGATGTCATCCACGTGGATGTTCTGGATCCCGCGGGTCTGGTAGTACTGCGAGACGGCCGTGCGGGCGGAGAAAATGCCGCGGGAGTCGCTGTAGCCCTGGGCATGGGGCAGGTGGCGGATCATGTCCACCAGGATCGCGTCCGGCGCTTCAAACCCGAAGGGGGCCGGGTTGCCGATGTTCAGTTTGAGGATGCGGTGACCCTCCGCCTCCATCTGCTGGGCGGCCTGAAGAATCGGTCCACGGATGTCGTAAAGGACATTATGAAGCTTGGTGGACTGCTTGAATTCTGCCATTCATCAAATATGCCATATGGAGGATGTTCTTCCGCTGAGACATGACTCACATGCCGGCGCTAGGAGCTTGTCAACCACGTGTCAGTGGCGCATCAGCAATGTGCCTGTGACGTGCCGTGAGCCGCCGGCTACTGCTTGACGAAGCCCTTCTCCTTCAGCCACGCGGCCGCGGCGTCCTTCGGATTCTGCTTCTGGCTGCCGCTGACGGCACGGTTGAGGTTGATGAGGTCGTCCGTGGTGAGGACCTTGGACACGGCGTTGAGGGCTTCCTTCGCCTTGTCCGTCATCTTGGCGGAGTTGTAGAGCGGCAGGACCTGCTGGGCGATGAAGTTGTTCTTTGGATCCTCCAGCACCACGAGGTCGTTGTCCGGGATGGACGGAGTGGTGGTGTAGATGTCGGCGACCTGGACCTGGTCCGAGAGCAGCGCCTTGAGCGTGACGGCGCCGCCGCCGTCGCTGAACGGCTCCAGGCTCTTGGGCACGCAGTTGTAGTTCTTCTTCAGGCCGGGCAGCCCGTACGCGCGCTCGGAGAACGTTGCCGGGGCGCCGATGACCAGGTCGCCGCAGACCTTCGCCATGTCTTCGATGGACTTGAGCTGGTGCTTCTCGGCCGTGGCCTTCGTGACCACCATGGCGTCCTTGTCCTCGGCCTTCGAGGCGTCGAGCACCGCGAGGCCCTGCGGCAGCTTGGTCGGGAGTGCCTTCATGATGTCCTCGGCGGAGACCTCCGTGGCGTCCTTGTTCACGTACAGCAGCAGGTTGCCGCTGTAGTCGGGTACGACGTCCACCGATCCGTCCTGGACCGCCTTGATGTAGACCTCACGGGAGCCGATGTTCGGCTTGGTGCTGGCCGTGACACCGGCGGCGTTCAGGGCGCCGGCGTAGATCTCGCCCAGAATCTGGCTCTCGGGGAAGTCAGCGGAGCCGATCACCAAGGCGCCGCCGGAACCGGACGCGGCGCCGCTGCTGGCCGGGGCCGAGCTCAGCGGGTTGGATGAGCCTCCGCAGGCGGACAGGGCCATGGCCAGGCCCACGCCTGCAGCCAGGCCGCCGAATGCGCGCCTGCCTAGGGCTCGTTGGCGGGATTCCTTCATGACATACCTCCTTGAACAACAGTCTCCGCGAATACGGGGTCTGTGAGATCAACCGCAGCCTGCTGGCTGCGGTTTGGCTGGGACGAGGCTCCCCGTGACAGGAACAGCCTCTGAATAAGGGCAAGGACAAGGTCGACGGTGATGGCGAGGGCAGCGATCAGCAGGGAACCGCCCAGCATTTGCGGGAAGTCGGATAGCACAAGCCCGTCGAACAGGTATCGGCCCAGGCCGCCCAGGTTGATGTAGGCCACCACCGAGACGGTGGCGATCACCTGCAGCACGCCGGTCCGGAATCCGCCGTACATCACGGGCAGTGCGTTGGGAAATTCCGCACGGAACAGCACCTGCATCTCGGTCATGCCCATGGCGCGGGCGGCATCCACCACGTTGGCATCGACGCTCGAGATCCCGGCGTAGGTGCCGGCCAGCAGGGGCGGGACCGTCAGGATCACCAGGGCCCAGATCGGCGGCATCAGCCCGATGCCGGCGAGCAGGACGAACAAGGTCAGCAGGCCGAGGGTGGGCAGGGCCCGCAGCGCGCCGGCGAGGGCCACGATGGCCACCCGCCCGCGGCCGGTATGGCCCACGAACAGGCCCACCGGCACAGCGATCGCGATGGCGATCACCATGACGAGCCCGGTGTACTCCAGGTGCTGGACAAGCCGCACCGGAATCCCGTTGCTGCCGCTCCAGTTCGCGGGATCGGTGAGCCAGTTGAAGGTGTCCGTGACGACGTTGCTCATGCGGTGCCCCCGGCCTTGGACTCAGAGAAGGGCCGCGCCCCGCCCCGCGGCCCGGCCGCTTCGCTACCGGCTCCGGGTTTCGCGGCTCCGGCCGGCCCGGCAGCCCGCGTCCACGGAGTCAGCACCCGTTCCAGCAACACCAAGAGGGAGTCCATGAGGAGTGCGAGGATCAGGATGGCGATGATGCCCACCACGACCTCGGTGACGAAGTCCCGCTGCAGGCCCGAGGTAAACAGCATCCCCAGGTTCCCGATCCCCAGCAGGGCGGCGACGCTCACAAGCGAGATGTTGCTGACGGACACCACCCGCAGGCCGGCGAACATCACGGGCAAGGACAGCGGCAGGTCGATGTGGAAGAACCGGGCCACCGGCGTGAAGCCCATGGCGACCGCGGCCTGGCGAAGGTCCTCGTCCACGGAATCAAAGGCGTCCAGGGCTGCGCGGACCAGCAGCGCCACCGCGTAGATGGTGAGGGCGACCACCACATTGACGGGATCCAGAATCCGGGTTCCCAGAATGGTGGGCAGGATGATGAAGAGCGCCAGCGAGGGGATCGTGTACAACAGCGAGGACCCGGTGAGCACCACGGAGCGGAGCCCCCGGTTCTGCCGGGCAAATTGGGCCAGCGGGATGGAGATCACCAGGCCAAAAATCATCGGCAGGACGGCGAGGACAAGGTGCTGGCCCGCGAGCGTGAACACCTCAGCGCTGTTGGCCAGGAACCATTGCATCAGAGACCTCCATGCCGGACATTGCGGTCGGACTCGATCACGGCGAGGACTTCAGCCGCGGCGATGACCCCGGTCACCCGCCCGTCGTCGTCCACCGCGACGCCAAGGCCGGATGGGGAGGACAGGGCCGCGTCCAAGGCCCGGCGGAGGGTGTCCCCCTTGCGGAAGAGCGAGCCGCCGGGCACTGTCTCCGGGGCGGGGCCAGCACCGGTGCGGGGGCCGGCCCAGCCGAGGGGACGGAGCGCGCCGTCGACCACCAGCTGCCATTCGCCGGAACTGCCCTCCTGCAGGAGCTGGTCGGGCGTGACCGTGCGGATGGGGTGGAGCGTGACGCCGTCGGACGGACTGAAGCCCAAGTGCCGGAAGCCCCGGTCCCGGCCCACGAAGGAGGCCACGAAGTCGCTTGCGGGGGCCCGCAGGATCTGTTCCGGGGCGGCGTACTGCGCCAGCCTGCCACCGAGGCCGAACACGGCCACCTTGTCGCCCAGGACGGTAGCCTCGTCGATGTCGTGGGTGACAAAGACGATGGTCTTGGCGAGGTCGCGCTGGAGCCGGAGGAGCTCCTGCTGCAGCTCGTCGCGGACCACGGGGTCCACGGCGCTGAAGGGCTCGTCCATGAGCAGCACGGGAGGATCGGCCGCCAGGGCACGCGCCACGCCTACGCGCTGCTGCTGGCCGCCCGAAAGCTGGGACGGGTACCTCTTGCCGAGCGTGGAGGCCAGTCCGACGACGTCGAGCAGTTCCTGCGCGCGCTTGCGGGCATCGGCTTTGGAGACCCCGTTGAGCCGGGGAACGGTAGCGATGTTGTCCAGCACGGAGCGGTGCGGCATCAAGCCGGAAGACTGCATGACGTAGCCCATGGAACGCCGCAGCTGAGCCGCGGGCACCGAGGTCACGTCCGCCCCTCCCACGGTGATGACGCCGGATGTGGGTTCCACCATGCGGTTGATCATCCGCAGCGAGGTGGTCTTGCCGCAGCCGGAGGGTCCGACGAAAACCGTAATGGCGCCCTTGTCAATGGACATGGTTAGCCCGTCAACCGCGGCCTGGCCGCCTTGGTACTGCTTCGTGACGTTTTGGAACTCGATCATGGCTTCGGCCATTTCCGGGCTTACCTAACTGTTGGCGCAACATCGAACGGACCAGCCTACTGTTCTTCAGTGTGCCGGCCATAAAGCAGTTAGCACTTAGACTAACCAGCACTCATGACAAAGTCATGGAAATGCGGCCAGCGACGCAGCGGCTCCTGTATGGCTTCGGAACCATAACGATGCCGGATGGGTGGCGCACCGGAAGGCATCCGACGCGCCACCCGCACCACGCTGGCAGGCCGCGGTGTGCGTCAGGGCGAGCGACGCCGGCGGCCCTTGGAACCTCTCTTGCCACTGCCATGACCGTTCTTGCCGCTGTTCTTGCCACTACCGTGACCCGGCGCGTTCTCCTGGCTGTCCCGTTCGGCCGATCGTTGGCTCTTGCCCGCGACCGCGATCTTCTGGTGCCATTCGCGCTGGTAGGCCCGCCGCGCCGCCGCATCATGGCGGCGCGCAAGTGCGGCGAGTTCGCGCTGCAGCTTCAGGTAGCTGGCCCAGCGGCGCTCATCGAGGATGCCGTCGGCGAGCGCTGCCTGGACTGCGCAGCCGGGTTCCCGGCCGTGCGCGCAGTCCGAAAAGCGGCATTGAACGAAGAGTTCCTCGAGGTCCCCGAACATTTCTTCCATGCCGGCCCCGGCGTCGAAAATTCCGAAGCCGCGCACCCCCGGCGTGTCCATCAGCACGGCGCCCCCGGGCAGGGGAACGAGCTCGCGGGATGTGGTGGTGTGCCGGCCTTTGCCGTCGCCCGCTCTCACGGCGCCGGTCTCCTGGGCAGCAACGCCGGCCAGGGCGTTGATGAGCGTGGATTTCCCGGCGCCCGAAGGGCCCAGCAGGACCAGGGTGCCGCCGGGCGGCAGATGACTTAGCAGTTGGTCGAGTCCGTCGCCGTGCTCGGCCGAGGTAGTGACGACATCGACGCCGGCCGCCTGGCGGACCACCGTCCCGACGACGTCGTCCGCCAGGTCCGCCAGGTCCGCCTTCGTGATGATCACGAGCGGCGTCGCTCCCGAGTCCCAGGCCGCGACGAGGGTCCGTTCCAGCCGGTTGTGCGTGAGCGGACGGTCCACCGGGACAACGATGCCGACGACGTCCATGTTGGCACCCAGGACCTGCGCCTCGGACGAGGACTCGAAGGCGCGCTTGCGGCTCAGTTCCGAATGGCGCGGCAGGACGCCCGCGATGACGGGCTCGCCCGCTGCGTTCCGGCCCAGCCAGACCCAGTCCCCGGTTGCGGGAAGCTCCCCGTCCCGGGGATAGGGCAGGTGGCAGGTCACGTCGCCGTCGGCCACCAGGACGAGGTTGCGGTCCACCCGGATGACGCGGCCCGGCCGGTGGCCTCCCGGCACGGGATGGGCCGCGAACCGCTCCGCGGTGCCGGCCGTGTAGCCGTAGCGGACAGGGCCCGCGAGGTGGTCGTCACACAAGGGGCCCGGCCTAAGGGACCGGGCCGGCCCGGTTGGACGGGGCACAGGCGACGTGGTGCCGGACGAGGTGGCTTGGCGGGCGTTGCGCGCGCCCGGAGATGCAGCATTATTGGTCAACGAAAACCCTTTGGTGGGGCCCCGTACTGCGGCGCGAACGCACGCCAGCGGCGTGCGGTGCTGCGGGCGTGGAGACTAGCGCTGGGCTGCCGCTTTAAGGCTGGGCTGCCGCTTTAAGGCTGGGCTGCCGCTTTATGGCTAGGCTGCGCTGCGGGACGGGGCAGGAGTAATGACGTGGCGTGTATCGGTGCGCTGCGCGCTCAGAAATATCGCTTTCATTGCTTCCACCTCCCCGTCATGGGACTGCTGCCTGTTCCGCAGGGGCTGCTCCCGGCGGCTCCTACAGAATAGCCAAGGGGCCCGTGCCTGGCTAGAGAATTAGCCGGAAAGTTTTCCGTTCAGCGGCCTCTCGCGGTACAGCCGCAGCCCGGCGTCCACCAGCGAGACCCGGTTCAGCTCCGCCACGCCGTCCAGCGGGATCCAGGCCGCATGGGTGGTGCTGCCGTTGACCTCGTGGCGCAGTTCCCCACCCGTGATCGTCGCCTTATAGACGAGCCGGAGCGACTGGAAGTCCCGCTCGCCGCCGTCGAGCCTGACCTCGGAAGGCCAGTGCCCGACGTCGATCCCCAGCATGACGCCGATCTCGGCGTCGTAGCCGGTTTCCTCCTGGATCTCGCGGCGGCACCCGTCAACGGGGTGCTCGGCCAGGTCCAGGCCGCCGCCGGGCAGGGTCCAGCCCTCGCGGCCGTCCTGTTTCCAGTACGCCAGGAGGATCTCGGCGTCACGGATAATCACGGCGTAGGCGGCGGGCCTGGTGTCGAATTGCATGCTCATCCTCCCAGCGTAGTGGCCGCCGGTTCTACCGCCGGCTACTCCTGTTCCGCGACCAACTGGAGCACCCCGAAGACCGGCTCCTGCTGCAAGACCCGGACATCGGTGATCCCGGCGGCGGCCAGTGCCGCGCGGAACGACTCCTGCAGCCGCGGCACGTTCATGCCGAGCCCGCTGCCCAGGATGACGGGGCCCTCGATGCCGAGCTGCCTGACGGTCTGCGCTGCCAGGTCCGCGAGGTCGCGCCCGGCCTGGTCCATGAGGGCCTGGCTCGGTGCATGGCCGGCGTCCGCGGCCTCCACCACGAGCCGGGCCTGCTGGGCCCAGAAGCGGCGTCCGGTCTCGGGTGAGTGGAACAGCGCGATCAGTTTGTTCGGGTCATCCACCCCGCAGGATGCCAGGAGTGCCCTGGTGAGTTCGTCCGGTTCGAGCCCCTGGTTCATCCGGCGCAGGCTGTGGCGGACGGCCTCCCGGCCCAGCCAGTAGCCGCTGCCTTCGTCGCCGAGCAGGTAGCCCCAGCCGCCGGCCCGGGCTTCCTCGCCGCGGCCGTTCCTGCCCCACGCGGCCGAGCCGGTGCCGGCGATCACGGCGACGCCGGTGCTGGCGCCGCCCGCGGCGAGCAGCAACCGGGAGTCATGGACCACCGTGACCCGGGCGCCGGGCACGTGCGGGGCAATCAGCGCCGCAAGCGCCGCGGCGTCGTCGTCGGTGTCGATGCCGCCGGCCCCGGCGTAGACCTGGGCCACTGCTCCCCCGCCGATCCTGCCGAAGAGTTCCGCCAGGTTGCGGGCCGCTTCCTCGGGGCTGACGTTCTGGACATTGGCACTGCCCACCGACTCGTCGGCCACGGGCAGGCCGTCCTCGAAACGGACACCCCGGGTCTTGGTGCCACCGATATCCAGGCCGATCACGGCACCCGTCGTCGCCGGGGCGGATGGCGTGGTGGAAGATGGAACGGAGTCCGCCGCCGGCGGGAATTCAGTGTTAGTCACTGGAACAGGTTACTGAATCGCTGCAAGGAGCCCGCAATGCCCCACGATCTTTTCGGCACACCCGTCATCGCGGCACCCATGGCCGGAGGAACCTCAACGCCGCCCTTTGTCGCGGCGGTGCACCGGGCCGGCGGACTCGGCTTCCTGGCCGCCGGCTACAAGAGCGTGGCGGCCATGCAGGCGGAAATCCGCACCATCCGGGAGTCCGGCGCGCGGTTCGGCATGAATGTGTTCGTTCCTGATCCGGCCCAGCTGGCGCCGTCCCGGGCCGCACTGGCGGGGCTCGAGGAGTACCGGCAGCGGCTGCGTGCCGATGCCCGGCGTTACGGTGTGGAGCTCCCGCAGCTGCGGCTGGATGACGACGACGAGTGGCGGGGCAAGGTCGACGCCCTGCTGGCGGATCCCGTCGAACTGGTCAGTTTCGCCTTCGGGCTCCCGGGCGCCGACGTCGTGCGGGCCCTGCAGCGGGCCGGGTCGGCGGTGCTGGCAACTGTCACCACCGCGGCCGAGGCCCGGCGTGCGGCCGAACAGGGCGTGGACGCCCTGGTGGTGCAGCACGCCAGCGCCGGCGGACACAGCGCTGCGTTCCTGGCGGCGGAGCGGCAAGAACCCCAGCCTGGCGGGTCCGGCGGCACGACGGCGGAGCTGCTCGCGGAGGTGCGGTCCGCCGTCGGACTCCCGCTGGTGGCCGCGGGCGGCGTCATGGACGCGGCCGGGCTCGACGCGGTGCTGCGCGCCGGAGCCGCGGCAGCACAGCTGGGCACTGCCTTCTTGCGGACGGATGAAAGCGGCGCCCGGCCACTGCACAAGGACGCGCTGGCGGATCCACACTTCACCCGGACGTCGCTGACGCGTGCCTTCACCGGCCGGTGGGCCCGTGCCCTGGAGAACGAATTCGTCCGCGACCACCCCGATGCACCGGAGGCCTACCCGGCCGTCCACCACCTCACGGCACCCATCCGGGCCGCGGCTGCCGCAGCCGGGGACGCGGAGCGCCTCAACCTGTGGGCAGGCACGGGCTGGCAGCGGGCCCAGTCCGGACCGGTGGCCGGGATCCTGGCCGGTCTGCTGGGCTGACAGAACGAGGGTGCCGCTCACTAGCGGACCCGGTCCGGGCTCGCCCGGCTCAGCTTCCCGAGCGTTCGCGCACGAATCCTGCCAGGAGCTCAGGGCCGTCCCGCAGCACGAGTTCGCGGAACAGCCGCACGGGGTCAGGCTCGGCATCGGCCCTGGCATCCGCTCCCCCGCGGCGTTCCCGCCAGGCCAGGCCGATCTCGCGGAACGCCAGGGCCGAATCCAGCGGAATCTCCACCCACCCAAGGCCGCCGTGGTCGGTTCCGGTGTCTGGTCCCTCGCCTGCCGGCGGGAGGTGCCGGCCGGGTGCGGAACCGCCGGGCGGCAGGATGCTGACGCCCAGCCCTGCCGAGACGAGCCCGCGGACGGTGTGCGAGTCCTGGCTCTCGAAGGCAATGCGGGGGCGGAATCCGGCCTCCCGGAACAGCGCATCGGTCAGCGAGCGCATGCCGTAGCCGGGTCCCATCGCGACGAATGGCTCCTGGCGGAGATCGGCAACCCGTGCCCGACGGCGGCCTGCGAGCGGATGCCGGTGATGCACCACCAGGCGGAGCGGTTCCCGGTACAGTGCGGCCGAACCGATGCTCCTGCCCGGGACGGCAACCGGGGCGGTAAGCGCCAGGTCCGCGGATCCTGCGGCCAGTTCGGCGAGGCAGCCGTCCCGGGATCCCTGGCTGAGGTCAAAGGCTGTCTGCGGATGCCGGCTCCGGAACGCGCTGATGAGCACCGGCAGCATGGCCTCGCCGAAGGTGTGCTGGAACGACACGGCGATCCGGCCCCGGACCACGTCCGATTCGTGCCGGACCCCAGCCAGGCCCGTCTGGAACTCGGCCAGGGCCGCTTCAATGTGGGGCAGAAGTGACTTCGCCGCCGGAGTCAGCCGCACGCCGCGGCCGTCCCGGATCACGAGGTCCGTCCCCACGATGGCGCTGGCACGCGCAACCGCCCGGCTCACGGTCGACTGTGGCAGGCCCAGGAGCTCCGCAGTCTCGGTAATGTGCTCCGTCCGGCCGAGTTGTGCCAGCAGCGGCAGGAGGGGAAGCAGCTGCACCAGCTGTTTGTGTTCTGCGTCCACGCTTTACCCGCCACCTTTCCCACCCCGGCCCGCACGTCGCACTATTCCATATTTGCTATCTATTCTATGGAAATCATGCATTGGAAGCATCCCTCGGGCAGGTTCTACGCTGAAGGCATGCCTCGCTTATCCGCCACCTCCACCACCACGCCCGGCCCCGGCCCCGGGCCCGCGCCGGGCCCGGTGTTGAGTCCCGCGCCCGCACCCGTCACGTGGGCCGGTCATCCGAAGGGCTCCGAGGCATACCGCCGGATCCTCGCCGGGCTCGCCTTCGCCGGCGTCGCGACCTTCGCCCAGCTCTACTCCACCCAGGCGGTCCTCCCCATCCTGGCCGCGGATCTGAAGATATCGGCCGCTGAGGCCGCGCTGACGATCTCGCTGGCCACCGTGGGCCTGGCCCTGACGGTGCTCCCGTGGTCCTTCCTGGCCGACCGGATTGGCCGGGTCCGGGCGATGATGTGGGGCATCAGCGCGGCGACCATCCTGGGCCTGCTGGTCCCCCTGGCCCCCAGCTTCCCCGTACTGCTGGGGCTGCGGATGCTGGAGGGCATGGCCCTGGGCGGCATCCCGGCCATCGCGATCGCATACCTCAACGAAGAGGTCAACAAGGCCCACGCCGCGCTCGCCGCGGGAAGCTACGTCGCCGGAACCACCTTGGGCGGCCTGGCGGGCCGGCTGGTCGCCGGACCGGTCGGCGAACTGTGGGGATGGCGGGCCGCGGCCCTTGCGGTCTCCGTTCTGGCCACCGCGGCGGCCGTCGTGTTTCTGCTCCTCGTGCCGCGGGCCCGGGGGTTCACCGCCGCAGCGGCGGGCGGCTTCCGGGGGGCCCTGCGCACGCTGTCCGGTCATGCCCGCAACCCCCGGCTGCTGGCCCTGTACCTCCAGGCGTTCCTGCTCATGGGCGGCTTTGTGGCCGTCTACAACTACCTCGGCTTCCGGCTCTCCGGGGCGCCGTTCAGCCTGCCCGCCACCGCGATCAGCCTGATTTTCCTGGCCTACCTCTCCGGCACCGTTTCGGCGCGCTGGGCAGCAGGGCTGACCCTGCGGTTCGGCCGGCGCACAGTCCTGATCGCCGGCACCGGGCTGATGGCGGCCGGCCTGGCCCTGACGCTCACCCAACTGCTGGTCCCGATTTTGGTGGGGCTGCTGCTGTTCACCGGCGGATTCTTCGCAGCGCACAGCATCGGTTCAGGCTGGACCGGGCTGATCGCCACGACCGGCCGGGCGCAGGCTGCCTCGCTGTACAACCTTGCGTACTACCTCGGCTCCAGCGTGCTCGGCTGGGCCGGCGGCCTGGTGTTCCAGAGCCTCGGCTGGACGGCCCTGGCCCTGACGGTCATTGGACTGGCCGGCGCGACGGCGGTGATCACCGCCGTCGCGCATCCGGCATCCGCGCCCGCCGCCGGAACCGGCCCGGCCGCCGCGTCCCGGTAGGCCCCGGGCCGCCAGCTACCGGGTGGCCTCGATCGCCTGCACGAGGTCGGCAACGATGTCGGCCGGGTCCTCCAGTCCCACCGAGATCCGCAGCAGGCTCGCGTGCGGCTTGGCCGAGGCCTCGACCGGCCGGTGGGTAAGCCCGGCCGGGTGCTGAATGAGGGTGTCGATCCCTCCAAGGGAGACGGCGTGCGTGATCATGCCGACGGCGGCCGGGATGCGTTCGGCGTGCTCGGCGCTGGCGAGTTCGAAGGCCATGAGAGACCCCGGGCCGGACATCTGCGTGCCGATGAGGCTCTGCGGGTCGCATTCGGCCAGCCCCGGGTAGTAGACGCGCTTGACGAGCCCGTGCCCGGACAACGCCACTGCGACCTTCTCGGCGCTGGCCTGCTGGGCACGCACCCGGACGGGGAGCGTTGCCAGCCCGCGGTGCAGCAGGTAGGCCGGCCACGGGGTCAGGATTCCGCCGGTCACGGCCCGGATCTGGCGCAGGCGCACCGCCCATTCAGGGGCTGCGGCCACCACGCCGCCCATGGCGTCGCCGTGGCCGCCCAGGAACTTCGTGGCACTGTGCAGGACCATGGCGGCGCCGTGCCTGAAGGGCTGCTGCAGCACCGGGCTGGCGAACGTGTTGTCCACCAGCAGCGGCACCCCGTCGGCGGCGGCGGCAACCGCGGCGATGTCGACGAGCTCGAGGGTCGGGTTGGCCGGCGTCTCCAGGATCACCAGGCCCGTGTCCGGCCGGAGCGCGGAGCGGACGCCCTCCGGCGTCGTAAAGGTGATCTCGTTGCCAAGGACCCCGGAAGCGAGCAGGTAATCGCTGCCGCCGTAGAGCGGCCGCACGGCCACCACATGCCTCTTGCCCGTTGCCACCACGGCGAGGAGCACCGCGCTCAGCGCCGCCATTCCGGTGGCAAAGGCGACCGACTCGGGGGTGCCTTCCAGGACAGCGACGCCTGACTCGAAGCGTGCCACGGTGGGATTCCACAACCGCTGGTAGACGGTGCTTTGGCCCTCCACGTGGGACCCGCCGGTGGCCATGTGCTCGTAGGCCAGGCCGCCGTCATGCACGGACGGCAGCGGCGCCGTTGTAGACAAATCGATGGGCACCGCGTGCACGCCCAGTTCCGCGAGCCCGTCCCGTCCTGCGTGTACCGCCAGTGAATCTTGAGAGAGCACCGTAACTCCTTACGAACATTCGCCATTGAATTCCGCAAGTATCTGGCAATAATTCGAGGTTTTACAGGGGTTCTGAATGGAACTGTCGGATATTGCCGTTTATGATGAACTCACAACACCAGATGGAGGATCCGTGAGCAGCAGTGCGAAGAATGTTCGGCCGGGAGCCGGCGAGCCGCTGGACGCGATCGACGAGCGCCTGCTCGCTGCCCTCGTCGCGGATGCCCGGATCTCGAACAAGCAGCTGGCAGAGCTCGTGGGGATCGCGCCGTCGACGGCGCTGATGCGCACCCGCGCCCTGTCGGAGCGCGGCATCATCGAAGGCTTCGAGGCCAACCTGAGCCTGTCCGCGATCGGCCGCTCGGTCCAGGCGCTCATCGCCGTGCGGCTCCGCGCCCACGACCGCGAACAGATCGACCGCTTCACCTCCCGGGTCCCGAACCTCCCGGCCGTGCTCTCGACCTTCCACACCTCCGGGTCGGTGGATTACCTGCTGCACATCGCCGTTGCCACCACCGAGGACCTCCGCGACTGGGTGCTGGACAACCTGGCCACCGACCCCGTCGTGGGCCACACCGAAACAACGCTGGTCTTCGACCACATCCAGGGCAACCACGGCCCCCTGCCGTAACCGTTCCCGCGGCATCCGCTGATCCCGCGGGCGTCCAGGGACCCCCGGCGCAAGCCCGACGGCGCAGGCCAGCCGGCTCAGGCGCGACGGCGCAGCGCGCTCCGCAGCGTGATGGCCGCCAGGGTCAGCGCGGCGGCGGCGCATACGGTCACGAAGCCGGCGACGGCGGCCTGCAGCCCCACGATCCCGGCCGCGAGCCCCAGCCCGATCACCGGGAAGGCGCTCCCGAGATACGTGATGACGTAAACGGTGCTGATGATCTGGGCATGCCGGGCGGCCTCCACTTTGCCGGCCACATCGTTGAACACTGTGCGGAAGGCCACGCCCTGTCCCACGCCGGCCGCGATGCTGGCCAGGATGAGCAGCCACGGGCTGCTGCCGGCGGCGGCCGCGGCAATCAGCAGGACAGCGACGCCCAGAACCGCCAGGCCGGCGGGCACGGCGAACCGTCCCCGGATAGCCAGCAGCTGGCTCAGGGCCGAGGAGCCCAGCGTCAGTCCGGCCAGGAGGCCGATCAGCGGCCGTGAATCGGCGTGGACAATCTGGGCAAAGTAGCCGGGCGCGAGGGAGAGGCAGAAGCCGAAGACGGTGAAGCTCAGGAAGCCTACGGACGACGCCAGCCAGAAGGCGCCGCGCGCGTCAGACGAGACCGAGGGCCGCCGCGGCGCCAGAACGCGCAGCGGCTGGGGGCCGGCGTGAAGGGTGATCGCGGGCCGTGCCTTGAGCAGGTAGAGCGGCACCAGCACGGCCGCGAGGACGACGGAGTGCAGGTAGTACGGCGTCGACGTCGGGCCGGGCAGGAGCGAGAGCATTCCGCCGATCGCAGGGCCGGCAGCGACGCCCCCGGCCGAGGCCAGGAGCGTGAACCGGGAGGCCCACTCCGGCCGGCTGGGCAGGAGTTCGCGCAGGGCTGCCGAGCTGGCGCCGGTGGCGAGCGCCACGGCCACGCCCTGCAGGGCGCGGCCGGCGCACAATGCCGCAAGGCTGCCCGCGGTGGCGAAGACGAAACCGCCGGCCAGGCCCACGAGGACCGCCAGCACCAGGGCCGCGCGCCGTCCGATGTGGTCGGACCAGTGACCGGCCAGGACCAGGGTTGCCACGAGCGCCAGCACATAGGCGGAGAACGCCACCGTGACGTCGAGCGCCGTAATGCCGAGCTTTGCCTGCAGCAGGGGGTACAGCGGCGTCGCAAGATTCGCGCCGACCAGCAGCGTGAAGATCACCACGCCTGCCATGACGAGCCGCGCGGTGGTGGAAGCATCCCAGCCCCAGCGGTCAGCTGTAGCCGGGCGCATGCGGAGTTCGCTGAAGACTGTCATGTCCGTGCCCTTGCATGAAATCGGGCCGCATGTGTTCCCTGTGGGGAACACCGACGGCCCGGTCGAAAGATTTATACCTACAGACTGCAATACCAATGATCTGGATAGCCAAATTCTGTGCCAAAATTGAGCAAAACAGTCATTCTCTGACTGTTGAAGTGAACCGGAGTGATGATTTGAACAGTCTGGACCCCACCGACTTGAAGATCCTGCTGGAGCTGATCCGGGATCCGCGGATCCAGATCGGCGAGCTCAGCGATGCCCTGGGCATCGCGCGGAACACCGCCCAGTCGCGCGTGCGGCGCATGCTTCGCTCGGGCATCCTGCACGACGGCGGCCGTGAGATCGACCTCGAGGCGGTGGGATACGACGTCGTCGCGTTCGTGACGATCGAGGTCAACCACCGGGAGCTCGACGGCGTGGTGGGCGCCCTCAGGCTGATCGCCCAGGTCCTGGAAGTCCATGAGATCTCCGGACGAGGCGACGTCTGGTGCCGCGTGGTGGCGACGGATACCCACAATCTCCAGGCCGCCCTCCGGTCCATTCTTCGGATCAAGGGCGTGATCCGCACGGAAACCGTCCTGGCGCTGCACACCCATATCCCCTACCGCACCGAGCCGCTGATCAGCAGGCTCGCCCAGGGCAGCGCACTCGCCCCCGGCCGGCCGGCGTCGCGCCGGGCCGCTTCCGCCGAACAACAGGCAAACACTGGATAATGTTCCGGTGACTATCATCGACAACGCCGTCTACGTGGATGGCAAGCGCAGCGCCGAGCCGCGGAACCTCGAGCAGACCTTCGAGACCTTGGCAGAGCACGGCGGCATGGCCTGGATTGGCCTGTACCGGCCCACGCCGGACGAAATGGCAGCCGTCGCGGCGGAATTCGGACTGCACCGGCTGGCCGTGGAGGACGCGATCTCGGCCCACCAGCGCCCCAAACTGGAACGGTACGACGACAACCTGTTTACGGTGCTCCGTCCTGCCCGGTATCTGGATGAGACCGAGACCGTGGAGTTCGGCGAACTGCACGTCTTCACGGGCCGGAACTTCGTGGTCACGGTCCGGCACGCCGAGACGAAAGTGGTGGGCCACGTCCGGCGCCGGCTGGAGAGCCGCCCGGACTTGCTGTGCCACGGCCCCGAGGCCGTCCTGTACGCACTCATGGACCAGGTGGTGGATGACTACGGGCCGGTGGTGGCCGGGCTGGAAAACGACATCGACGAGATCGAGGACCAGCTCTTCAGCGGCGACCCGCTGGTGTCCCGGCGCATCTACGAACTCGCCCGCGAGGTCATCCATTTCCAGCGCGCCATCCATCCGCTGCCGGCCATGATGCACCAACTCCGCCGTGGCTTCGAAAAGTACATGGTGAACACCGAACTGCAGCACAGCCTCCGCGACGTCGAGGACCATGTGGAGCGGCTGATTTCCCGCGCCGATTCCTTCCGGGACCTGTTGCAGAACGCGCTCACCCTGGACGGGACACTGACCGCCAACCGCCAGAACGAGGCCAGCGCGGAACAGAACGAACAGGTCAAGAAGATCTCATCGTGGGCCGCGATCTTCTTCGCACCGACCTTCGTGGCCGGGCTCTACGGCATGAACTTCGACGTCATGCCCGAGCTGCACTGGACCCTGGGCTACCCAATGGCGATCGGGCTCATGATCGGCACGGCGGCGCTCATGTACGTCATCTTCAAGAAGAAGGGCTGGCTCTAGCGGAGCGGCCCGCGGGCACCGGGCGAAGGGCGCCGGTCCGGGCCGCGGGCGCCGGTCCGGAGCCATTCCGTGCCCTAACTGGAGGAGCGCCGGTTCCGGGCCTGGGCCACGAGCCGCCGGAAGGCCAGGACGAAGACGAGTTCGATCAGCACCATGAGACCGAGCAGGAGCCAGTTCCCCCTGCCGATGAAGACGACAGCCCCGGTGAGGACCAGGATGCTGCCGAGCGCCAACGAGTAGACGGCAAACCCGAAGGCCACACGCGCGCTGCGGACGCCGGTCCGGAAACCAAAGCCCTGGGGCTCGCCTCCGGGGTAGCCGGCAACGCGGTCCGGGCCCGCGGGCTTGAGCCTGTCAAACTCTTCCCACGGGTCGCGGTCCTGCTGCTGGTCGGTCATGCTCTCATTATCCCGCGGACCGGCCGTCTCCGCTCGGCGGCAGGCCGACCGCCGTGGCGGAGCCCCGCAGCGCCAAGTCTCGGTCCGTCACGACAGTTCCTTCAGGCGGCGCGGACGTCGACCTCTCCGGGCTCCGAGCCGTCGCTGCCGAACACAAGCTGCCGGTTGGCGATCTTTTCGGTGAAGAACCGGTCGTGGCTGACCACCACCACGGCCCCGGGGAAATGGAGCAGCGCCCGCTCCATCACCTGGGTGCTGGACATGTCCAGGTGGTTGGTGGGCTCGTCCAGGAGCAGGACCGAGGCCCCGGACAGCAGGCACTGCGCCATGGCGACGCGTGCTTTCTGCCCGCCGGAGAGGTTCCCGATCTTCTGCTTGAGGTCCGCCTCGGAGAACTGGAACATCGCGAGGAACCTGTTGACGGACTTCTTCGTCGCGCTGAACGCCAGGCTGTCCGGCAGCGCGTTGACCGCGTGCGAAACAGTGTCGGCGTCGTCGAGCTCGTCCAGCATTTTGTTGTACGAAACGAAACCCGGCCCCTTGGCCCAGACCACATCACCGGAATCCGCCGGTTCCTCCCCGGTCAGCACTTTGAGCAGCGTGGACTTGCCGCTGCCGTTGGAGCCCAGGACCACGATCCTGTTGCCGCGGCGGATCTCAAAGCTCAGGTCCTCAAACAACACTTTGTCATCGTAGGACTTGGCCAGGCCGTCTACCCGGCAGAGCACGTCCTTCACATGCAGGCCGCCATAGATCTCCGTGACGATCTGGTCGACCGGCCGGGGCGTGCGTGCCTTCTTGATCTTGGCCAGCTGGTTCCCCAGCCCGCGGCTGGCAGCCTTGGCGGCCTCGCGCCGGTCGGCGATGCCCTCGGCTTCAAAGGCCAGGAGCTCGGACTCATGGACGAACTGGGCCTCGAGCGTCTTGAGCCGGAACTGCTTCTGGACAACGTACTCGGCGAAATTCCCCGGGTATTCGTGCAGATGGAAGTTTTCTACCTCGATGATCCGGGTGACCACGGCATCGAGGAACTTCCTGTCGTGCGAGACGATGATCGCGGCACCGCGGTAGTCGCGGAACCAGCTCTCCAACCATTCGACGCCGGCCACGTCCAGGTAGTTGGTGGGCTCATCCAGGAGCAACACGTCCGGGCCCTCCAGCAGGATCTTGGCCAGGGCGGCGCGGTTGCGCCACCCTCCGGAGAGTTCGTCAATGGCGCACGTGCGGTGAGCCTCGCTGAACCCCAGCGTGGTCAGGACGGTGTCAATGCGGCGCGTGTAATCCCACCCGTCGAGACGGTCCATGTCCTCGAACAGCTCGGCCTGGCGGCGGATCAGCCGGTCCAGCTCGTCGCCGGCAGGGTCTGCCGCGATAGCCGCGTCAATGTCCGCCAATTCGGCCTCGGCAGCCTTGATCTCGACGAACAGCCCGTCAAGGACCTCGAGGATGGCCGCCTCGCCATCCAGCTCGGAAAACTGCGAGAAGTACCCCACCTTGGTGCCCTGCTCCAGGGTGACCGTCCCGGCGTCCGGGGAGACCTGGTCCAGGATCAGCTTGAGTATGGTCGTCTTCCCGGAACCGTTCTTCCCGATCAGGCCCACCCTGTCCCCCGGTTCCAGGCGGAAGAACGCCTCGCGGAGGATCTGTGCGTTCTCGAACCGGACCCCGATGTCGTGCAGCCGGATCAGGCTCATTGCTGCGCGAGACGGTTGCGCACGATTTCGCTGACGGCCTTGCCGTCGAAACGTCCGGCCACCTTGGCGGTGACGGGCTTCATCACGGCCCCCAGCTGGCGCAGGGACAGCTCGACGCCGTCGGCCTTGAGCGCCGCGATGGCCTCGTCCACGATGGCCTCGACCTCCGCGGCGGTGAGCGCCTTGGGCAGGTAGGCCTCAATCACCTCAGCCTCGGCGATCTCGGCGGCGGCACGCTCGGTCTCGCCGGCCTCGGTGTAGATGCGGGCCGTGTCGCGGCGCTTGGCGGCTTCCTTTTGCAGGAGCGAGGTAACCTGCGCGTCATCCAGCACGATCGGCGTCTTGCCCGATTTCTCGCGGGTTTCGATCTCGCCCAGGACGTTGCGGACGGTGGTGAGGGCAACTTTGTTGCGGTCCTTCATGTGGCTCACGACGTCGGCGTGCAGGCGTTCTTTCAGGGTGGTCATTGTTCTCCTCGTGTCACTACCAAGGCTAAGGCAGAACCCGTCGGAGCCGGTCACCAGGAAAATCCGTTGGGCGTCGCAGGAAATCCTCACGCGCGACAAAGATCCCCTCCGGATCCACCCCTGTTTGATCCCGATTCGATATGCATAAATTAGTGAGTTGCACGTATTGTCCTCCTTGGGGGAAACAATCAGGCGGGGGAACTGTCTCAGCCGGCGTCAAGCCCGACATCACCGGTTCGAGGCAGCGCTATGCGCTGCGGAAAATATGAGGTCTGCAGTGTTCATGCACCGCCCGCTCTCGCTCGCCATGGCCGTCCTGGCCCTCGCAGGCAGCACCGTCGCCGCATCTGTGCCCGCGGACGCGGCCGGATACACCACCGGCGGAGCCATCGGCTCCCTTTACAACTCCCAGGGGCGCACCCTCGGAGCCCCGACTTCCAACGAGTACAGTGGCCACGCGGACCGGGTCCAGAACTTCCGGTACGGGCTCATCTACTGGTCGCGGGCAACCGGCGCCCATTCGGTGCGTGGCGGGATCCTCGGCGAGTACAGAAGCCAGGGCTCCGACGCCGGCAAACTCGGACTGCCGATCACCGAGGAAAGAGCAACGGTCGGAGGCGGCGTCTACCAGCAGTTCAAAGGCGGGATCATCTACTGGTCGCGGGCAACCGGCGCCCATTCGGTGCGTGGCGGGATCCTCGGCGAGTACAGAAGCCAGGGCTCCGACGCCGGCAAACTCGGGCTGCCGATCACCGAGGAAAAGGCAACAGTCGGAGGCGGCGTCTACCAGCAGTTCAAAGGCGGGATCATCTACTGGACCGCGTCCCGCGGCGCCCACGCCACGCTGGGTGCGGTCCGCTCCCTGTACGCCCAGGCCGGTGCAGAGCGCGGCCTGCTCGGGTTCCCCACCTCAAGTGAGATCAGCGTCCGGGACGCCGGGGCAAGCTACGTCTACCAGAACTTCGAGCAGGGCATGATCTCCTGGAACGGCGTGTGGGTCCCCGTCTTCAACGAGGACCCGGGCCACGCCCACGTCGTGCTTGGGGACTTCTACAAGGAATACCTCGCGGCCGGCGGCGTCAAAGTCACCGGCTACATCTCCGGCAACGAAGTTACCGGCCAACCCGATGAAGTGACCGGAGCCATCTCCGTTGCCGGCCAGTGGTTCCAGAACGGCGGCATCTTCTACAAGGCCGGCGCAGGAGTCCATTACCTGCCCAACGCCTGGATGGATGGAGTCAGCACCTCGGACTTGGATGCCCTGGGATACCCCATGAGCGGCGTCCACGCCGTGGCTGGCGGGACGGCGGTGGATTTCGAACACGGCTCGGTGACGCATGGCCCGGACGGAAAGTTCACGGTCACGCTTTCGACGCCTTCTCCCACGGCGCCGGCGACGGAGGCTCCGACTCCGTCGCCGAGTGCATCATCGACGCCGACAGTACAGAGCGGGACGCTGAAAGGCTCCCTGGTTCCAAGCCCGGCCGGGAGAGCCGGCATCACCCCCTGACAGGAAGGGAAACCGCCGGTCCCCGAATCCCCTCGGACGGTGATCATGAGCTGTGTTCTCATGCAGGGCAGGACCGCCCCGGCTCCCCCGGTCAGATCCCGGGCCGGCACTCCCCCTGGCCGAGAATGGCCAGGCCGTTGAGGTCCCCGGCCTGGTAGCTGTTCAAGCCGGCGGAGTCGGTCGGGCTCATCAGTTGGGACGGGTCCTGGACGTGGCCCAGTCCCACGACGTGGCCGAGTTCGTGTTCGATGGTGCCGCGGGCCTGCGCCGGGCCTTCATCTTCGATGATGGAGTGCAGGGCGGGCGCGTTCAGTTTCAGCTGGCCGCTGACGTAGGTGTAGCCGGTGTCTCCGATGCTGACGTCCTCGCTGCCTCCGATGCCCAGGATGGTGTAACCCTCGTCGGGGTTGGTGAAGCGGGGCTCCTCGGCGGTGGTTTCCCAGGCGATGAGCACCGGCGCCCAGCGGTCACCGTACCGGGCCGGCTGGTAAGGGTCGCGTTGCGCTGACGGCGCCTCCGTGGTGGGCCCGTCGTTGATGAACACCAGCCCGGTCGCGCGGGAGACGGCGGAGATGGCCTGCTGGATGAGTTCCGCTCCGTCCGATGGCTGGTTGGCGGCACGGGTGACGTAGTGGATGGGCCGGCACGGGTCGTACCTGACCGGCTGCCCGTCATCGCCTTTGTCCATGAAGGTATAGGCTGCGGACTTGGCAGGCACCGGTGCGGGGCGCCCGAGCGGGGCAGAGGCCTCTTCACGGCCCGGGGTCGGGTAGCCGGTGAGGGGCACGGAGCCGTCAGCGTCAGCCGGTGCCGGAGACCCGGCGGGGTCCGGGCCGGTGTGGTAAATCAGGGGGCCGGTGTCACTGTTGCCGGGAGCTTGCGCGGGGGCGGGAGCTTGCGCGGGGCCGCCGAGGAACGCTGAGGGTTTCAGGTAACCATGCAGGTAGAGGCTGAAGGTGAACAGGAGCGCGCCGACGGTAAGGGCTGCGGTGACCCTGAGCGCGCCCCGGAAGGGCCGGATCGGCGGGGCGACGCGGGCACGGGGGTCCTGGAAGGAGGGGTAGGTGTGGACCTGGCTCGCGTCCCAGCCCGGGGGCAGCGGACTCGGGTTGTGCCAGCCAGGAGGCAGGGCCTGATGGTCGGCCATCTCTTCATGCTTCCGCAGCGGAATTGGATGCGGTTCCCCCTGCTCACTCATCGCTGCTCCCTACCCCCATCGTCGTCGGCTCCGGTGTCAGCGTAGGGGATACCGAGCCGGCGCACCACGTCCAGGTCGGAACTCCTTCCCGGGGCTTAGACGGCCGTCCCCCCGTAGCGCTGCCCGATGGGCCCCTGGGCGGCCGCGGTGATGATGTTGCGGGTGACCCGGGCGGCGAAGTCGCGTGAACGGGCCGGGACGGCGGGGTCATACTGGGCCGCCAGCCAGTTGGTTGTGGCCATATTGATGACGGCCGATCCGGATTTGGTGGTGTAAATGGAGCCGTCGCTCCAGTCCTTGGCTCGGTAAGAACCGGGCGCGGGTGAGTGCGAGAAGATCACGAGGTTGCCGGGCTGGGACGGGAGGTTGCAGTTGGCGTCAGTCTCCCCTGCAATCAGGCCCGGGAACGTCGCTCCGCGCTTGACCCCGGTTCCCTGGAAGGCGAAGAACGAGGGTTCGGTGACGGTGAACAAGCCCGTGACGCCGAGGTCCCCATACATGCTTCCGGTCAGCGAGCACGCCGGCTCCGGGGAGGGGCCATCCTGCCACCGGGTGGTGGCCAGCTCCGGGTGCGCCGACGCGAGGGGGTCCAGCGCAGCTTCCCGGTAGCACACGACAAGGCGGTCGGGTCCGAGGGCGGAGGGTTCGGTGCGGATGCGCCAGTAAACGTTGTTCGCACCGAAGAACACCACGTTTGTCCCGGCGTCCCGTACTGCTTCGACGCTGCGGCGCAGTCCGTGCGACCAATACTCGGAGTGGCCCGAGAACAGGATCGCGGCCGCTCCGGTGAGGAGAGCGGGGTTTCCAGCCAGCCGTGCTTCGGTGGTGTAGCCCAGCGACACCCGGCTGTCGGTGATGCTCTCAGCGGTGCGGATCATCGGAACGTTGTAGGTCTCGAACACGTCAGGATTGGCGTAGGGCCGGTCGAACGAGACCTTGAGGGACCGGGTCGGTACTTTGCCGTCACGCCCGGTGTACAGGGACGCCCCGCCCCATTTGTTGTAGGCCTGCATGGTCAGGTCGTTGAAGACCAGCACGGCCTTGCCGGCCAGGGACGCCGATTCCACCACGAGCGGGATCATGTGGGCCTGCGGGGACGGGGTCCGGGAGTACCAGGGCGACGGGGCGGAGAGGACCAGGTAGTAGAATCCTTCGGGCCACGCCGAGGTGTCCACCTTGAGGCTGACTTTCCAGTTACAGAACGTCGCCCGGGTGGCCGGGTCCACGGTGGCCGGGGCCTGCGCAACGACTGGTGTTACAGGCGAGGACCAGACCAGGCGCTGGCCCAGCCCGGCATAGTTTCCCAACCGGTAGGCCTTCACCTGGAAGGTCTTCTGGGTGGAATTGACGAACAGGTCGACGACCCGCTGCTTGGCCGTGGACGCGTGCTGCCCGAGGAAGCCCTGCAGTGCACCGCTGGTCCCCCACGATGTCGGCAGCTGATTTCTCGATGTGCCGAGCCTGCGGTTCTCGCCCTGGAATGTGAATCCGTTCGACGCCGCAACGGTCGTCGCCGCGACGGCGGGCGACAGTCCGGTCATGGCCGCCGCGGTTCCTGCCAGCGCGGCAACGATAAGGCCACGGCGGGACGGTACGGCCGTTTCAAGGAGATTCTTCAGGTTTTCACTCATCGGTGCCAAGCTTTCGTCGTTCGCACCGCTCCGGTCCGTTCCGGCCGCGGGGTAATGCGTGCCCGAAGCAGGATTCAAACCTGCGATCTTCCCCTTAGGAGCGGGACGCTCTATTCGCTGAGCTATCCGGGCCGTGCCAATGTGCGGTTCAATACGGTGGCAGCACCGAATCTCCGCCCCGACACCTTTACGGTGTGCTCGGGCGCTCCGTGGCATTGGCACCACGTCCGCCAAGTTTGAGTCCCGGGAGCCCTGGTCGGACGGCTTCCCTCGGGCCCGGGGCAGTCGCTGTTTCCCGGCGTAGATCTTTCATGTGTGCGGCAGTTGCAGGTTTACGCACCGCTGGCTAGTAACCGAGTTCGCAGGCGTTTTCGGACCGACTTATGCAGGCTTTGCCGGTGCGTCGAACGGGTGCGCGGCGCCGTCCAGGGTCGGTGAGACGACCCGCCGCAGCGGGACGCAGTACTCACCGGTTACCAGCTGGAACAGCCACTTAGCGTAGTCGCGGCTCGTGACCTCGTTGCGGAAGCATCTGGCGGTCACGGATGCCTTCTTGTCGAAGGCGGGCCGGGTGGTGAGGGTCTCCAGGACCTTCAGGTGCCTGCGCGCTTCGTCGGCGGTCAGCCGGGGACTGTGGAAGCGCCTCTACCTGTGGGGCCGCCGCCGCCCGGGACTCCGCCCGTCGAGCTGGCAAAGTAGCCCTCGGCTCCATCCCCTGCGACCGCGAGGACGTAGCCTCGTGCGCAGGTTCGTTCCTGGGCGGGGCCCGCGGCGCCGAGCGCCAGGGCCGCATCTGCCGTCCGGGTTGCCAGGACGGCGGGCATGCGTGTGTTCGATTTCAAGATGTATCCCCCAAATTCTTGGTCCTCGCGGATCCTCGGACAGCCTAACTCAACGTCGCCGAAACGCAGCGCCGGACGAGGCAGCGTGTCGCCGGAGGAGGTCTGTGGCGTGCAGCCCGGGCAGGGGAACGTCCCGGACGGCACGAACCTGCCGCTGAGCGGTTGCAATCCATCAACCGATCGGCAAGGGCCGCTGTGGTCACCGGCATGAGGGACAACATGCTGGCGATTGGACCTTTGGATTCGAGGGCCCAAAGTTATATCAAAGTGTTTAATCCGGGGTACCGATGACCCACGAATCCCTGCTATTTGTGGAGCTAAGGAGATTCGAACTCCTGACCTCTTCGATGCGAACGAAGCGCTCTACCAACTGAGCTATAGCCCCGAAACAACGCCGATCCTGACGGAACGGCGTTGCCGGTCTCCCTAGGCTACAAACTATCTGCGTTCTTTGCCAGCCAGCCCTCGAATGTCTCCTTGCCGTGTCGCGCCTCCGGCACGACGTTGAGCCCCGCCCGCAGGTAGCGGCCCATGGCCCCGGGCAGCGGCAGGCTCACCATATGCCCCTTCGACCCGGTGGACCGCTGCCACTCCCTGGCAAAATCGGCCATGTCTTTGATTTGGGGTCCGCCGATGGTCAGCAGGCGGTGCCGTGGACCAGCAGAGGGCGACTCTGGTGGCGGCGACGGCGCCAGGGCGGTTTCCAGGAGCATCATCGCGACGTCGGCCGGCGAGACGGGCTGGAACCGGGCGCGCCTGATCACGGGGATAATCCGAAGCTTCTCTCCGGCGCCAAACATCATCGCCAGCAATGAGTGGAACTGGGTGGCCCGGACTACTGCAGTGTCCAGCCCGGACAGCGCGTAGACATGTTCCTTGGCAGCCTTAGAGCGGTAGAAGGCCGCGTTGCTGCGGTCACAATTCACGATGGACAGCATGACGGCCTTGGCCGTCCCCGCGTCCTGGGCGGCGGCCAGCAGCCGCGCGCCGCCGTCGGCAAAGCCCTTCCGCGCTTTCCCGGAGCGTCCCTCCAGGCAGTCAACCACGACGTCGGCCCCGGCCACGGCGGCCGCTACCCCCTCCCCGGTCGTCACATCTGCGCGGAAGTACTCCGCGTCCGCAGTGCTGCCGGCGGCGCCGGCAACCGGAAGGTTGCGGCTCAGGACGGCCACGGAGTGCCCGGCATCAACAGCCTGGCGCACCACTTCCCTGCCCACCTGGCCAGTTCCGCCGGCGACGCAAATTCTTGTCATGACCAGAGGCTACCGCAGGCGCCACCGTCAGCGTCGCCACGGGGTAATCCAATAGCCAATCAAATGGGGCAATGAAAAACCCCGGGCAGCCATTGCTGGCTGCCCGGGGCGAGGACTCCGCAGGTGCGGGAAAGGTCAGGCGCGCCGCCGCTGGAGGACGTCGTCGAGGTTGCTCAAGGCACTCTGGGCCTTGCCGAGCGGCTTCGCTTCCGAATCGTCAGAGGTCCGGCGGTCGGACGCGGCAGGCCGTGCCGAGGCTTGCTTCAGCGACGGCTTGCCGACGGCCTTCGGCGCCTCAGGGAGATCGAGCGGCATGGGGGCCGCGCGTTCGGCCTTCGCCGCTTCAACGTAGGTCGGTTTGGGAACGTCGACGGGCTCCCAACTGGAGCCCTCGGCAGCGGCCCCCGCTCCGGCGGCCACGGCCGCCGCAGTGTCGCCAGAGGCTGCGGCCTCGGCCAGGGCAGCCTGGCGGAGATCCAGCGCGGTCAGCGGTTTCGATTCAGGTTCCGGAGTGTCCCGACCCGCTTCGGCGTCGAACAGCGGGCTTTCCGGCCGCGCAGCGGGACGGTCAGCAGGAAGGGCGGGGACGTGTTCGGGCGCGGACGGCCGCGCGGTACGGTGTCCCGGGCCCCCCATGGCGGCGCGGAAAGCGGCGTTCATCTTCCGCCGGCGGTCACGGACAGCGAGGCGGCGGAGCAGCGCCACGGACACGACGGCGCCGCACAGGGCAGCGATCGGCAGTACGCCGGTGCCAACGCCGAAGAGAAGAAGGCCGGCGGACACCACTGCCGTGAGCAGGGCGAGCAGCCCTGCCAACGCCAGCACGAGCCGCCCCCAACGGATCCGGAACGCCGGGGACGCCGAGGCGGCCCGGGCAGGCACAGGCGTCGCCGGAGGCCCTGCGGTGCCGGCGGCAGGTTCTGCGCGCTGGTTGCTGATCATGGGTTTCTCCTGGTGCCCCGCCATTTTCATAACCTTCCCCGCTTGTGGATCTGCCGGTCCCATGTCGACGACGTCCGCCAGGAAATCGCCCGCAGGCTGCAGTTGGTGGCGCCCGTTCCGGAGAACGTAAGGCGCCACCCACACGATCCAGAGCGCAACAGCAATGACAAGGATCACAGAGCTGCTAAGAGGGAAGTCCACACTCAAAACCGTATGAGGTATAGGTGGTGCGGCGCCGCATTGTCAGGGGTGTGTCGCACGCGCGGCGCCAATTCACCGGCCCCAGGCGTTGTCGCTGGTCAGACCCGCATCACCGGCTCAGGCCGGGCGGCTTCGCAACCACCGCGCAAGAAGGCCTTCCGGCACTTCCTCGGCCGTGAGCGCAAAGGTCCGGTGGTCGGCCCATTGACCGTTGATATGCAGGAACCGGGGCCGGAATCCTTCGTCCCGGAAACCGAGTTTTTCCACTACCCGCAGGCTCGGTCCGTTCTCCGGCCTGATGTTGATCTCCATGCGGTGCAGGCCGAGCGTACCAAAACAGTAGTCCGTCGCCATCGCCACAGCGGTGGGGGCGATCCCCCGGCCGGCCCGGTCCTTGTCGACCCAATAGCCAAGCGTCGCCATCATGGCCGATCCCCACACGATCGAAGACACCGTCAACTGCCCCACGATCACCGGCTTCTCGTGGCCGGGCCGCCATTCGGCGATCACGAAGGGCAATGCCGATCCCTGCGCGGCTTGGGACTTCAGCGACCGCACCATCTGGTGGTAGTCGGGCAGCCCGCCGCCGGGCATCGGGTTAGATGCCTCCCACGGGGCCAGCCACTCGCAGTTGCGGGACCGAAGCTCAGTCCACTCCTTGCGGTCCCGGTATCGGATGGGGCGCAGCACGATGTCGCCGCTCTCCAGGGTCACCGGCCAGGTGAAGCTGCCCCCCACGGAAGTTACTTGGTGAGGCTGGGAGTCAGGCTGGCCGCGAATCCGGGCAGCCATTCGCGCAGGCCCGGGCCCAGGTCCTCACTGTCGCAGGCAAGCTGGACGCAGGCCTTGAGGTAGCTGAGCTTGTCGCCGGTGTCGTAGCGGCGGCCGCGGAAAATGACCCCGTACACGCCGGACCCCTCTCCGGTGCCGGCGGAAAGCTCCTGCAGCGCGTCGGTGAGCTGGATTTCTCCGCCGCGACCGGGTGCGGTGCGCTCGAGTACGTCAAAGACTGCCGGGTGCAACACGTAGCGGCCGATCACGGCCAGGTTCGACGGGGCGTCCTCGACGTCAGGCTTCTCCACGAGCTGCTTGATGCGGACATACTCCTCGCCGGCGATCGCCTCGACGTCGGCGCAGCCATAGGCGCTGATCTGGGACGGGTCCACCTCGATCAGCGCGACCACCGACCCGCCGGTCTTGGCCTGGACTTCGATCATGGTGCTGAGCAGCTCGTCGCGGGCGTCAATGAGATCATCGCCCAGGAGCACCGCGAACGGCTCCTGGCCGACGTGCTGCTTGGCCCGCAGGACCGCGTGGCCGAGACCCATGGGATCGCCCTGGCGGACGTAGTGGATGTCGCCGAGGTTGCTGGCAGCCTGGATGGATTCGAGCTTGGCGGTGTCGCCCTTCGCCTCCAGGGTGGACTCCAGCGTCGGAACACGGTCAAAGTGGTCCTCCAGCGCCCGCTTGTTGCGGCCGGTGATCATCAGGATGTCGTTCAGGCCGACGTTCACGGCCTCCTCGACGACGTACTGGATGGCCGGTTTGTCGACGACAGGCAGCATTTCCTTCGGCATGGCCTTCGTTGCGGGAAGGAACCTGGTACCAAGGCCCGCGGCGGGGATAACAGCCTTGCGGACGGAAGCGTTGGGTGTATTCACTCGACTAATCTAACGGAGGGACCAATCATTGCGTAATTAGTCGGACCGAACCGCGGACCCTCTGACGGTGTGGTGCGGGCTGTAAGCGGCGGAGGACGGGCCAGCATGGCAACAAAAAATGACATTCGCTCCAGCCACAGGGCCAGGCGTGCCAAGCTTTCGCCGGCGGAACTGGAAGCGGCAGGCGAACGCATCGCCCGCCACGGGCTGCAGTGGGCTGCCGGGCTGGCCGGCGGCCGCCCGGCCACCTACGCCGCTTACCTCGGCGTCGGCTCGGAACCGCCCACGCTGCCGCTGTTGACCGCCCTGGCGGACGCCGGGCACCGGGTGCTGCTTCCGGTGTGCGAACCCGACCTGAAGCTCAGCTGGGTGTATTGGACTCCGGCGTCGGGGTTTGTCCGGAGCCGGTTTGCTCCGATCCAGGAACCTGTCGGGGAGCGCCACGGTACGGCGGTCATGCGGGGCGCCAGCGGAATATTCCTCCCCGCCACCGCCGTGGACTTCGCGGGCAACCGCATCGGGCAGGGCGGCGGCTACTACGACGTATTCCTCGCCTCCCTGGCCGCTCTCTCCCCCGCGTCCGGGGCGGCGTCGGCGTCCGGGTCCGGGTCGGCGTTCGGGCCGGTGTCCGGGTCCGAGGCAGCGTCGGGAGACGCCTCCGACGTCGGAGCGCTGCCCACTGCCGCCGTCGTCTATGACACCGAGGTGCTCCCCGCCGGCAGCATTCCGGCCGAGTCGTTCGACCGCAGAGTCCACGCGGCACTGACCCCGGGCGGCATCATCCAGCTCGGCTGAGGGAGGTCCCGGACGGGGTGATAGAATTAGCACTCAGGCCCTGCGACTGCTAGTGACGGAACCGGTCGATCGACAGATCGACAGTGATCCGGCCTCGACAGCACGGGACCTGCTCGTTTGTCCCAAAGGAGGATTTCCAGTGCCCACCTATGCATACGCCTGCAAGGACTGCAGCCACGCCTTCGAGATCGTGCAGTCGTTCACGGACAACTCCCTGACGTCCTGCCCCGAGTGCCAGGGCACGCTGCGCAAGAAATTCAACAGCGTCGGCGTCGTGTTTAAGGGCTCCGGCTTCTACCGGAACGATTCGCGTGACACCAAGGGCAGCACCGTCTCCCCGGCTCCTGCCACTCCGGCAGCCGCACCGGCGCCTACGCCGGCACCCGCAGCCGCCCCGGCCAGCTAGGCCCCCAGGGCTGGGCCCGAGGGCCCATTACCGGCATGGCGTTATCCACATAGGCGGTATCGCCGCTGCCGCGCTCATCCCCGGGTCCGTAGCGTGGCGGCATGGCACTTTCCCTCAGCGCGGGTCACCTGACGACGTTTGCGCGTTCGTCCCTTCCCTGCCTGCCGCCGCCTTGGCTCGTACTTTTCCGGCTCGTCGGGCCATCGCCGGCGGCGGAATCCGGTCGCTGGACGCGCAAGGTGTTCCGCTCCGGCGGCGTTCTTCCCATCACGTCGTCCACGGCCGCCCACTCCTCCCGACGCCGGACTGGTTCCGGGAAGTCGGCCGGGCGGCGCCCCGGTAGCCGGCCATCACGGCGGCGCCTGAGCGGTTGGCTTAGCCGGAACCGTCGGCTCACTGCAACCCTCCTGCTATGCATCGCGGCCGGCTTGACGGTTCAACAGCTTGCTCCCGCACCGGCGGACACCGTCACTGCGTTCGCTGCGGCGGTGGATCTCCCCGCCGGAAGGACCCTTGAACCCGGCGATATCAGCGGTATCAGCGTGCCTCCCGGTCTGGTCCCCTCCGGCAGCCCGGACAGCAAGACTGCGTTCGAGGGAAAGCAGCTCGCCGCACCCCTGCGCCGGGGCCAGCTCCTCACCGATGCCCAGGTTCTGGGACCGGGCCTGCTCGCGGGAAGCCCTGCCGGCACGGCCGCCGTGCCGCTGAGATTGTCGGATCCGGCGTCCATCCAGCTGGTGTCCCCCGGGCAGCTCGTCAACGTGGTCCTCACTGGCGGTGACGGCTTCGGACAGACAGCCGAAAGCCAAGTCCTGGCCGAGGCCGTCCCGGTGCTTTGGACATCCGGGCACGGGGGCAAGGCGGGGCCATGGCTCGCCACAGCGGATACCGACGGGCTCATCGTCGTTGCGGCCCGGGCCGATCAGGCACGACGGCTTGCTGGCGCCTCCACCCGGGGCAAGCTGTTCTTCGTGCTCGTGGCGGCCGCGCCCGGTTAGCTGCCGGGCAGTCCCCCGACCGCCGGAACCTTAGCCCCAGTGCGGGGGCTTCTGCTCCTGGAGCCAAGCATCGTGATCGTAGTTGTCCGGCTGGTCGCCCCAGCGCCGGGGATCGTCCTCGGCTGCCTTGTTAGGCAGGACGCCCTCGGGGCCGGCCGCCGGTTCCGCCGCGCGGCGGGACTTCTCTTCGGCCGCGTCCTGGTCAGGCCGGTCCCCGCTTGCCTCTGCCGCCTGCGCCGCAGCGGCGCCGTTGCCTTCACCCTCGCCGGCACCGGGGGTTCCCTGGCCGGTGTTGTTCTGACTGTCGCCGTCCGCACTCATGCCGCCGGCCTCCTTACTGCCTGTCACACCTGTACTACCTGTCATATCTGCCATGCCTGTGCTGCCTGCCATGCCTGGTGCCGCCCTGTGCCCCGTGAACGCCTGCCCCGCAGGTTCGGCCGCGGGGAACACGCGGACCTCCGCGGCGCGCGCATCATCAAGCGCCAAATGCTCAATGTCGTCATCGAAGAACCCGTGCGCCGCCTGGAGCCGGGTGGACACGGCAGGCTTCTCCAGCCCGAGGTAGCCCCCAATCCTGTCGGCACAGGCCGAGGGGTCCGTGAAGACCTCTATGGTCCACAGCGGCATGTACCGCCAGCCGAGGCGTTCCAGGAGTTGCGGGCGGAGCCGGCTGCGTTCGCGGACGCTCATCCGCCGGTAGTGCCCGGTGCCGTCCGACTCTATCGCCACCGGACGGGGAATTTCCGCGTCGTCCTGTCCGATCGTGGTCATGGGATCGGCGGCGGCGACCATGTTCAGGACGCCGTCGTATTGGTGCCATACCCGTGCGCCGCGGGCCCGGAGCCGGTCGCCCAGGTCTGCCACGAGCGGATCGGCGCCGAGGGCCTGCTCACTGGCAGCGGCCCGGGAGGCGGGGCTGCCAAGATCGGAATTGCCCGCAATTTCACGGTCCAGCAGTTGGTAGAAATCCACGGCGCCGTGGCTGAGCCGGCTGACGTCAAGGTCCTCGGGGCGGAAGCAGCTGAGCACGTGCAGGGATCGGCGCGCGCGCGTCATTGCCAAGGCGAACTTGGCGCGCCCCCCGTCCGCGGAAAGCGGGCCCAGGCTGTGCAGCGTGCGCCCGTGGGGCGTGCGGCCATAGCCCGGGGAGAAGATGACGTGGTCGCGGACCAGGCCCTGCGCGCGTTCCAGATCCACTACGCGGAAGGACTCGTCCCCGGCCGTGAAGAAGCTCCCGAGCATGGGGTAATTGGGCAGCTGGGCCCGGATGGCCTCGCCGATCCGGGCGGCATGGCGCAGGCTGCCGGTGACGACGGCCAGCGAGGTCCGCGGCCGGAGCCGGGCGTGCTCAAAGACGAGCTCCACCGCCCGGTTCACCTCGGCGACAACCGATTCGACGCCGTCGTGGTCGGCGCTGGGCAGCCCCGTGCCGTCGGGGAGGTATTCCACGCTCAGGGCCCGGTCAAGGCCCGTGGCGGACTGCCCTTCCGGGAGCCGGGAGAGTTCCCCGCGGTAAAATCCCTTGCTGAGCTGGCGCACCAGATCTTCATCCACCGCGCGGTACACGGTCCGCAGGTTCCACACGGGCAGCACGGCGCAGAGCGCCCGGTAGGCGCTGTCGACGCTCTGGTAGGAGCTCTCCCCCGCGGCCAGCCGTTCCACGCCCACAGTGAAGGTACGGGGGCTGGCGATCTGTTCGTCGCCGAATGCGATGACCTGGCGGGCACGGGCGATGGCCGGGAGGACGGCCTGCAGGGACGTTGTCTCGGCGTCGAGGATCACGACGGCATCGAAGGTCTGCTCGATCGGCAGGAGGCCTGTCATGAGGTAGGGGCTGACGGAGCACACGGGCACGAGTGTGGGCAGCAGCTCCTGCGCCTGGCCACTCAGGGCCGACAGGGTTACCCGGCCGTCCTTCAGCAGGCTGCGCAGCAGCTCGGCCTGGCGCGGGTACGCCGCGATGGCCGCGCGCCAGCGCTCCGAGAGGTTCCACCGCAGCCGGGCGGCGCCGCTGGCGATATGGGCGTTGTCCGCAAGCCTGTACTCCGCTTCCAGCTGGCGCAGGGCGTCGCCGTCGGACATGGCAAGGTAGTCATCGCCGCTGATCATGGCTTCCAGGGCGGACTGCCACCAGGCCAGTTCGAGTTCGGCGGTCACGGAGTCCTCCGCAACCTCACGCTCGGCGAGGTCCGCGAGCAGCTCGCCGAGGCCGTGTTCGCGCATGTTCTCGACAAGCAGCGTGCGCTCCGGCAGGGTTTCGAGGGTCGCGGTGTCGGCCACGAGCCGCCGGACCCGGGTCAGGAGTTCGTCGTAGGGTGCGCTCTCCAGCTCGCCGCCGGCGGCGGTGTGTTTGACCGCCTGGCCCAGCTCAGCCAGTTCCGCTTCAAGTTCCCGGTAAAGGCCGGAGATTTCGGCGAGCCCGGACGGCACGGCCGGGTGCCGCTGGGTCGTCGCATAGCCGGACCAGGCGGCGCGCTGCTCCTGCACGAGGACCAGGGAGCTGTGCAGGTCCGCGATGTGCACGCCGGGCCGGACGTATTCCTTGGCCACCCTGCGCAGCCGGGACCTTTGCATGGACGGCATCTCGATCCCCCGTTCACGGCGCCAGGCGGAAGACGCCGTGGCCGAGATCAGGTCGTGGACGGGCCGGTCAAAGATGTCGGGGGTGAACTTGTCCAGGCTTTCGCGGACGGCGACGAGAAGCTCGATCTGGCCGCCCCATTCGGCGAAGGTTCCGCCGAGGCGGATTTCGGCGTGTTCCGCGACTTCGTCCATGCGGCCGCGCAGCAACGGCAGCTTCTCCGCCACGGACTGGGCGACCTTTTGGGCCTCCTGTGTCTCCTTGCGTGTCAGCAGGCGCGCCCCGTGCCAGGGGCTGGTGGTGGACGCCCGGCTGAAACTGCCGAGTTCGGCGGCGCGGCGGAGCCGGCCGGCGAGTTCCTCGCGGTCGCGGATGCTGTCCAGCACGCTGCGCTTGAGCCGGACCGTCGTGGCCGGCGCCGGCTGGATGGAGGTCAGTTCAGCCAGTGACTGCATGGCCTCATACGGGGAACATCCCCACCGGTCCCGGACGTTGTGCAGCGACGCGACGTGGTCCATCAGGGCGTGGCGGTGCCCGGTGAGGGTCGCGTGCAGGTTGCTGAGCTGCGGCTGGAGTGATTTCTCGTTGCGGACGATCGCCCGGACCAGCTGCGCCTTCAGCTGCAGGGGGCTGGCTTGGCCGGTGAGCTGCAGGAGCACGGAATCGAGGCCGAGGCCGTCCAGCTGCGCGGAGATCTCGGCGAGGCTGGCCCGCCTGTCGCCGACCACCAGCACCGTTTTGCCCTCGTCCACGAGGGCGCCGATGGTGTTGAGGGCGGTCTGGGTCTGGCCGGTGCCCGGCGGGCTGCTGACCACGAGCGAATCGCCGGCCCGGACGGCGTCGATGACGTACTGCTGGTCCGTGTCGGCGTCGAGCAGCAAAAGCTCCTCGGCGGGGTCGCGCTGGTCCGTGCTGGGGAAGCGGCCCGGGTCGAGGGCGGGCACGTCGACCCGCTCGCCGGAACCGGCGCGTGCCAGAGCGGTGACAATCGGGTTGTTCTGGTTGATCCACGGATCAACCAGGTTGCCCGAGAGATCCGCGAAGGTGGAAACGAGCAGATTGTGCTCAACCTCGGCGCCGTGGATGGGTTGGACCAGGGTGCCGAGGCGGTCCAGCACCGGCTGGGGGTCGTAGCGGGCCGTGCTGTAGGCCATCCGCGTCACCGCGTTGACGTCAAAGACAATCCCGTGGACGGACTTGAGATGCCGGACCAGCGCCGGGTTGATCTGCGCCTGTTCGGTGAGTTGCAGTTCGTAGTCGTCCTCGCCGGGGCGCACCGTGAGGGAGACCGCGGTGAGCATGACCGGCGCGGAAATCCGCTGCGGTTTGCCCCCGACGGCGGACGTCCAGACCACCGTGCCGGCGGACAGGTACCCGGCCTCGATGCCGCGGTCGTTGGCCAGTTCGAAGATCTTGGAGCGCAGGTTGCGTGAGGCCCTGGCCGCAATGACGTACTGCTGGCGGTCACGGATCAGGGTTGAGAGCCGGGTGCGCCGGCCCGCCATGAGCTGGGCGAGCCCCGACGGGTGCGCGTGGGTCAGGTCAATGGAGCCTTCGGGCGTCTTGGTGAAGCGCAGCATCGTATCTGCTCCGGTGACGGGTTTGAGTCCCGACAGCCATTTCCTGAACTCCTCGGAGCCCTCGGGGTGGCCTTGACCAACTGACACTGCTGCCTTCTTTTCTGTGCTCGACTTCTCTGTGCTCGACTTATCTGCGCCGGTCCGTGACGGGGCCGCCCGGAGCGCGTTCGTCTGAACGCTTGTCTGTGTTGCGTCCGCGTTTTCCCCGGCCGCGTATCGTGTGTTCGCGGTTGCTTGGCTCCCGCGGGACGCCCTGGACCATACCGGCATGCATTCGAGGGTAGCCCGAATCCCCTGCCCGTGCGGGGCCGCAACACTGGACGGCGCAAAATTCAGGCTGAATTGTCAGAAACATTGCCAGAAACAAAATGAAATGGCCGGCCTCGAAAGGCCGGCCATTCACATTCTTATTCCCACTCGATGGTTCCCGGCGGCTTGCTGGTCACGTCCAGCACCACCCGGTTGACGCCGTCCACCTCGTTGGTGATCCGGTTGGATATCCGGGCCAGGAGATCGTAGGGCAGCCGCGACCAGTCCGCGGTCATGGCGTCCTCGGAGGACACCGGCCGGAGCACGATCGGGTGCCCGTAGGTGCGGCCGTCGCCCTGGACGCCCACGCTGCGGACGTCCGCGAGCAGCACCACAGGCATCTGCCAGACTTCGTTGTCCAGCCCGGCAGCCGTGAGTTCGGCGCGGGCGATCGCGTCGGCCTTCCGGAGCAGGTCCAGGCGTTCCTTGGTGACGTCTCCGACGATCCGGATGCCGAGCCCCGGTCCGGGGAAGGGCTGGCGGCCGACGATTTCCTGCGGGAGGCCGAGCTGGGCACCGACGGCGCGGACCTCGTCCTTGAACAGGGCGCGCAACGGTTCCACGAGTTCGAACTGCAGGTCTTCGGGGAGTCCGCCCACGTTGTGGTGGCTCTTGATGTTGGCCGCACCTTCGCCGCCGCCGGATTCGACGACGTCCGGGTACAGGGTGCCCTGGACGAGGAACTTGATCTTTTCCCCGTGTGCCGCCGCCTCGGCGATGATCGCGAGTTCAGCTTCTTCGAAGGCGCGGATGAATTCGCGGCCGATGATCTTGCGCTTGGTCTCCGGATCGCTGACGCCGGCCAGTGCGCTCAGAAAGCGCTCCTGCTCGTTGGCGACATACAGCTTCACGCCGGTGGCAGCCACAAAGTCGCGTTCGACCTGCTCGGCCTCACCCTCGCGCAGCAGGCCGTGGTCGACGAAGACACAGGTCAGCTGCTCGCCGACCGCACGCTGGACCAGGGCAGCCGCCACTGCGGAGTCAACGCCGCCGGACAGCCCGCAGATGACCCGGGAGTCGCCGATCTGGTCGCGGATGCGCTGGACCTGCTCCTCGAGGATGTTGCCCGTGGTCCAGTTCGGTTCCAGCCGGGCGCCCTTGAACAGGAAGTTTTCGAGCACCTGCTGGCCGTACGCCGAGTGCTTGACCTCAGGGTGCCACTGGACACCGTAGAGCCGCTTGTCCTCGTTGGCGAAGGCGGCGACGTCGGCTCCCGCCGTCGTCGCGAGGACCTCAAAGCCCTCCGGGGCCTCATGCACGGAGTCGCCGTGGCTCATCCACGTGCTCTGGTGCTGCGGCATGCCGGCCAGGATGGACCGGCCTTCCCCGATCGTGGTGGTCTCCGTGGCGCCGTACTCGCGGAGTCCCGTCTGGGCGACCTTGCCGCCGAGGGCGTTCGCCATGGCCTGGAAGCCGTAGCAGATGCCGAAGACCGGGACGCCGGCCTCGAAGAGGTCGGCGCCCACGCTGGGGGCACCGTCAGCGTAGACACTGGCGGGGCCGCCCGAGAGGATGATGGCGGCGGGATTCTTGGCCAGCAGTTGCTCGGTGCTGTAGGTATGCGGAACCACTTCCGAATACACATTCGCTTCCCGGACGCGGCGGGCAATCAGCTGCGCGTACTGGGCACCGTAGTCAACGACCAGAACCGGCCTGTGGGACGTCTGGGATGCAGTGGGAGTAGTCACCCCACAAGACTACTTCGCGCCGCAGCCTGCCCGCACATTGAGAAGCCGCTGCGGGCCCGGAATCGCGCCCGGGGTAAGCGAATTCACACGCCCGACGGCGGCAGCCGGAGGGTGCCCGGGTTCAGCACCGCTTCACTACCGCCGGGTTCAGTACCGCTTCAGTACCGCAGGGTCAGTACCGCTGGGGTGCCTGGGGGTTCGCCGCGAGTTCGGCCTCGACCTCGGCGTGGAACTTCTTCTCGACGAAGAAGGACAGGAACGGCACGACGCCGCCCAGGGCCAGGATCACCAGCTTGCTGAACGGCCAGCGCATGAGGGACCAGAGACGGAAGTCGGAAATCAGGTAGACAACGTACATCCAGCCGTGCACGATCAGGACGGTGATGGAGAGGTTGACGCCCCCGATCACCCCCGGCGGCTCGGCGTCGGCGAATCCCAGGCCGAAGGGCTGCCCGGTGACGGCGTCGGTGCCGCCGGCGAAGAGGTACTGCCCGAAGCCATAGCGGGCGATCAGCTCGGCGCACAGCAGGAGCAGCATCGAGCCGGTCAGGTAGGCCAGCACCTTGTAGAACTTCAGGGCGGACCGGATTTGGGCCTCGGTGCCGCCGAAGCGTCGCTTCTTGCCGGCGGCCCCCGCGCCGTTGGTTGATTGCGGCTGGATGGCGGGCTGGGGCTCGATCATGATTGCACTCTCGGGTCTGTGGGATGGGGGGCTGTGGGATGGGGGGCGGTGGGATAGGGATCTGCGGGATGCGAGTCGGGGGTCTGGCCGGACAATTCGTCGTCGAGCGCGTCTTCGAGGTCGCGGCGGTAGTCGTCTTTCACGAGCCGCCACCAAATGAACAGCGCGAAGCCCGCGAAGACCACCCACTCGACGGAGTAGAAGAGGTTGAGCCAGTTGACTTGCTGGGCCGGCGGCTGCGGCCCGATCAGCAGCGGTTTGACGGCACCGCTGCGGGCTGGCGCGCCGACGTCGGTTCCGGCGGAGAACTCCGTCCGCGCGGCGACGAAGCCCGGATAGCTGCTGACGTTCCAGTTGTTAATGAGTTCGGCGACCGAGACGGCGCTGACACGGCCCGGGCCAGGGTCCGTGCGCGGCAGCGGGGACTCGGATGGCAGCAGCCGCCCGGTCAGTTTGATGGTGCCCGACGGCGGCGCCACGGCGTCCGCGGGATCCGCGACCCAGCCGCGGGCCACCGGGATCCAGGTCTGCGGTGTGGCTCCGGCGCCCTTAAGGACGGGGGCATCCTTGACGGCGAAGGCCGAGACAATCCAGTAGCCCTTGGCGCCGTCGTTGAGTCGGCCCGGGACGAGAACCTGCTTTTGGGGATCGTAGCTGCCGGTTGCGGAGACGATCTGGTCCGCGACCGAACCTGGGAAGAATCCCCCCGGCTGCAGGACCGAAGTGAGCTCGCGGGGGTCCTCGGTTGTGGTGGAAACCGGGGCTTCCGGCTGCGTTGAGCGGCCGAACTGCCACTGGCTGAGCAGCACAAACACCCCGGAAATGGCGATCGCGAACACAAGTCCTGCGATCCAGCGGGGTTTGAGGGCAGTTTTCAGCACCTCTTAACCGTACTTCGTCCCCGTGTAGAACAGCGAAACGGGCCCCGGTCCTTACGTGGCGAGAAGTCGACACGAGAGGGCCTGCGCCAATCTTTAGTGGTCGAAGAACACCAGGGACGAATTGATGAGTTCGGCGATCACTTCGGCGTCGTAGGCCCGGCGGAGCGACTCGCGGAAGGACTCCTTCGACAGTGAGCGGGCCAGGGTCGCGAGCACTTCCAGGTGATCGGAGAAGGAGCTCGCCGGCGTGGCGATGAGCAGGATCACGGTGGCCGGCCCGTCTGCGGCGCCGAAGTCCAGCGCCCTGCCGAATTTCGTGATGCCGACCGCGATGGACGTCTGCGAGACCAGCTCGCTGCGGGCGTGCGGCAGTCCGACTCCGCCGGGCAGGCCGGTGGCGAGCTGGTGCTCCCGGGCGTTCACCTGCTTGAGGAAGCCATCGAGATCGGAAATCCGACCCGCCGCATACATGCGCTCGGCGAGCTGGGATGTGGCGTCCAGTTTGTCGGCGGCGTCCATTTCGAGGATCACCATCTCGGGCGTGGTGAGCCCGGCGTCGTACCGGTCCAGTGGTTGCGCCAAGTGATGTCCCTTCGAAGTGGCGTCAGTGCACGCCGGCCGGCAGTCTGTTGACTAGCGATCTGGTCAGCACTGCCGGCCGCCGCTGCGGCTCAGCGCAGCGGGACGATATCCTCCACACCCAGCCGTGCGGCGTCGGCGGATTCATCGTCCGGCTGCTGCTGGCTCAGGCGCTCGGCATCGACCCGGGCCAGGTAGTGCTTGATTTCGCCCTCGCGCTGCGCATCACTCCAGCCGAGAACGTCTCCCACTAGCTTAGCGACTACCGGAGCGGCGGACACACCGCGGTCCCAGGCCTCGATCGAGATCCGGGTGCGTCGGGTCAGGACGTCCTGGACATGCCGGGCGCCCTCGTGCGTGGCCGCATAGACGGCCTCAGCGGCGAGGTAGTCGTCCGCGCCCGGCAACGGCTCGGCCAGTTCCGGGTTGCCGGCGATCAGGGCAAGCACCTCCGGAGTCATGGCGCCGTAACGGTTGAGCAGGTGTTCAATCCGGGCGACGTGCACACCCGTCTCCTCCGCCATCCGGTTCCGCTTGTTCCACGCTGCTTTGAAGCCGCTGGCCCCCAGCAGGGGAATGGACTCAGTGCAGCTGGGCGGGACGCGCTCGTCCATGCTGCGCGTTGCCTCGTCCACGGCGTCCTTGGCCATGACCCGGTAGGTGGTCCACTTCCCGCCGGCCACCACCACGAGCCCCGGCACGGGGTGGGCCACCACGTGTTCGCGCGAGAGCTTGGCAGTGGAATCGCTTTCCCCGGCCAGGAGCGGGCGCAGTCCCGCGTAGACGCCCTCGACGTCTTCGCGCGTCAGGGGCCGTTTGAGGACCTTGTTGACGTGCTCCAGCAGGTAGTCGATGTCCTTGCTGGAGGCCGCCGGGTGGGCCTTGTCGAGGTGCCAGTCGGTGTCCGTGGTCCCGATGATCCAGTGCCTGCCCCAGGGGATCACGAACAGCACGGACTTCTCGGTCCGCAGGATCAGGCCCACGGTGGACTGGATCCGGTCCCGGGGCACCACCAGGTGGATGCCCTTGGAGGCGCGCACTTTGAGCTGTCCGCGGTCCGTGACCATGGCCTGGGTCTCGTCGGTCCAGACGCCGGTGGCGTTGATGACCTGCTTGGCCCGAATGTTGAACGTTGAGCCGTCCTCGTGGTTGACCACCTTGGCGCCGACCACGCGCTCCCCCTCGCGCAGGAAGTCCACCACCGACATCTGGTTGACCGCATGCGCGCCGTAGTGCGCCGCGGTCCGGACCAGGTTGGCCACATACTTCGCGTCGTCCACCTGGCCGTCGTAGTACCTGATGGACCCCACGAAGGCGTCGTCCTTGAGGCTCGGGGCGGCCCGCAGCGTCCCGCGGCGGCTCAGGTGCTTGTGGAACGGCACTCCCCGGCTGTGTCCGCCGGTGATCGACATGACGTCGTACAGCGCGATCCCGGCGCCCACGTACGGGCGTTCCACCACGTGCTTGGTCAGCGGGTACAGGAACGGCACCGGCCGGGCCAGGTGCGGGGCGAGGACGGAAAGAATGAGCCCGCGCTCGTGCAGGGCCTCCTTGACCAGCGCGAAGTCGAGCATCTCCAGGTAGCGCAGGCCGCCGTGGATGAGCTTGGAAGACCGGGACGACGTGCCTGCCGCCCAGTCGTTGGCCTCGACGATGCCGACGCTCAGCCCGCGCGTGATGGCATCCAGGGCAGCGCCGGCGCCGACGATGCCGCCGCCCACGATCAGGATGTCGAGTTCCTTGCCCGGGTCAGCGGTGCCCTTGAGCAGCGCGATCGACGCATCGCGCTCTGCGGGGCCCAGGGCACCTCCGGCCACGGCAGAACCGCCGGGAAAACTGTTCATGTCACGCCTCCATCCGGATCAAACCTCGTAGGGCACCAGACTACGTCCAAGTCTCCCGGATGGGCAGGGCTAGTCACCCGCCAGGGCAGGGCTCAGTTGCCGGCGTACGGTGAGACGACGACGTCGACGCGCTGGAATTCCTTCAGGTCGGAGTATCCGGTGGTTGCCATCGAACGGCGCAGCGCGCCGATCAGGTTGGAGGTGCCGTTGGTGTGGTGGCCGGGGCCGAACAGGACTTCTTCGAGCGGACCCACCGTTCCGACATTGGCCCTGTCGCCGCGGGGCAGTTCGAGGTGGTGGGCCTCCTGCCCCCAGTGCCAGCCCTTGCCGGGTGCTTCCTCGGCGCGGGCCAGGGCGCTGCCCAGCATCACGGCGTCGGCGCCCATGGCGATGGCCTTGACGATGTCACCGGAGGTTCCCATGCCGCCGTCGGCGATCACGTGCACGTAGCGTCCGCCGGATTCGTCCATGTAGTCCCGGCGGGCGGCGGCGACGTCGGAGATGGCGGAAGCCATCGGCGAGTGGATGCCGAGCGCGCGGCGGGTGGTGGAGGTGGCTCCCCCGCCGAAGCCGACCAGCACGCCGGCAGCACCGGTGCGCATCAGGTGCAGGGCCGGGGTGTAGCCTGCCGCCCCGCCGACGATCACGGGGACGTCGAGTTCGTAGATGAACTGCTTGAGGTTCAGCGGCTCGTGGTCCTTGGAGACGTGCTCGGCGGAGACGGTGGTTCCGCGGATGACGAAGATGTCGACGCCGGCGGCCACCACGGTCTTGTAGTGTTCCTGGGTGCGCTGCGGGGTCAGCGAGCCGGCGACGGTGACGCCGGCGGCGCGGATCTCGGCCAGGCGCGAGGTGATCAGCTCGGGCTGGATCGGCGCCTGGTAGAGCTCCTGCATGCGCCGGGTGACGGCGGGGCTGTTGGTCTCATCCGCGAGAACGGAGATTTCGTCCAGTACGGTTTGCGGGTTTTCATACCGGGTCCAAAGGCCCTCGAGGTCGAGGACACCGAGGCCTCCGAGGCGGCCCAGGGCGATCACGGTTTCCGGCGACATGGCCGAATCCATCGGCGCCGCGATGACCGGCATGTCGAACTTGTAGGCATCGATCTGCCAGGAGACGGATACGTCCTTGGGGTCACGCGTGCGTCGGTTGGGGACGATCGCAATGTCATCCAGGGAGTAGGCACGACGCCCACGCTTGCCTCGGCCGATCTCAATCTCGTAAGTCACTGCTCTAGGTTATCCCAGGGCGCGGTTTTCCCGGCGACCGTGTCCCGCGCGGCAGCGCACCGACGGCTACCGACGTAAGGTGGCCGCATGGATAAGCGGTGGATCTTCGACGGCCACATCGCCGGCATCGGCACGGCCTCGGGCCTGCGCGCCGTGGTGGGGCTGTGGCAGGGGTCCCCGTTCGGCCCCTTCGCCGACGCCATGGTGGAACTGCCCTCGGGCCGGCGGATCTTGCTCGCCCCGACCGCTGAGGTGGCTGACTTCGTCGCTGCCGTCTACAACTTTGACGAGATCCGGGTGGTGGACATTGGGGTCCAGCACGCCGGCGGAGCGTTGACGCTGGATGCCGGGCACCTGCAGTTGCGTGCTGCACTCGGTGCGCGGACGGCCCTCGGCATGGCAGCACGGCTCATCCCTCGTGCGCTGGCTGTGCATCCGCGGTGGCTGCAGGCCATCAGCCCGCTCGCGGCCCGGCTCAGTCCCGGGGTCCGAACCGCGGGCACCGCCGGGGGCGGACGGCGGGAATATTACGGCGTCACCGACCTCCACCGCATCGATGCGGCCACGGTCAGCTGGGACGGGATCGACGCCGGCGCGCTGGCAGCCGTCCGGCCCGCCGTCGGGTTCGGTTTCAGCAGCGTCCCGCCACAACCTGGCATCGCCCGCGTGCGCACCACGGTGGAAGGCCATCCCGTCACTCTCCGCTGACGTCTTCCGTGTCCGGGACGCTCAGCTGGGACTCGAACATCCGGAAGTAGCGGCCGCGCAGGGCCACCAGTTCCCGGTGCGTGCCCTGTTCCACGATCCGGCCGTCCTCGAGCATGTAGACGACGTCGGCCTTCTCGATCGTGGCGAGGCGGTGGCTGATGGCGATGAGGGTGCTGCTGCGGTCGGCGAAGAGCCTCGTGAAGATCCGGTGCTCGGCCAGCGCGTCGATGGCCGACGTCGGCTCGTCCATCACCATGAACGCGGCGTTGCGGTAGAAGTTCCGCGCCATCGCCAGCCGCTGCCACTGCCCGCCGGACAGGCCCGACCCCTTCCGTCCGCGCGGATCCTCCATCCAGTTGCTGACGTGGTTGTCCAGGCCGTTGGGCAGTTTGTTGATGAATTCCAGGGCTTCGGCGTCCGCGGCGGCCCGGTGGATCCGGCCGTCTTCGCGGGGCGAGTCGACGTCGCCGAAGAAGATGTTCTCCGCCGCGGTGGCGAACTCGTATTTGAGGAACTCCTGGCTGAGCACGGCCAGGTGCCGGTGCCAGGAGGTCACGTCCACGGCGGCGAGGTCGACGCCGTCGAGCAGTACCTGGCCCGAATCGGGGCGGTAGAGCCCCGCGAGGATGCGGATGAGCGTTGACTTGCCGGCGCCGTTCTCCCCCACGATCGCGATGTGCTGGCCCTGCCGGATGGTCATTGAAATGCCGCGGATGACTTCCAGCTCGCTGCCGGTGTAGGTGAAGTGGATGTCCCGCAGTTCCACAGTCGTCGGCGCCTGCAGCAGGGGTGGGGCGTGGCCGGACGGCACGGGCAGGACCATGAACAGCTCGTAGTCCGTGAGGTTCGCCAGGTCCTCGTCGATCGAGCTGAGCGAGGAGACGAGGTTGTTGGCCGTGGTCAGCGCACGGCTGACAATCTGCTGGACGTAGAGGAACTGCCCCACCGGCTGGGCCCGGGCAATGATCTGGCCCACGACCCAGATCAGGGAGACCACTTCGGCGCCGTACTGCAGGGCATCGGCCGCGAGCTGTCTGGGAATGTAGCGTTTCTGGAAGTCCAGCCGGCGCTTTTCGTCGGCGTCCCGCAGCCGGGAGCGCAGCCCCATCAGGTAGGCCACGATCCCGTAGAGCCGCATCTCGGCGATGTGCTGGGGGCGCAGGAGGTTGGTTTCGATCATCCGGCGCTGCCTGCGCGAATCCACCTGCGTGTTCCAGTGCGCGATCTGTTCGCGGGACAGCTTGAACTGCAGGTAGACGCTGGGGACGATCGCGATCAGGACGATCACGGCGATCCACCAGTTCACCAGGAGCAGTGCGCCGATGGCCAGGATCACGGAGACGAGTTGGGTGAAGATCGCCGCGATCCGGTCCAGGACCCGTGCGTAGGAATCGGAGAAGCGCTTGGCACGGTCGTAGAGGTCCACCGTCTCCTTGTCGTCGTAACGCCAGAAGTCCAGGGAGAGGAAGCGCTCGTACATGAGGTCGCCGACGATCGCGCCGACCCGGAAGCTCATGAGCTGCTGGATGTAGCGGTCCACGCTGCTGAACGAACCCCAGAAGAGGCCGAGAACCGCGGTGATGACGACGTAGACAATGGCCTGTCCGCCGGCGGCCGCGTCACCCGCGTAGGCGGCGGCCAGCGCCGTGGTGGTCAGGGCCGCGAAGTACGTGGTGACGAGCGGCAGCAGGGCCGAAATCAGCGAGCCGAGGACCTTCATGATGACGGCGGCGGGCGAGGCCCGGAAGCTGACCCGCAGCACCTGAGCCACGGCGCGGGCGTAGGGCCGCATGGCGAGCTTGCGTTTCGGCTCACGTGCAGGCACGAGTTCGGACATGCCTCCAGCCTAGTTCCGGACCCGGATCTGGCGGGTACGCGACGACGAGTTCCGCACCGCACTGGTGAAGGCCGCCGCCCAAAAAACGGGTGAGCCCGCCGAAATTGCAATTCGGCGGGCTCACCCGGTTTACAGCGGCAAGTCCCTAGCGGGAACCGTAGTTCGGCGCCTCGACCGTCATCTGAATGTCGTGCGGGTGCGATTCTTTGAGCCCGGCCGGGGTGATGCGCACGAACTTGCCGCGCGCCTTCAGCTCGGCAACGGTGGGGGCGCCGGTGTAGAACATGGTCTGGCGGAGGCCGCCGACCAGCTGGTACGCCACGGACGACAAGGGGCCGCGGTAGGCGACCCGGCCCTCGATGCCTTCCGGGATGAGCTTGTCATCGCCGGAGACGTCGGCCTGGAAGTAGCGGTCCTTCGAGTAGGACGTGTTCTTGCCGCGGGTCTGCATGGCGCCGAGGGAGCCCATGCCGCGGTAGCTCTTGAACTGCTTGCCGTTGACGAAGATCAGATCGCCCGGGGACTCGTCGCAGCCGGCCAGGAGGGAGCCGAGCATCACTGTGTCGGCGCCGGCGACGAGCGCCTTGCCGATGTCGCCCGAGTACTGCAGGCCGCCGTCGGCGATCAGCGGCACTCCGGCGGGGATGGCCGCCTTGGCCGACTCGTAGATCGCGGTGATCTGCGGAACGCCAACGCCGGCAACCACCCGGGTGGTGCAGATGGAGCCGGGCCCCACGCCGACCTTGATGCCGTCGGCACCGGCGTCGATCAGGGCCTGGGCGCCTTCGCGGGTGGCGGCCTGGCCGCCGATGATGTCCACGTGCGCGGCCGCGGGATCGGCCTTGAGCCGGCGGATCAACTCCAGCACGCCCTGGGAGTGGCCGTTCGCGGTGTCCACGAAGAGGGCATCCACCCCGGCGTCCACGAGCGCCATGGCCCGCTCCCAGCCGTCGCCGAAGAAGCCGATGGCCGCGCCGACGCGCAGGCGGCCCGCATCGTCCTTGGTCGCGAGCGGGTACTGCTCGGCCTTGGTGAAGTCCTTGGTGGTGATGAGGCCCTTGAGCCGGCCCTGCTCGTCGACGAGCGGGAGCTTCTCGATCTTGTTCGTGGCCAGCTTGTGCGAGGCTTCCTCCCGGCTGATCCCGACGTGCCCGGTGACGAGCGGCATCTTGGTCATGACGTCGCTGACCAGCCGGAGCGGGAAGTCCGATTCGGGCACGAAGCGGGTGTCGCGGTTGGTGACGATGCCCAGCAGCCTGTTGCCCTCATCCACCACCGGCAGCCCTGAGACGCGGTACCGCGCGCAGATCTCGTCCAGCTCAGCCAGGGTCGCCTCGGGGCCGATGGTCAGCGGGTTGGTGATCATGCCGGATTCGCTGCGCTTGACCCGGTCCACCTGGTCGGCCTGGTCGGCGATGGAAAGGTTCCGGTGCACGACGCCGAGGCCGCCCTGGCGTGCCATGGCGATGGCCATCCGGGACTCCGTGACGGTGTCCATTGCCGCGGACAGCAGCGGGGTCTGGACGGTGATGCGCTTGGAGATCCGCGAGGACGTGTCTGCCTCCGAGGGGATCACGTCGGTGTGGCCGGGCAGGAGCAGGACGTCGTCGTAAGTCAGGCCGATGAAGCCAAAGGGGTTGTGTTCGGGCTGGGTCATGAGTGCGCCTCTTACCTTGGGTTACGGGTTCACGGGTAGGGGTTGCAACAGATGACCAGCCAGTCATTACGGGTCTGGTCTGTGCAGAAGGGTTGAATAAATAGTAGAACCTTGGCGGCGATAGCCATATTCCGGGCCAGTAATGTGCGGCATCAGTGTGAGCCGTTTCATGCCGGACGGCTCCCGCGGAGCCCCGCGGAGGTCCGGGGCGGCCCGCCTATTTCACCGGGCCGCCTATTTCCAGCCGGTGGCGGCGAGCAGCCTTTTTTCGAACATGGGGATCATGGTCTGCACGTAGGTCTTGGTCAGGTGGTTGTCGTCCTTGTAGACGTACACGTTGCCGACCACCGCCGGGCAGGTCCCGTTGGCGCAGATGAAATCGCTCATGTCCATCAGGTGCAGCCCGGGCACCTTGCCGCGATAGGCGTCCAGCGGCGAGGACCCGGCAAGCGAATCCTGCTCCGGCACGTTGCACTCGGAGGCGTCGGCGCCGTTCTTCTGGACGCACTCGGGCATGTTGATGGTGAAGCGGGGGTTGTCGCGGATGCCCACCACGTCCATGCCGGCGTCGGTGAAAGGCTTGATGCCCTCAAGGTACTGCGGCACCTCGGTCTCGAACGGCGCCTCCTTGTGGGTCAAGGACGCGACAGTGAAGACGGCGTCAGGGCGGTGGTCCAGGACGTACTGGGTGCTGGCCTTGTTGAAAGCGTTGCAGTCGGCGTCCCGTTCCGGGGACTCCCCGCCGAAGCGGCAGTTGCCCTTCAAGAGGGTGACAACTTCCCAGCCGTGGCGCTTGGCGATCGGCCCCAGCGCCGCCATGTACTGCTGGGCGTGCGAGTCCCCGAGCACCACGATCCGCTTGGTGACCTTCTCGGGTTTGTTGTTCTGCAGGCAGCCCTGCAGCAGGGGGTCGGTCGGGACGTTCTCGTCCGTGCACAGCCCGTCGATGTCGGCCCATTCGTTCTTCATTGCCGCCGGCGCCGGGATGATCTTGGCCTTCGGCGTGGGCTTGCCCGCGTTTTCCGGCGCCAGGGCGGCCGCACCGGGGGTCAGTTCCTTTGGCTGGGCTGCCGCGGCGGCCTCGTCGGCCACGAGCCGGCTCTGCCAGACCGCGACAGGCCCGGCCAGCAGGGCGCCGCAGGCGGCGATCACGACGGCGGTACGCCACGCGCGGCGCTTCGGCCAGTGCCATTCGCGCAGCGGCTTCTCGACGAAGCGGGTGGTGAGCACGGCCAAAACGATGGACACCGCAACGATGCACAGGCCCTGGACAAGGTTCGGCGCCGTGATGCCCGCGCCGGCGAGGGCCAGGACCAGCAGCGGCCAGTGCCAGAGGTAGAGCGCATAAGAGTTGTCGCCCAGCGCCACCAGGGGTTTCCAGGTCAGGAGACGGTCGGCGCCGAAGCGGCTGCCGCTCTGTCCGGCGGTGATGATCGCGGCGGCGGCCAGTGTGGGCCACAGCGCGATGTAGCCGGGGAACGATCGATCCACAGTCAGCAGGAGCCCGCAGGAGAGCATGGCCACCAGACCGGCCCAGCCCAGGACGACCCGCAGGATTTTGCCCGGCTTCAGATACGGCAGGGCGAGGGCCAGGAGGGAGCCCAGGGCGAATTCCCAGAGCCGGGCGCCGGTGTCGAAGTAGGCGTGGGCCTGGTTGGTGGTGGTCTGCTGGATCGAGTAGACCAGGGACACGGCAAAGATGGCTCCGAAGGCCGCGGTCAGCAGGGCGCGGTACCCCAGCAGGGGGTGGTCCTTACCGATTCCTCGGCGGAGGAGCCGGGAAAGAAGGGCCGTGCCGGCGAACACGAGCGGCCAGAGCACGAACACCTGGCCCTGGATCGAGAGTGACCAGAAGTGCTGGAGCGGGCTGGCCCCCGAATGGTCCTGGGCGTAGTAGTCCACGGCGCTGTCCGCCAGGAGCCAGTTCTGCCGGTACAGCAGGGACGCCCAGACCTGGTCAAGGATGTCCGGCCAGCGGCTCTGCGGCAGGATGGCCCAGGTGCCGGCCAGCACGCCGAGAACCACGACGACGACTGCGGGCAGCAGCCGCTTGAGCAGGTGCAGCCAGTGGTGCAGCAGCCGGAGCGGTGCGCCGCTTTCGACCTTGCGCGTGAAGCTGAGCGTCATCAGGAATGCCGAGATGAGAAGGAAGATGTCCACGCCGCCGGAAACCCGTCCGAGCCATACGTGGTAGGTGACCACCATGAGGACGGCGAGGGCGCGCAGGCCCTGGACTTCAGGGCGGAAAGTGGTTTTTTGGCGCGAACTGGCTTTTTGGCTCGAACTGGCTTTTTGGCTCGCCGATGAACCCGCGTCCGCTGCTGACGCGGTGACTATGGTTCGCTCGTTCGACACTAAAAAACCTCTCAGGCCGGCTTCCAAAATGTCAATGTTACCGAACCGTAATGTTCATTGCCAATCGCCAGACGCCCCGGAGCGTCGCGGGGTCCCTGGCGAGGTGCCCTCCGTGGCGCCCTCCGAAGCGCCCTCCGAAGCGCCTCCGGGGCACCTGCGGGTGCGGCTGCGGGCCACGGCGGGATCCGGGTGCCCGCTAGGCTGGTAGGAGTCTGAGGAGGCCGCTAAGTGATCGTGCAGCTGCGCATTTGTGTGCCGGGTGAGTTGTCCGGAATTGTTGTCGAAAGTTGCGAAAGCCAGGTCGGCGTCGCGGAAGTCGCCTTGGACAAGGGTGCCTCCGTCATGCCTCCCGGCGACGTGATCCAGGTCTTGCTCGCCCGCGAATCGGTAGAGGGGCTGGTGGAAAAACTCCATGCCCTGGATGTCCAGACGCGGGGTTCGATATCGGTCATCATGCCGGACCTGGTGCTTTCCGACCGGGCCGACCGGGCGGAGGCCGCGGCACCCGGTGAAGGCGCGGACGCCGTCATTTGGGACGAGGTGTCACGGCAGACCGGCGAAGATTCGCGGCTGACGTGGAGCTTCCTGACATTCCTGATCCTGGCCACCCAGCTGGCGGCCATCGGCATCGTCACGGACTCCACCATCGCGATCGTCGGCGCCATGGCCGTGGGCCCGGAGTTCGGCCCGCTGGCTGCGCTGGCCGTCGCCCTGGTCCGGCGCGAGCGGCGCCTCGGCCGCGACGCGGCGCTGGCCCTCGGCGTCGGTTTTCCCGTCGCCATGCTGGCCGCCGCCTTCACCGCGTGGCTGTCCGTGCCGCTCGGGCTGTTCCCCGCGGACGCGCTGGACCACGGGTCAGCAGTTGAATTCATCTATCACCCGGGTCCGTATTCACTCATAGTCGCCGTCCTGGCCGGCACGGCCGGGATGCTCTCGGTGATCAGCCGGCGCTCAGCGGCCCTGATCGGGGTGTTCATCTCCGTGACCACGGTGCCGGCGGCGGGCTTCGTGGCCGTGGCACTGGTCCTGGGCGAATACCAGAAGGCGGCCGGATCGGCCCTGCAGCTCTTCCTGAACCTGCTGGGAATCGTGGTGGCCGCCGTCGGGGTGCTTCTGTTCTACCGGCTGGTCACCAAGCGGCTGTCGCCCGCCGCCGCCCTGCAGCTGCGGCGCCGGGCGGCCCGTCCGCAGCGCTGACAGGCCGCGGCTGCTCGCTCCGGCCCTCCGGACACGGTGCTCCCGACACGGCGCTCCCGACCCGGGTAGACAAAAGGACGGCCCGGCATTGTGCCGGGCCGTCCTTTGTGCGGGCCGAGATTAGTGCTGGTGGCCTGCGTGCTCGTCCTCGTCGGCCGGCTTCTCCACCACGAGGGTTTCCGTGGTGAGGACCAGCGCCGCGATGGAGGCCGCGTTGCGCAGGGCCGCACGGGTCACCTTGACGGGGTCGATCACGCCGGCGGCGATCAGGTCTTCGTACTCGCCGGACTTGGCGTTGAAGCCCTGGTTGACGGCGGATTCCGCCACCTTGGCAACCACGACGTAGCCGTCGAAGCCGGCGTTCTGGGCGATCCAGCGCAGCGGCTGGGTCAGTGCCCGGCGGACGATGCCGACGGCAGCCGCCGCGTCACCTTCGAGGGCCTGGACGGATGCGTCCTCGTCGAGCGCCTTGAGCGCGTGGATGAGGGCGGACCCGCCGCCGGCCACGATGCCTTCTTCAAGGGCAGCGCGGGTGGAGGACACGGCGTCCTCGATGCGGTGCTTCTTTTCCTTCAGCTCGACCTCGGTGGCAGCGCCGACCTTGATCACGCCGATGCCGCCGGCCAGCTTGGCCAGGCGTTCCTGCAGCTTTTCCTTGTCCCAGTCCGAATCGGTACGGGTCAGTTCGGCGCGCAGCTGGGCCACACGGGCGGCGACGTCTTCGGCCGAGCCGGCGCCGTCGACGATCGTGGTGTTGTCCTTGGTGACCGTGATGCGGCGCGCGGTGCCGAGCACCTCAAGGCCCACAGTGTCCAGGCTCAGGCCCAGTTCCGGGGAGACAACCTGGGCCCCGGTGAGGGTCGCGATGTCCTGCAGCATGGCCTTGCGGCGGTCACCGAAGCCCGGTGCCTTGACGGCGACGACGTTCAGCGTGCCGCGGATGCGGTTGACGATGAGCGTGGACAGGGCCTCGCCCTCGACGTCTTCGGCGATGATGAAGAGCGGCTTGGAGCTCTGCAGCGCCTTTTCCAGCAGCGGCAGAAAATCCTGCACCGAGGAGATCTTGCCCTGGTTGATCAGGATCAGGGCGTCCTCGAGGACTGCCTCCTGACGTTCCACATCGGTGACGAAGTACGGGGACAGGTAGCCCTTGTCGAACTGCATGCCCTCGGTGAGGACCAGCTCGGTCTGCGTGGTGGAGGATTCCTCGATGGTGATCACACCATCCTTGCCGACCTTGCCGAACGCCTCGGCCAGGAGCTCGCCCACCTCGTCGCTCTGGGCGGAGATGGCGGCAACGTTGGCAACCTGCGTGCCTTCGACCGGCCGTGCGTTCTCCAGCAGGCGGGCGGCGACGGCCTCGACCGAAACCTCAATGCCCCGCTTGATCTCACCCGGTGCGGCGCCTGCCGCCACGTTGCGCAGGCCTTCCTTGACCAGGGCCTGGGCCAGGACGGTGGCCGTGGTGGTGCCGTCACCGGCAACATCGTTGGTCTTGGTGGCGACCTCCTTGGCAAGCTGCGCGCCAAGGTTCTCGTAGGGGTCGTCCAGCTCGACCTCACGGGCGATCGTCACACCATCGTTGGTGATCGTGGGAGCGCCCCACTTCTTGTCCAGCACGACGTTGCGGCCGCGCGGGCCGAGCGTGACCTTGACAGTGTTGGCGAGCTTATCGATGCCGGCTTCAAGCGACCGGCGGGCAGCGTCGTTAAACGCAAGCTGCTTTGCCATGGTTTTGTCCTTTCAAGACAGAACCCCGCGCAACTGACCCGTTCTTGATGAAGGATCTGCTGCGCGGGGGTCCAAGAGAGTTACTTTACGACGATCGCCAGAACGTCGCGGGCGGAGAGCACGAGGTACTCGGTGCCGCCGGTCTTAACTTCGGTTCCGCCGTACTTGGAGTAGATAACGACGTCGCCAACGGCAACGTCAACGGGAACGCGGTTGCCGTTGTCGTCAAAGCGGCCGGGGCCTACTGCAACAACTTCGCCTTCCTGCGGCTTCTCCTGTGCGGAGTCCGGGATAACCAGGCCGGAAGCCGTGGTCTGCTCGGCTTCGAGCGGGCGGACAACAATACGATCCTCAAGAGGCTTAATAGAGACCGACACTCGGACCTCTCCTTTTCGTCAGCAAATTTGTGGACTATGAAGCGGTGATGCCATGGCGTACAGACCGTCGTCGCGGTGCCGGCAGCAGCCTGGCGGAACGTGCTTCATGTGTTAGCACCCTCCTAGGGAGAGTGCTAATGACGACTCTATGTAACTGGTTAGCACTCGGTCAAGGCGAGTGCCAGAAATTCATCCCGGTGAACATCTCCCCCGGCGGGACATGCTCATTCTTCGGGGCAGCCAGCGGGCACATGGGCATCATGCCCATCCTTGGCGCCCTGCGTGGGACATGCCCAACGGTCCGGACTGGCCCAAAGGGACATGCTCATTCTTCGCGCCAGGCGTGGGACATGCCCACCCGGGATACCGGGTGCGCCGACACGGCCTGGCGCCAGGTGGCTACTCGCCGGCGAGGTCCTCGAAGTCCACGTCCTCGCCGCCGTCCTCGTCCCCGTCGCGGCCGGCGTCGTTCCGGTGCCGGTACATCAGCACAGCGCCGGCGGCGGCCAGCAGGACACCTGCGATGAGGAAGATGATGCCGCCGAGCCGGGCCCCGGCATAAGTGTCGCGGATGGCCCGCGCCTCGTCGGTGGCGTCGTGGACATTCTTGCCGTCGACCGAATAGACGGTGGCGTTAAAGGAATCGAGGAAGAAGATAATCACCAGCAGGGCGATGCATACGACGGCGATCACCGCGCCGGCGATCAGCACCGGCCTGGCGTAGCGGGCCAGCCCGTGCGGGCGCTGGCGCTCCTGCCCGGGAATGTCCTGCCGGACGTCGTCCTGCCCGGCCATCCCCTGGCCTGCGTCGCTCAGCTCGGTATCTTCCCGCCCTGTCTCGTCCTGCCCGGCCATGTCCGCTGACGTGCTGTCGCCCCTGCCGCTGTCTTCCATGCCATCAAGCCTATCCCCCGCGGTCCGGTCGCCGCGTGCCCGCGGCGCTGAACTACGCTGGATGGCATGACTGACGCACCGCAGGACCACATTGCCCCGATCCTCACCCCCGAGGGCTGGGAGCTGCTGGCGTCACTGGGCCCGTACCGCGAGGACGAGGCGTTCCGCCTCACCGCGGCGTTGCGCAAGGCCGGCCACTCCCCCGAGCTGGTCTCGGCGGTGCTCACCCAGTCCCGGCTGAGGACCAAGGCCGAGGCCAAATTCGGCGAATTCGCCCGGCAGATGATCTTCACCCAGGCCGGCCTGGAGCAGGCCACCCGGCTCACGGTGGCGGCCCGGCACGCGCAGCGGTTCGCGGAGGCCGGAATCGGCCATGTCGCCGATCTCGGCTGCGGACTGGGGGCTGACACGATGGCCCTGGCATCCCTGGACCTGACGGTCACCGCTGTGGAAATGGACGAGGCCACGGCCGCCTGCGCCACGATGAACCTGATCCCCTTCCGCAATGCCACCGTGGTCCACTCCGATGCCACCTCGGTTTCGCTCGAGGGGATCGACGGCGTCTGGCTCGACCCGGCCCGGCGCACCACGTCCACCTCGGGCACCAAAAGGATCTGGGATCCTGAGGATTTTTCCCCGCCGCTGTCCTTCGTGGAATCACTGGCCGGCTCCGGGCGCGCTGTCGGCGTCAAAATGGGGCCGGGCATGCCACACGACTCCGTGCCCGCTGACTGCGAGGCCCAGTGGGTCTCCGTGGCCGGGGACGTGACCGAGGTGACCCTGTGGTTCAACGCGGTCCGGCGCCCCGGGGTGCGGCGCGCGGCCCTCCTGCTCGGACCGCAGGGGGCCGCCGAACTGACCAGCGGCGAGGACTTCGGGGCCGGCCCGACGGCGCCCGTGGGACCGGTGGAGGGCTACCTGTACGAGCCCGACGGCGCGGTCATCCGCGCCGGTCTGGTGGCCGACGTCGCCCTCCAACTGGGCGGGCACCTCCTGGACGAGCACATCGCCTACATCTGCGCCCCTGAGCTGCAGGACACGCCGTTCGCCAAGGCCTACAAGGTCCTCGACGTGATGCCCTTCAACGTCAAGGCGCTCAAATCCTGGGTCAAGGACCAAGGGATCGGCGTCCTGGACATCAAGAAGCGCGGCACCGCCGTGACCCCGGAGGAGCTGCGCAAACAACTCCTGCCCGGCGGGAAACCGGCAGGCTCAAAGGCCAAGGGCAAGAAATCGGCCACCCTGGTCCTCACCAGGATCGGCGAGGACCGGGTGGCCATCTCGGTGGAACCGGTCTAGCGTCCGCGTCCCGGAATTCCGGGACGAAACGGCGGGCCTACTGGGCCGGTCTGCCGGGCGGGGCTACTGGGCCCGCATGAACTCCTCGGCGGCCCGGATCTGCTCGTCGGCAGGGCGGATTCCCGTGTAGAGCACGAACTGCTCCAGGGCCTGGATCGTGGCCACCTCGGCCCCGGTGATCACGGTCTTCCCGGCCGCGCGGGCGGCCTTGATGAGCGGCGTCTCGGCCGGCAGGGCGACGACGTCAAACACCACCTTTGCGGCGTCGATGGCCTCCTGCGGGAAGGACAGCGCGTCGAGGTCCGGCCCGCCTGCCATACCGATGGGTGTCACGTTGATGATCATGTCGGCCGTGCCGGACTCCCCCGCGCCCAGTTCCGCGGTCCAGCCGAACCCGTACTGTTCGGCCAGGGCACGCCCGGAGTCCTCGTTGCGGGCCACGACGGTCACGTCCTTGAAGCCCGCATCGCGCAGCGCGGCCACAGTGGCCTTGGCCATGCCGCCGGCGCCCCGGACCAGGACCGAATAATCGGTCGGGACGGGGTTGCGCGCCAGGAGCTGCTCAATTGCCGTGTAGTCCGTGTTGTAGGCGGTGAGCCTGCCGGCGTCGTTGACGATGGTGTTGACCGAATCGATGGCCTTCGCCGAAGGGTCCATGACGTCCACGAGGGCGATCACGTCCTCCTTGTACGGCATGGACACGGCGCAGCCGCGGATGCCGAGGCCGCGCACCCCGGCGATTGCCTGGCCGAGGTCGGTGGGGGCGAAGGCCTTGTAGATCCAGTTCAGGCCCAGCTGTTCGTACAGGTGGTTGTGGAAGCGCGTCCCGTTGTTGCTCGGCCGGGCCGAGAGGGAGATACACAGGGTCATGTCTTTGTTCAGAATGGGCACAGCTCCATTAAACGCCAGGACCGGTCCTGGCGCCGCAGCCGGCACCAAGCCGACCCGTCGCAGAAGCCGCCGCTGACCAGCGGCGTTTGTGAAGACCCTCACGCGCCAGCGACGGCTTCGCCACCGTCCCGAGGCCGCCCCTGCACTAGACTTGGACCACCGCAGCCCCGCCAGCCACACGGCCGGCCCTCTGGTGTGGGAAACGGCGGGTGACACCGCCGGTGCCACCTCCAGGGGCACGTCCGAGAGTGTTGGCCAGCGCATTTCCCGCCCGGACGACGGCCAGGGACAGCAGAACAATGAAGGGACCACATGAAGATCGAGTTCGCTTCATCCAGGCAGTCGACTCTTGGCGTGGAATGGGAGCTGGCGCTCGTCGACGCCGAGACCGGCGAGCTGGCCTCCGTGGCGAACCAGGTGCTCCGCGGAGTCGCTGCCCGGCATCCCGAACTCAATGAGGACGACGAGCACCCGCACATCAAGCAGGAGCTGCTGCTGAACACCGTGGAACTCGTCACCGGCATCTGCACCACCGTGGCCGAAGCCAAAGCGGACCTGAAGAGCTCACTGGCCGCCGTCCGGGAAGTCACCGACCCCATGGGCGTGGAGGTCTTTTGCGCCGGGAGCCATCCCTTCAGCCCGCCCCAGCTGCAGCCCGTCACCGACAAGGAACGCTACGCGAAGCTCATTGACCGGACCCAATGGTGGGGCCGGCAGATGGTTATCTACGGCGTCCACGTCCACGTCGGACTCGACAGCCGGGACAAGGTCCTTCCCGTCCTGGACGGCCTGGTCAACTACTTCCCGCACTTCCAGGCACTGTCCGCGTCCAGCCCGTTTTGGGGCGGCGAAGACACCGGCTACGCCTCGCACCGCGCGCTCATGTTCCAGCAACTGCCCACCGCCGGGCTGCCCTTCCAGTTCTCCAGCTGGGAGGACTACGAGTCCTACGTCCAGGACATGTTCACCACCGGGGTGATCGACACGCTGTCCGAGATCCGCTGGGACATCCGTCCCGTCCCGAACCTCGGCACCATCGAGATGCGCATCTGCGACGGCCTGGCAACCCTCGAAGAGGTCGGGGCGATCGCGGCCCTCACACAGTGCCTCGTCGACGAGTTCTCCACCACCTTGGACAACGGCGGCACCATTGCGACCATGCCGCCATGGCACGTGCAGGAAAACAAATGGCGCGCGGCCCGCTACGGCCTGGATGCGATCATCATCCTCGACGCCGACGGCAACGAACAGCTCGTCACGGAGCACCTCCGCGAGACGCTGAGGCGGCTCGAGCCCGTCGCGGAGAAGCTCGGCTGCAGCGCGGAACTGGCCGACGTCGAAAAGATCATCAAGCGCGGCGCCGGCTACCAGCGGCAGCGCCGGATTGCCGCCGAGCACGGCGGGGACCTGCGCGCCGTCGTCCTGGATCTGGTCAAGCAGATGCGCCAGGGCCCGGAAGCCTAGCCCCGGCGAGAGGGCAGGCCCTCAGACGGAGACTGTGGTGACCGGCATCGAGGAGTCCGGGGCAAACCCGATCCCGCTCGGTTCCACTCCGGCCATCACCAGCTGCGCCCCGAGAGCCGCCACCATGGCGCCGTTGTCCGTGCAGAGCTGCAGCGGCGGGACCGTCAGCCGGATCCCTGCGGCATGGCAGCGCTGTTCGGTGAGCTGGCGCAGCCGCGAGTTCGCGGCGACACCCCCGCCCAGGAGGACCTCCGTGATGCCGTTTTCACGGCAGGCCAGCACGGCCTTGGACGTGATCACGTCCACCACGGCTTCCTGGAAGGCCGCGGCGATGTCCGCGACGGGAACCGTTTCGCCGCGGGCCTCGAACTCCTCCACGCAGCGGGCGACGGCGGTCTTGAGCCCGCTGAAGGACCAGTCGTACCGGTGCGGGCCGGGTTCCTCGGCCGTGCCCATGTACTTAGGCTGGCTGAGGCCGCGCGGGAACCGGATCGCTTTCGCGTTGCCGGTGCGCGCCAGCTTGTCGATGGCCGGCCCGCCGGGATACCCCAGGCCCAAGAGCCGCGCGACCTTGTCATAGGCTTCGCCCGCGGCGTCGTCGATCGTGGAGCCCAGCAGTTCGACGTCGTCCGTGATGCTCCGGATCCGCAGGATCTCGGTGTGGCCGCCGGACACCAGGAGCGCGCCCATGTTGTCCGGCAGGGTTTCGGGCCCCGTCTCGGGCCGCGGGCCGCCGCCGTCCTGGCGGAGGAGCCCGACGCCGACGTGCGCGACGAGGTGGTTGATGGCGTAGAGGGGTTTCCCGGTGGCGACGGCGAGCGCTTTGGCCGCGCACACGCCCACCATGAGGGCCCCGGCCAGGCCCGGCCCCGACGTGACGGCGATCGCGTCAATGTCCGCGAGCGATACGCCCGCCTCCGCGAGGGCTTCCTGGAGCGTGGGGACGAAGGCGTCGAGGTGGGCCCGGGAGGCGATCTCGGGGATGACGCCGCCGAAGCGGACGTGCTCGTCCATGGAGGAGGACACGGTGTTGGTCAGCAGTTCGGTCCCCCGGACGATGCCGACGCCGGTTTCGTCGCAGGAGGACTCGATGCCGAGCACCAGCGGTTGGGTGCGGTTCATGGTCGGCCTGCTTCCGTTGGCTGGGGGCTGAGTGGTTCGCGGGGCAGCTGGAGCCGCATGATCAGGGCGTCGACGCCGTCGCGGTAGTAACGGGGGCGGACGTGGATCTGTTCGAAGCCGAAGCGCCGGTAGAGCTGCTGGGCGCGGGGGTTGTCCGCCCGGACCTCCAGCAGCACGTCCTGGGCGTGGCGGCGCCGGCTTTCGGCGATCAGCTCGGTTAGCAGGGCCGAGCCGATGCCCTTGCCTTCCTGCTCGGGCACCACGGCGATGGTCTGGACGTCCGAGATCGGCTCGATGCACATCAGCCCGGCATAGCCCACGATTCCGCCGTGGATTTCCGCCACGAGGTACCGCCGGGTGTCGGTCTGCGCGAGCTCGTCGTGGAACATCGGCAGCGGCCACGCGTCCACGGGGAACAGCCGTTGTTCCAGCGCGTGGACGGCCGGGATGTCCGCGGCCTCCATGTCCCGCAGGGTGATCCCGCCGGGCAGCCCGGGCGGCGTGGCTGGTCCCGCGCTCACAGGGCACGCTTCCGTGGTCCAGGCACCTGGGCGTCGGACTCCCGGAGGTACAGCGGGGTGGAGTCCAGGAGCTGCTCCCCCGCCGCGAGCCGGGCGAGTGCGAACTGGCCCAGCGAGAGGGCCTCGGGCTGCCGGGTGCTGAATTCGGCGACGGCCTTGACGACGTCGGAGTAGAGTCCGGCCCCGGCGCCGTAGACGGGCAGGTCAGGCAGGTCCGCGGCGAACCCCACGTGCGGGCCGTCAGCCAGATGCGGCAGCTGGGCGTCGGAGAGGGTATACCGGGCCCAGTACACTTCCTTGCGGCGCGCGTCGGTGGCCACAATGAACTCCGCGGCCGAGTCGGTGGATTCGGCCACCTCCAGGGCGATCGCGTCCAGGCTCATGACGCCGTAGAGCGGCTTGTCCCAGACAAAGGCGAGCGTGCGGGCGGTGACGATCCCGGAGCGCAGCCCCGTGAACGGTCCGGGACCGACGCCGGTGACGATTGCGTCGACGTCGTGGCCGCTGACGCCGGCCTCGGCCAGAAGCGCGTCGATTCCCGGCGCCAGGACCTCCGCGTGCGTGCGCGTGTCCGCCGTGGCGAAGCTGGCCAGCACCGATTCCGGCGCGTCATCGGAGACCAGAGCGGCACTGGCGACGGCAGAGGTGTCGATGGCAAGGATCAGCATCAGGAGTTCCGTTCCGGGGTCTGGGGCAGCGTCTCGGGCAGGCGGCCCGGCAGTGCCGGCGGTTCGGCCCAGCGCGGGCCAAAGCCGCGGATCACGACGGTCCGCGGCTCGTCGTCGTCGTCCGTGTCGAAATCCAGCACGCTGGCATGGGTGGCGGGATCTGCGGGCTCCGCTTGCTCCGCGGCGGGCAGGCCGCCGGCGCCTCCCCGGGTACGGTGAAGCTCCACCTCAAGCCGGCTGTCGCTCAGGTGTTCCACCCGGTCGCGGCCCCATTCGACCACCGTCACGGCGCTGTCCATGGTGTTTTCCAGGTCGATGTCATCGATTTCGGCCGCCGACTCCAGCCGGTACGCGTCCACATGCACCAGGTCCGGACCGCCCGGGCGGGGCCCCTCCGGCAGATTGGGGTGGATGCGCACCAGGACGAACGTCGGTGAAATGATGCCGGACCGGACGCCCAGTCCCTCGCCCAGCCCCTGCGTGAAGGTGGTCTTCCCGGCGCCCAGTTCGCCGGTGAGGATCAACAGGTCCCCGGTTTCCAGGACGGCGCCCAGCGCGGCGGCGAGCGCATGCGTCTCCGCCGCCGTCCTCACCTCCAGGCTCCGTTCCCACACGGGGGCGCTCACGGCTGCTCTTCGCCAGCGGTGGGCTCTTCGTGGAGGTAGCGGCGCGGCACGCGGGGGCTGATGCGGGTGACGATCTCGTAGTTGTTGGTGCCGGCGGCCCTGGCCCAGTCATCGGCCGTGGGTCCGCCGTCGGCGCCGTCGCCGAACAGCACAGCCTCCGCGCCGAGGATGCTGGGACCCCCGGCTGCCACGTTGCGGGGTCCGAGGTCGATAACCATCTGGTCCATCGCGATGCGTCCCACTACCGGATAGTTCACGCCTTCGACCTGGACCGGGCCGCCGGTGGCGACGCGCGGGACGCCGTCGGCGTAGCCCAGCGGGATGAGCCCGAGCGTGCTGACGCCGTCCGTGCGGTAGTTCAGTCCGTAGGAGACGCCTTGCCCGGCGGGGACGTCCTTGCAGTGCGACACCACCGTGCGGACCGTCATGGCCGGACGCAGTCCGAGCTCGGCCGGGCTTTGCCCTTCGAACGGGGACAGCCCGTAGAGGCCCAGGCCCACGCGGACCAGGTCAAAATGGGTGTCGGGCCTGGAGAGGGTGGCCGGGGTGTTGGCCAGGTGGCGGACCTCGGGATCCACGCCGGCGTCCTGGGCGACGGCGAGGCTCTGCCTGAACGCGGCGAGCTGCTCGTCGGTCTCGGGCCGGTCGGGTTCGTCGGCGACGGCGAGGTGGGAGAAAATACCCACCACCCGGAGCAGGCCCTGGTCCTGGTGTTCCATGGCCTCCCCCACGAGGCTGTCCCAGGCGTCGAGGGTGGCGCCGTTGCGGCCGAGTCCGGTATCGACCTTCAGGTGGATGCGGGCGGGCCGTTCCTGTTCGCGGGCGGCGGCCACGATCCGGTCCAGTTCCCAGCCCGAGCATCCGATGTCGACGCCGGCGGCCACGGCGGCGGCGAAGTTGCTGTCCGGGGTGTGCAGCCACGCCAGCAGCGGCGCCTCGATCCCCGCGGCGCGCAGGGCGAGGGCCTCCGAGATGTGGGCTACGCCCAGCCAGCTAGCTCCTGTGCCGAGGGCCGCCCGGGCCACCTGGACGGCACCGTGGCCGTAGGCGTCGGCCTTGACCACGGCCATGACCTTCGCGGGTGAGGCCACCGCCGCGAGGTGGCGGACGTTGTGCCTGATGGCCTCGAGGTCGATTACTGCGGAGCGTTCCTCTGCGCGGACCGGCGCTGCCGCCGGATCAGACACGAGGCCGCCTGTTGCTGCTTGGTAAGTCACCTAACGATTCTAGGCGCGGCGCCGCGGGCCGAATAATCCGCGGCGCCCTCCACCGCTGGGCATGCCCTCCCGCCCCGTGGGACATGCCCATTCTTCGCGCCAAGGACCGGACATAACGGGCACAGGCCCAGCCCTTGGCCTCAGCACGGGACATGTCCAGTGGTGAACAAGCCCCTGGCCCACCGCCCCGCGGGACATGCCCATTCCTCGCGCCAGGGACCGGACATAACGGGCCCATGTCCACCCCTTGGCCTCAGCACGGAACATGTCCAGTGGTGAGCAACTCCCCCTGGCCCACCTCCCCGCGGGACATGCCCATTCCTCGCACCAGGGACCGGGCACAACGGGTCTATGCCCATTCCTTGGCTTCAGCGAGGGGCATGTCCATCGCTGCGGGGCCGGCTACGCGTCGGACAGGTGCGCGATGGTCGCCGTCGCCCGCCGCTGCGCCCCGGGCGGAATATCCCGCATGATCTCTTCCAGGAAGCTGTAGCGGCGCAGCCATTGACTGCCTTGCCGTTCCTTCCGGGCGTTGGCCCGCTTCCACCAGTCGGCAATGTCCCCCCAGCCGGGAGCGGCCAGGGAGCCGCCGACCTCCTGCACCGCAAGGGCCGCGCAGAGATTCGCGAACCGCAGCCGGTCACCGAGCGGCCAGCCGGCCAGGCAGCCCACGATGAAGGCCGCACCGAAGCAGTCGCCCGCACCGGTGGGGTCGTAGGCCCGGACGGGCAGGGACGGGACCCACTCTTCCTCCCCGGTTTGCGAATCCACGGCCATGGCCCCCTGGGCACCGAGGGTGACCACCGCCACCGGCACCCTGTCGGCCAGCAAATACAACGCGGACCAAGGGTCGTCGCGGCCCGTGAAGTTCATGGCCTCGTGCTGGTTCGGCATGAAAGCGTGGAAGTACTGCAGGTTATCCAGCCGGGCCGGGGACCACGCGCCGGTGGGATCCCAGCCGACGTCGCCGAACAGCCGGACACCATTCTTATGCGCGTCGAGGGCCCACGGCTCGAGCTCCTCCCCCAGCTCCGCAACCGCTGCGAGCGCCGGCGGCGGGCAGCCGATGAGCTCGGTGGAGGACACGGGCGCCGGGTGGCCGTGCGTCACCATGGACCGGTCCTTCTCCACACTCAAGGACACCGTGACGGGCGAATGCCAGCCGGGCACCCGCCGGGACAGCGAGAGGTCCACGTGTTCCTGGGCGTCCAGGATCTTCCAGTTGTAGTCCCCGTAACCGTCGTCGCCGAACGCGGCGGCCAGCACGGTCCGCAGTCCCAGCCTGGCGGCGGCAATCGCCTGGTTGGCGACACCGCCGGGGCAGCTGCCCATGCCGTCGCTCCAGATCTCCGTCCCGGGCTGGGGTGCGTGCGGCAGCCCGGTGAAGATGATGTCCTGGAATACGGTGCCGGTCAGGAGCAGGTCGAACCCGTCCGCGGCCGTGCTGCGGACGGCAGACAACGGGTCAAAACGCCGCGCCGGGATCGCGTCCATATACGGCACACTACGCTGTACCGCCGTCGAGCGGAACCGCCGCAGGGCCCGCCCCGGTCGCTTGCCTCCGGACACCAGACGGACCCCAGACGGACCCCAGACCGCCGCCCGCCGGCGCCTCCCATCGGCACGCAAAGCCAGTGCCTGAACGAGCGGGGAATTGGGCGGGGAATAGACTGTCGGCATGCGGCTCACCATCGCCGGCGGGGGCGGATTCCGGGTCCCCCTGGTCTACCGGGCGCTCTCTGCCGGCCCTTTCGCGGGGCTGGTGCGGGAGCTGGTGCTCTACGACGTCGACGCCGGCCGGCTGGCCGCCATCGAAACCGTCCTGGCCGCCCTTGCCCAGCAGGGGCCGCCGGGGGCCGGCCCGCGGATCCGCGCCGCATCGACCCTCCCCGAGGCCCTCGACGGCGCCGACATGGTCTTCGCCGCGATCCGGCCAGGCGGCACCGCCGGGCGGACCGCCGACGAGCGGATCGCGCTGGACCTGGGACTCCTGGGCCAGGAAACCACCGGCGCGGGCGGCATCTCCTACGCCCTGCGGTCCATTCCGCCGATGCTGCGGCTGGCCACGGAAATGCGGAACCGGTGCCCGGACGCCTGGCTGCTCAACTTCACCAACCCCGCAGGCATGGTCACCGAGGCGCTCGTCCCGGTGCTCGGACCCAGGGTGATCGGGATTTGCGACTCCGCCAGCGGCCTCGTGCACCGGGCGGCGCGGGCAGCCGGAGTCACGCTGCCGGCAGGCAGGCTCGACGGTGTGGGCTACTACGGCCTGAACCACCTGGGCTGGCTGTACCGCCTGGAGTCCGGGGGCCGGGATGTCCTCCCCGGACTGCTGTCCACCCCTGCGGCGCTGGCGGGGTTCGAGGAGGGCCGACTGTTCCCGCCCGGGTTGCTGGCAAGCCTGGGCTGCCTGCCGAATGAGTACCTCTTCTACTACTACGAGACCGCCCGCGCGGTGGCCGGCATGCGCGGCGCGGACCTGACCCGGGGCGAGTCCATCGCCCGGCAGCAGGCCGACCTCTATCCGCGGCTGGCTTCCGCCGGACCCGACGCGTTTGCGCTCTGGGAGGCGGCCCGCCGGTCGCGCGAGGAGGGCTATCTCGCGGAAGCCCGCACTCCGGGCGAGCGCCGGGACGAGACCGACCTCGCCGGCGGCGGCTACGAGCGGGTGGCCCTGGCGGCCATGCGCGCCTTGTCCGGCGCCGGCGCGGCCGAGCTGATCCTCAACACGGTCAACGCCGCCCCCGGCTCGGCTCCGGACGCCGTCGCCGCCAAGTCCGCGGTGCCGGGACTGCCGGCGGACGCCGTCGTCGAGGTTCCTTGCAAGGTGACGTCCGACGGCGCGGTGCCGCTTCCGCAGGATCCCCCCGGACCGGCCCAGCTGGCGCTCATGCTCCGGGTCAAGGACGTTGAACGGCTCGTGGTGGAGGCGGTGACGGCCGGCCGCCGGGAGGCAGCCCTCGCCGCGTTCGCCCGGCATCCGCTCGTGGATTCGGAGGCCCTCGCTGCCGAACTGCTCGCCGGGTACGAGGCGGCGTTCCCGGAACTGGGCAGCCTCTGGCACAACGGCTCGTGAGGAGCCGGCGCCCGTTACAGCTTGCGGAACATCACGTGCAGTCCCACGTAGCCCAAGGTGGGGTGGTTGAAGGCCTCGGGAATGGTGGCGAGCACCTCGAAGCCCATGGATTTCCAGGCTGCTACGGCCCGCACGTTGCTTGCCACGACGGCGTTGAACTGCATGGCCCGGAAGCCGGCATCGCGGGCCGCGTCGAGTGAATAGGCGCAGAGGGCCCGGGCCAGCCCGCGGCCGGACTGGGCCGGATCAACCATGTAGCCTGCGTTGGCGACGTGGCTGCCGCCGCCGCCCTGGTTGGGGTGCAGTTCGCCGGTGCCAAGAACCGCGCCCGTGTCGGAGGTAACGGCGACGAACGTCTGTCCCGGCGCCTGCTTGAACCAGCGCGAGCGGGCCTCGCCCTCGGCGGTGTCCCGGTCCCATGTGAAGGTCTCCCCCGCCCGGATGACGGGTTCCAGGATCGCCCAGATGCCGGGCCAGTCCTCCGGGCGGGCCGCACGGATTTCCCAGCCGGCTGCGGGTTGCGGTTCTGTGGAGTCGTTCACAGCGGCCACGTTAGCAGTCCGCGCCGGCCTGCGGTCTGCCGGGAACGGGCTCGTGGCCGGCCCGGCGAACCGACTCGGGCGCAGTCCTGTGAGCCGGCCGGCACTTCAGGAGTAATGTTTTATCGACATGCATTTGGCAGAGGGAAATCTGCAGGGGAAAGGGGAACCGTGTCGCTGATCCGCCGCGTGGCTTTCCTTTCCCTGCACACCTCGCCCATGGAGCAGCCCGGCTCCGGCGACGCCGGCGGAATGAACGTGTACGTCAGGGCGCTGGCCGCGGCCCTCGCCGAGACCGGCGTGGAAGTGGAGATCTTCACCCGGTCCACCTCGGCGTCGCAGCCCGCCGTCGAACACCCGTCCCCGGGCGTGTGCGTGCACAACGTCCTGGCCGGTCCGCCGAGGAAGCTGCCCAAAGAGGAACTTCCGGGGCTGCTGCACAGCATGGTCACCGAGATCGACCGGATCCGGCACCTCCAGCCGCACGGCCGGTATGACGTCATCCACTCGCACTACTGGGTGTCCGGGGTGGCGGGGCTGGAACTCGCGGAGCTGTGGCGGCTGCCCCTGGTCCACACCATGCACACCATGGCCAAGGTCAAGAACCAGCTCCTGGAGTCCGGCGAACAGCCCGAGCCGCGGCGGCGTGAGGACGGCGAGCAGCGGATTGTCGACGGCGCCGCCCGGCTGATCGCCAACACCGGCACCGAGGCGGCCGAGCTCGTCTCGCACTACAGCGCCGACATCGACCGCATCGACGTCGCCCCGCCGGGGGTGGACCTCGCCGTTTTCACGCCCGCCTTCAGGAACCGCGCCCGGGCCGGGCACGGCATCGCCCCGGGAAAGTTCCACCTGCTCTTCGCGGGCCGGATCCAGCGGCTCAAGGGCCCGCAGATCCTGATCAAGGCGGCCGCGCTTCTGCGGTCCCGGCGCCCCGACATCGACCTGCAGCTGACCATCCTGGGGGCGGCCAGCGGCGCCAACGACTTCAACCTCAAGGCGCTCATCAGCGCCGCCGGAATGGACGACGTCGCCACCCACCACCCGCCGGTCAACGCCCCCGAGCTGGCTGGCTGGTACCGGTCGGCCGACGTCGTGGTAATGCCCTCCTACAGCGAGTCCTTCGGCCTGGTGGCCCTGGAGGCGCAGGCCTGCGGCACCCCCGTCCTCGCCACGAAGGTCGGCGGACTGTCCCGCGCAGTCCAGGACGGACGCACCGGGATGCTGGTCGAGGGCCACAAGGCCAGCGATTGGGCGGACGCCCTCGAAGCGCTCTTTGATGACTCCCAAACCCGCACCGACATGGGGCGCGCCGCCGCGATCCATGCCCAGGACTTCGGATGGCAGCGCACCGCCGCGATTACCCTGGAGAGCTATCACACCGCCGTGAGCCAGTATTTTGGAAGCCTGACCATCCCGGTGGGCCACACGCCCTGAACCGGACCCGCCCTGACCCCGGGCCGGCAATACCGGACCGGGACCCCGACGACGCCACCAACCGACGCCACGAGCCGAAGGACAACGATGTCTGAGACCACCACTGCCGGGAACAACGTGCCCAGCGACCTGGAAATTGCCCAGCGGGCAGTCATGAAGCCGATCGAGGAGATCGCCGCGGCCGCCGGCATCAACCCGGAGGCGCTGGAGCTCTACGGACCCCACAAGGCCAAGATCGACCCGGCGAAGCTGACCGTCCCGGCGGGTGCCCCGTCACGAACGCCCGGAAAGGTCGTGCTGGTCTCGGCGATGTCCCCCACCCCGGCGGGCGAGGGCAAGTCCACCACGACGGTCGGTCTCGCCGACTCCCTGGCCCGCGCCGGGCACAAGGTGATGATTGCGCTCCGTGAACCCTCCCTCGGCCCCATCCTGGGCATGAAGGGCGGCGCCACCGGCGGCGGCTACTCCCAGGTGCTGCCGATGGACCAGATCAACCTGCACTTCACCGGCGACTTCCACGCCATCACCTCGGCGAACAACGCCCTCATGGCCCTCGTGGACAACCACATCTTCCAGGGCAATGAGCTCAACATCGACCCCCGGCGGATGACGTTCAAGCGTGTCCTGGACATGAACGACCGGTCCCTGCGCGAGGTCGTGATCGGCCTGGGCGGCCCGGTCCAGGGCGTCCCGCGGCAGGACGGCTTCGACATCACGGTGGCCTCGGAGATCATGGCCGTGTTCTGCCTGGCCACGGACCTCAATGATCTGCGTGAGCGGCTGGGCCGGATCACCTTCGGCTATACCTATGACCGGAAGCCCGTCACGGTGGCCGATCTTGGCGTGCAGGGTGCCCTGACCCTGCTGCTGAAGGACGCGATCAAGCCCAACCTGGTGCAGACCATCGCCGGCACCCCGGCCCTCGTGCACGGCGGGCCGTTCGCCAACATCGCCCACGGCTGCAACTCGCTTATCGCCACGCAGACTGCCCGCCGCCTTGCGGACATCGTGGTCACCGAGGCCGGGTTTGGCGCGGACCTCGGGGCGGAAAAGTTCATGGACATCAAGTCGCGGATGGCCGACGTCGCCCCGTCCGCCGTCGTCCTCGTCGCGACCGTCCGGGCGCTGAAGATGCACGGCGGGGTGGCGAAGGACCGGCTCAAGGAACCCAACGTGGAGGCGCTGGCCGCCGGCGTCGCGAACCTTCAGCGCCACATCCGCAATGTCGAGAAGTTCGGCATCGTCCCGGTCGTGGCGGTCAACAAATTTGCCACGGACACCGCCGAGGAGCTCGACTGGCTCCTGGAATGGTGCGCCGCGGAAGGAGTCCAGGCCGCCGTGGCCGACGTCTGGGGCAGGGGCGGAGGCGGCGACGGCGGTGACGAGCTCGCCGCGAAGGTGGCGGCCGCGATCGACGCCCCGCACAGCTTCCGGTACCTGTACCCGCTGGACATGTCCGTCGAGGACAAGATCCGGACTATCGTGCAGGAGATCTACGGCGCCGACGGCGTGGACTTCTCCGTGCCCGCGCTCAAACGGCTGACGGAGATCGAGAAGAACGGCTGGTCCGGGATGCCGGTGTGCATGGCGAAGACCCAGTACTCCTTCAGCGACGACGCTTCCCGGCTCGGCGCCCCCAAGGGCTTTACCGTCCATGTCCGGGACCTGATCCCCAAGACCGGCGCCGGCTTTATCGTCGCCCTCACCGGCGCGGTCATGACCATGCCGGGCCTGCCCAAGGTCCCGGCAGCGATGCGGATGGACGTCGACGCCGCCGGCAACCCCGTCGGCCTCTTCTAACCCACCCGACCCTCCCTCACATCCGGCATCCCCCACCCGACCCTCCCTCACATCCGGCGTGGCCCTACCCGACTCTCCCTCAGGTCCGGCGGGGCGTTTGCCTCTGCCGCCGCGGGCCGATCCGGGACATCTGTGGATAACTTCTGCGCGGCTTTCCAAATAGGTTCAAAATGCCAGCATGGAAAAGCTTCCGAAGCTTCCCGGTCCACTCAGCGCAGCACCGTTTACCATCGCGGATGCTAGGTCCTTGGGAGTGCCGAGAACCAGACTCAGGCACTCCGACGTAATTCACATCAGCCGGGGTCTCTACCGGCCCGCGGATTGGAACTTCGAGCTGGAGGCGGCGGCTCGAGCGTTGGCCGCAGCGTCGTCCGGCGCCTGGATCTCCCACGTCACCGCCGCCAGGCTCCGATGCCAGATATTGCCTCCATGGCTCTCGGACTCGGAGGAGCTACACCTGAGCAAGCCGCGGGCGCTCCCCGAGGTCCGGCGCAAAGGCATCCTCGGACACACGGTTCTTGCGTTAGAGGGCGAGGTCGAAACAGTGGACGGGATCCGGATCAGCACGCGCTCCCGGACGTGGCTCGACCTCGCCCTGCGGTTGGGCCTGCCGGAGTTGGTCTGCATGGGTGACGAGCTGGTGCGGATTCCCCGGCTGGAGTTGGAAGGGCGTAGTGATCCCTTTGCGACCATCGATGAGCTGCGCCGGATGGTGGGCCGTCACCCGAACCTGCAGGGAATCGTCCGCGCCCGTGGGGCACTGGACTTGATGCGCGTGGGCTCGGATTCGGCGCCGGAGACGTTGCTGCGGCTAGCGATGCGCGACGCCGGGCTCCCGGAACCGGAACTGCAGCTCCCGCTGCGACCGGACAGTCCTGCCGCCCCGACGGCGGACCTTGGATATCGCCGTCGGCGGCTGGCGGTTCAGTACGACGGCGGCCACCACCTTCTCCCCGCACAGATCTTCAGCGACCGCCGCCGTGACAAGGCCTTCGAGGCAGCGGGATGGACAGTGCTCGTCCTGACAAAAGATGACCTCGCGGATGGCTTCTCCGGCGCCGTCACCAAGATGAAGCGAATCCTCCGCACCTCATACCTCAGTCCGCCGGCCGCGGCTGGCTTTTCCAGCGCAATCTGAGGCAGCGAGCCCCCGATGCCGGCAAAACGTGAGGGAGGATCGGGTCGGTATCGACCAAAAGTGAGGGAGCGTCTCCGGACCCGATCCGAAAACGACGACGCTCCCCCACCATTGGTGAGGGAGCGTCGGGTTGGAACATGCCAAACGTGAGGGAGCGTCCGGGAGGCAGGCGCGGGGGGCGGGTTAGCGCTCCAGGTCGCCGCGGATGAAGGCCTCGACCTTTTCACGGGCGAGGTCGTCGTTGAACTGTTCCGGCGGGGACTTCATGAAGTAGCTCGACGCCGAAAGCAGCGGGCCGCCGATGCCGCGGTCCAGGCCGATCTTGGCGGCACGGATGGCGTCGATGATCACGCCGGCGGAGTTGGGCGAGTCCCAGACTTCGAGCTTGTACTCCAGGGACACCGGGGCGTCGCCGAAGTTGCGGCCCTCGAGGCGGACGAACGCCCACTTGCGGTCATCGAGCCACTGGACGTAGTCGGACGGGCCGATGTGGACGTCCTTGGCGGCGAGCTCGGCCTCGACGTTGGAGGTCACGGCCTGGGTCTTGGAGATCTTCTTGGACTCGAGGCGGTCGCGCTCCAACATGTTCTTGAAGTCCATGTTGCCGCCGACGTTCAGCTGGTACGTGCGGTCCAGGGTGACGCCGCGGTCCTCGAACAGCTTGGCCATGACGCGGTGCGTGATGGTCGCGCCGATCTGGCTCTTGATGTCATCGCCCACGATCGGCACGCCCGCGGCGGTGAACTTGTCGGCCCACTCCTTGGTGCCGGCAATGAACACCGGCAGGGCGTTCACGAAAGCCACGCCGGCATCGATCGCGCACTGGGCGTAGAACTCGGCGGCCGCCTGGGACCCGACGGGCAGGTAGCAGACCATGACGTCAACCTGGGCGTCCTTGAGGGCCTGGACGACGTCGACCGGCTCCTCCGGGGACTGCTCGATGGTCTCGAGGTAGTACTTGCCGAGGCCGTCCAGGGTGGGGCCGCGCTGGACGGTGACACCGGCCGGCGGGACGTCGGCGATCTTGATGGTGTTGTTCTCGCTGGCCAGGATGGCGGCGGACAGGTCCTGGCCGACCTTCTTGCCGTCGACGTCGAACGCCGCAACGAACTGGACGTCGCCGACGTGGTACTGGCCGAACTCCACGTGCATCAGGCCCGGAACCGTGGCCTGGGGGTCGGCGTCCTTGTAGTACTGGACGCCCTGGACCAGCGAAGCGGCGCAGTTACCTACGCCGACGATTGCAACACGAATCGGATGTGAAGACACGGAACTCCTTTAGAGGACAAGGCTGACCGGCGCGGCCGCACTCTGATGTACTGCACCAGTTTTATGCGGGCGGCTGGCGGACACGGCGCCGTCAGGCGCCCTTAGTAGTCTAGTCAACACCGCCGGGGCCGCAGTTGTTCCCTGCGACCCCGGCGGTGGTGTCAGCTGCGGTGCTCAGCTGGCGGGGCCGGCTACTTCTGGGCCCACAGATTGATGTCGGATTCGACGGCGAACTCATCGATCGCGTCGAGCTCGTCCGCCGAGAATCCGAGGTTGTTGATGGCGGACAGCGTGTCCTCGAGCTGGCGGACGCTGGACGCACCGACGAGGGCGGAGGTCACGGAGGAGCCCTTGCCCTGTTCGCGGAGGATCCAGGCGATGGCCATCTGCGCGAGCGACTGGCCGCGTCCTTCGGCGATCCGCTGCAAACCGCGGACGCGGTTCAGCTTGTCCTCCGTGATGGTGGACTCGTTCAGGGACTTGTCCTGGGCCGCGCGCGAGTCGGCCGGGATGCCCTTGAGGTACCGGTCGGTGAGCATGCCCTGCGCCAGCGGCGAGAAGGCAATGGACCCGGCGCCCACCTGCTCCAGCGCCTCGTAGAGGTTCGGCGTGCCGTTCTCGGTCCAGCGGTTCAGCATGGAGTAGCTGGGCTGGTGGATCAGCAGCGGCGTGCCGAGGTCCTTCAGGATCCGCGCGGCCTCGAGGGTCTGCTCCGGGGTGTAGGAGGAGATGCCGGCGTACAGGGCCTTGCCGGAGCGCACGGCCTGGTCCAGGGCGCCCATGGTCTCTTCCATCGGCGTCTCGGGGTCCGGGCGGTGGCTGTAGAAGATGTCCACGTAATCCAGGCCCATGCGGTTCAGCGACTGGTCCAGGCTGGCCAGGAGGTACTTGCGGGATCCCCACTCGCCGAACGGGCCCGGCCACATGTTGTAGCCGGCCTTGGTCGAGATGATGAGCTCGTCGCGGTACGGGGCGAAATCATCCTTCAGGTGGCGGCCGAAGTTGGTCTCCGCCGACCCCGCCCCGGGGCCGTAGTTGTTGGCGAGGTCGAAGTGGTTGACGCCGAGGTCGAAGGCGCGGCGCAGGATGGCGCGCTGCACCTCGAAGGGCTTGTCGTCGCCGAAGTTGTGCCACAGGCCCAGCGAGATGGCCGGGAGTTTCAGTCCGCTGCGGCCGACGCGGCGGTAGGGCATGGAATCGTAGCGGGTGTCAGCTGCCAAATAAGTCATACGTTCTATCCTGCCTCATTGGTGAGAATGGCGGCGCTGTGGCCCGGAAGCTCGAGCTGTCCGCCGTCCGGCGCGGAGGCATCGAGCCGGACGGCGTCGTCGGTGGCCAGGGCGATGGACCCGCCCCGGACGCCGAGCAACAGGGGCTCGGCTGAGAAATTCATGGCCACCTGGGTGCGCCCGCGCCGGAGCAGGAGCCAGCCGTCCTCCTCGCTGAAGTCCACCTCGGTGCCCTCGAAGCCAAGCCCGGCGAGCTCCGGCGTGGCCCGGCGCAGGGCGATGAGCGCCCGGTACAGCTCCAGGAGCCGGGCGTGGTCCCCTTCCACGGCCTCGGACCAGTTGAGTTTGGACCGCGTGAACGTCTCAGGATCCTGAGGGTCGGGAACGACGGCGGGGTCCCACCCCATGCGTTCGAACTCCCTGATCCGGCCCTCGGCGGTGGCCTTGCCCAGCTCCGGTTCCGGGTGGGACGTGAAGAACTGCCAGGGGGTAGTGGCGCCGTACTCCTCGCCCATGAACAGCATGGGCGTGAAAGGGGACGTCAAGGTCGCGACGGCGGCGAGCGCCAAAGGACCGTATCCCAGCGTCTGGGACAGCCGGTCCCCGGTGGCCCGGTTGCCGATCTGGTCGTGGTTCTGGCTGCAGACCACGAGGGCGGCCGGATGGGCCAGGGACTCGTCGATGGGCCGGCCGTGATGGCGTCCGCGGAAGCTCGAGTAGCTGCCGTCGTGGAAGAAGCCCTTGGACAGGACCTTGGCCAGGGCTCCCAGCGAATTGAAGTCCTCGTAGTAGCCGGTGGTCTCGCCGCTGACGTTGACGTGGACCGCGTGGTGGAAGTCGTCGCTCCACTGCCCGGCCAGTCCGTAGCCGTTGGCGCCACGGGGGTAGAGCAGGCGCGGGTTGTTCAGGTCGGACTCGGCGATCATGGAAGCCGGGCGGCCCGTTTCCGCCGAGACGGCGTCCGCCAGGGCGCCGAAGTCCTCCAGCAGGTGGACGGCGCGCTCGTCCTTGAAGGCGTGCACGGCATCGAGCCGCAGGCCGTCCACGTGGTAGTCCCGCAGCCACATCGCGGCGTTGTCCAGGATGTAGCGCCGGACCTCGTCGGAGTCCGGCCCGTCCAAATTGACCGAGTCGCCCCAGGTGTTGCCCTCCCCGGATTTGAGGTAGGGCCCGAACCGCGGAAGGTAGTTGCCGCTGGGGCCGAGGTGGTTGTACACCACGTCCTGGATGACGCCCAGGCCGGCGGCGTGGGCGGCGTCCACGAAGCGCTGGTACGCCGCCGGGCCGCCGTAGCCCTCGTGCACGGCATACCAGAGGACGCCGTCGTAGCCCCAGTTGTGGGTGCCGTTGAACCCGTTGACCGGCAGGAGCTCCACAACGTCGATGCCCAGCTCCGCCAGGTACTGCAGCTTCCCGGCAGCGGCGTCCAGGGTTCCCTCCGGGGTGAAGGTGCCCACGTGGAGTTCGTAAATGACGGCGCCCTCGAGCCCCCGCCCCGCCCACTGGCCGTCAGCCCATTGGTGCTGGCCGGCGTCGAACGTGCGGGAGAGGGCGTGCACGCCCTCGGGCTGGCGCCGGGACCGCGGGTCCGGCAGCGGTGTGGGGTCCCCGTCCACGAGGTAGCCGTAGTCGACCTCCCCGGAGACCGGCGCCCCCGGAGCGGTCCACCAGCCGGGCGCCTCACCGCCTCGCCGGTTCATGTCATACATCCGGCCGCCGGCGAGCAGTGTCACGCCGGCCGCCCGCGGTGCCCAGAGGTCGAAGCGTTCGGTTCCGTGGTCAGGCAAGGTCATGGCTTTCTTCCGTTCCCCAATGTCGATGCTTATCGGTGCTAAAAAGTTGCTTAGGCCACCGGCGCCAGGAGGGCCACGGGATAGTCCCGCAGGACCTCCCCGACGGCCACGCGGCCGGGGCCATAGGTGTTGCCGGTCAGCTCATCGGTCATGGCCGAGGCAAGCTGGATCGCCGTGTCCTGCCACCCGCCACGCTGCTCGAGGCCGCGCGGAAGCCGGGTGGCGAGCGTCACCGCACCCGGGGCCGAGGACGTTCCGCGGTCAAAGGCGAGCAGGTGCGCAGCAGCGGCGCCGGTGGCGGTGACCGGGGTGTACCCGGTAAACAGCTCCGGCCGGTCCCGCCGCAGCCGCAGGGCCCGGGAGGTGACCAGGAGTTTCGCCGCGTCGTCCAGGTACGACGCCGGACGCTCGCCGGCGTCGAGCGCGGCGAGGGCGCGCTGGCGCTCACCGAAGTCGAAGGGCCGGCGGTTGTCCGGATCCGTCAGCGAGCGGTCCCAGAACTCGGTGCCCTGGTACACGTCCGGCACGCCGGGCATGGTGAGCTGCACGAGCTTGGCGCCGAGCGAGTTGACGGCCCCGTACGGCGCCAGCAGGGCCACGAGGGATTCCAGCTCCGCCGTCACGGCCGGGTTGTCGAAGGCGGCGTCGACGGCGGCCGCGAGCTTCGCTTCGAAGGCCTCGTCGGGATCAATCCAGTCGGTCGAGTTCCCGGCCTCCCGGGCCGCTTTTTGCGCGTAGGACTGCAGCCGGTCGCGGTCCGCCGGCCAGACCCCTGCCACAGCCTGCCACAGCAGGTTCGCCAGAGGCCCGTCGGGCAGCGGCGCCAGCTTCTGCAGCCGCCGCAGGGACGCCTGCCATTCCGGAGCCAGCTCCGCGAGGACCGAGATCCGGGCGCGGGTGTCCTCGCTGCGCTTCGTGTCGTGGGTGCTGAGGGTCGTCATGGACAAGGGCAGCTCGGCCTGGCGGCGGGCCATCCGGGTGTGGAACTCCCCGGGGGCGACGGCGAATTCCGTGGGGTCGGCGCCGACTTCGGTCAGGGTGCCCAGCCGGGTGTAGCGGAAGAACGCCGTGTCCTCCACGCCCTTGGCCATCACCATGCCGGAGGTCTGCTGGAAACGCAGGCCGAGTTCGGCATCCGCATCGAGCAGGTGCGGAAGCAGGGCCCCGACGGCGTCGGCGAGGTCCGGGCGGCGCCGGACAGCCAGTTCGCACGCCTCCCGGAGCACGTCGGCGCCTTCAGGCAGGTAGCTGCGGTACACCGGGAATGCCGCGATGATCTCGGACAGCGCGTCCGCCGCGGCGTCCTGGGTCAACCCGGCGCCGGCCGGGACCAGCCGTGCCAGCCGGAGCATTTCCGAGTGCAGGATCCCGTCCGTGATCCGGCGTTTGGTCCCCCGGATCATCTCCTCGTAGTCGGCCACCTGGCCGCCGCGCAGCTCGGCGTCGAGCGCGTCCAGCCCGCCTTGGCCGGCGGCGTCGACGAACACCCGGTCCACGTCCGCGAGGGCGTCATAGCCCGTGGTGCCCTCGCACTCGAAGCCGGCGGGCAGGACCTCCCCCGGCTCGAGGATCTTCTCGATCAGGAGGTAGCTGCCGCCGGTGACCTCGCGCAGCCGGTGCAGATAACCCGCCGGATCGGCCAGGCCGTCCGGGTGGTCGATCCGCAGCCCGTCTACGAGTCCGTCGCGGAACCAGCGCACCACTTCCGCGTGGGCTTCGTCGAAGACCTCGGGAAGCTCCACCCGGATCCCGGCCAGGCTGTTGACGGCAAAGAACCTGCGGTAGTTCAGGTCCGTATCCGCCCGGCGCCAGCCAATCAGCTCATAGTGCTGACGGTCGTGGACCGCGCGGGGATCATCGGCAGCGGAGTCACCTGCGGTATAGGTCCCCTCCGCGAGCGGAAAGCGGTGATCGTAGTAGCGCAGTTCCCCGTCCCGGATCTCGAGCGCGTCCAGGTCCGAGTCCTCGCCCAGCACCGGGAGCCTGACCCGGCCGCCGCCGAAGTCCCAGTCGACGTCGAACGCCTGCGCGTAGGGCGACTGCCGCCCCTCCTTCAGGAGCGACCACCACCACGGGTTCTGGGCCGGTGTAGCGACGCCGACGTGGTTCGGCACGATATCCACGAGCACCCCCATGCCCGCCTCGCGTGCCGCCGCCGATGCCGCCAGCAGGCCTTCCGGTCCGCCCCGGTCAGGATCGATGGCGGACGGATCGGTGACGTCGTAGCCGTGGTCCGAGCCCTGCTCGGCGGTCAGGATCGGCGAAAGATAGATCCAGTCCACGCCCAACGACTTCAGGTACGGCACGGCCTGCGCGGCGTCCTGCAGCGTGAAGCCGGGACGGATCTGCAGCCGGTAGGTGGAGACCGGCGTCCTCATTTGGCGGCAGCTTTCGCCGCGCTGGTCACAGCAGCTTCGGCCTGGGCCTCCGCCATCTCCTCCTGGGCGTCCTCATGCTCGGCCATTGAGGCCAGGGATGCGGCCGCAGAGTAATCCACTTCCACCTCGGGCCCGGAGTAGGCGCGGAGCACAGCCATCGACTTGGCCGCCAGCTTCATGGTGGACCCTGCCTTGAGCGGTTCGTCCGTGTCGGCCTGGTCCGCGGTGTCCACGAGGATCTCCCAGAACGGCGAGTACTCGTCGTTGGGCAGCACAAAGTCCACGTTGTCGTCGTGGGCGTTGAAGGCCATCAGGAAGCTGTCGTCGGTGATCCGGCGGCCCCGGGAGTCCTGCTCCTGAATGCCGTGGCCGTTGTAGAACACTCCGATGGTCCGGCCGAATCCGCTGTCCCAGTCTTCCGGCAGCATTCCGGTGCCGTCGGTCTTAAGCCAGACGATGTCGGGCAGCTTCTCGCCCTCACCGCGAACCACCGGCCTGCCGTCGAAGAAACGGCTGCGGCGGAAGATGGGGTGGTCGTGGCGGATCTTGTTGACGAAGGCGGTGAACTCAACCAGCGGCTGGTCCATGGCTTCCCAGTGCACCCAGCTCAGCTCGGAGTCCTGGCAGTAGGTGTTGTTGTTGCCCTGCTGCGTCCGTCCGAGCTCGTCGCCGTGCAGCAGCATCGGGACGCCCTGCGAGAGCAGCAGCGTGGCGATGAAGTTCCGCTGCTGGCGGGCGCGCAAGGTCAGCACGGTGTCGTCGTCGGTGTCGCCTTCCGCGCCGCAGTTCCAGGACCGGTTGTGCGATTCGCCGTCGTTGTTGCCTTCGCCGTTGGCCTCGTTGTGCTTCTCGTTGTAGGACACGAGGTCCCGCATGGTGAAGCCGTCGTGGGCGGTGACGAAGTTGATCGAGGCCACCGGGCGTCGGGCGGAGCTCTCGTAGAGGTCCGCGGAGCCGGTCAGGCGGGACGCGAATTCGCCCAGCGTGGACGGTTCGCCGCGCCAGAAGTCGCGGACGGTGTCGCGGTACTTGCCGTTCCATTCGGTCCACTGCGGCGGGAAGTTGCCCACCTGGTAGCCGCCGGGGCCGACGTCCCACGGCTCGGCGATGAGCTTCACCTGGGAGACGATCGGGTCCTGTTGGATCAGTTCGAAGAAGGTGGAGAGCTTGTCGACGTCGTAGAACTCGCGGGCCAGGGTGGAGGCCAGGTCGAAGCGGAAACCGTCCACGTGCATTTCCGTGACCCAGTAGCGCAGGGAGTCCATCAGCAGCTGCAGCGAATGCGGGTGCCGGACGTTGAGCGAGTTGCCGGTGCCGGTGTAGTCCATGTAGTGCTTCAGGTCGCCGTCGACCAGGCGGTAGTAGGCCTGGTTGTCGATGCCCTTGAAGGACAGCGTGGGGCCCAGGTGGTTGCCTTCGGCGGTGTGGTTATAAACGACGTCGAGAATGACCTCGATGCCGGCCCGGTGCAGCTCGCGGACCATGGCCTTGAATTCCTGGACCTGGTGTCCCACGTCGCCGGAGGAGCTGTAGGTGTTCTGCGGGGCGAAGAAGCCGATGGTGTTGTAACCCCAGTAGTTGTTGAGGCCCTTCTCCACCAGGGTGCCGTCGTTCACGAACTGGTGCACCGGCATAAGCTCGATCGCCGTGACGCCGAGCTTCTTGAGGTGCTCAATGACGGCCGGGTGGGCGACGCCTGCGTAGGTGCCGCGCTGCTCCTCGGGGATTTCCGGGTGCAGCTCGGTCAGGCCCTTGACGTGCGCCTCATAGATGACCGACTCGTGGTACGGGACGCGCAGCTGGCGGTCCCCGTCCCACTCGAAGAACGGGTTGATGACCACACCGTGCATGGTGTGCGGCGCCGAATCAGCGTCGTTGCGCGAATCGGGGTCGCCGAATTCGTAGGAGAAAAGCGCCGGATCCCAGTCGATCTGTCCCTGAATGGCCTTGGCGTAGGGGTCCATGAGCAGCTTGTTCGCGTTGAAGCGGTTTCCGCTTGCCGGATCGTACGGTCCGTGCACCCGGTAGCCGTACTTCTGGCCGGGCTGGATCTGCGGGAGGTAGCAATGCCAGACGTAACCGTCCACCTCGGTCAGCTCGATCCGCGTCTCGCTCAGGTCGTCGGCCAGGAGGCAGAGCTCCACCCGCTCGGCGCGTTCGCTGAACAGGGCAAAATTGGTGCCAGTGCCGTCAAAAGTGGCTCCCAGCGGGTAAGCCGTTCCGGGCCAGACTTCCATGTGTACTCCTCGTGCGTGACGAATATTCTCTAGACAGACTACTTGTAAGTAGGGTTAGTATTTTCCTCTGCGCACTGAAGGCGCCCGATTATTACAGCTGCCGCATCACCTCCGGCACGGCACGGGCAATCGCCGTTGCCGTCACCGGCCCGCCGTGGGAAGCCCGGACGCCTGCCAGACCGTGGACGCTGGCTGCCATCGCCGCGATCGCCGCCCATCGGGCGTCGGGGTCGATGCCATGCCCGCCGAAGCGCCCGACGTCGGCCCCCACCTGGGCCAGCAGCGCACCGATAACGCCCGCCAGGACGTCACCGCTGCCTGCCGTGGCGATCCAGGGGGTGCCCTCGGACTGGCTGAAGAAGTCCTGATAGGGGGACGCCACCAGGGTCGTGGCGCCCTTGAGCAGCACGGTTGCTTCGGTCAGACCCGCAGCCCGCCGCACCGCGCTGAGCGTGGATGCCTCCACCGCGGAGCGGTCCACTGCGGCCCCGAGGCGCTGCAGCAACGTTGACAGTTCGCCAGCGTGGGGTGTCAGGATCACTTGCGGGGCCAGGACATCAGGCAGTGCGGGCAGTGCGCCGGCGTCGGCGATCGTCGGCAAGCCCGAGTCTGCTGCGTCGCGGGCGCGCTGCAGCTGCTGCTCATCCGAGTCGTCCAGTCCGGGGCCGACGAGCCAGGCCTGGACGCGGGAGTCCGCCACGGTGCCGGCGCTGCACACCACCTCGGGGCAGGACTGCCGGACGAGGTCTGCGACGTCAGCCGGCCCGAGGTAGCGCACCATGCCGACGCCGGCCGCCAGGGCGCCCTTGCAGGCCAGCACCGCGGCGCCGGGATAGGCGGCGGAGCCGGCGACCACGCCCAGCACTCCCCTGGTGTACTTGTGCGCCCGCCGCGCCGGGCGCGGCAGCAGGGCGGAAAGGTCCTCAGCCTCAAGCCGCCGCAGGGCCGGCCATGGCAGCGCTGCTTCGATTCCGATCGGAATGACCTGCACGCGGCCGGCAAAGTCCGCGCCGGGGTCCGCGAGCAGGCCAGCCTTGGCGGCGCCGAACGTCACCGTCAGGTCAGCGGCCAGAACCGGCGCGTGCGCCTCTCCTGTGTCCGCGTCGACGCCGCTGGGGATGTCGCAGGCCACCACGAGGGGCGGTCTGGAACCTGCCAGCGCCTCGACCAGCCCGGCGGGCGGCCCCCGCAGGCCGCCCTGCGCCCCGGTGCCGAGGACCGCATCGATCACGACGTCGGCGCCGCCGGCCGTCGCGGCAAGGTCGGCGGCGTTCTCCGCGGTCAGGACCAGAACATGTCCGCCGGCCTGCCGGAATGCGGCCAGCCCGGCGTCGTGCGCAGCGCCGGCGGTGAGCACCGCCGTCGTCCGCATGCCGCGGCGGGCCAGCAGCGCCGCGGCGAAAAGTCCGTCCCCGCCGTTGTTGCCCTTGCCCGCCAGCACGGCCACGCTGGCGCCGTAGAGCCGCTGGCCGCGGCCGCGCAGGGCGCCGACGACGGCGTTCGCGAGGCCGTACGCGGCCCGTTGCATGAGAACAGCGCCCGCACCGGAGCCCAGCCGGTCGTCGAGAAAAGGCTTCTCGGCTTCCCGTATCTGGGTTCCGGTGTAGGCGCTGATCATGGTTTCAGTCCGTTCGCGGTGCGGTCACTGGGGAATGCGGACGCTCGGGTTCTGCCAGGACAGCCGGCTTAGCCTTCGGCGACCACGGTTGCGGTGGCGATCCCGCCGTCGTGGCTCATTGACAGGTGCCACCGTTTGACGCCCTTGGACTCCGCCACGGCCAGCACCGTGCCCTTGACCTGGACGGTGGGCCCGTTCTGGTCCAGCCCGATCCAGCAGTCCTGCCAGTTCATGCCGGCCGGCGCCCCGAGGACCTTGGCCACGGCTTCCTTCGCCGCGAACCGCGCGGCGAGGGACCGGGTGTTCAGTTCCCGCTCGGCAGGAACGAACAACCGGTCGCGCAGTCCCGGGGTGCGCTCGAGCTGGCGCCCGAACCGCTCAATATCTACGACGTCTACGCCTATGCCAACAATCATGGCGTTATTCTACGGTCACGCTCTTGGCCAGGTTGCGTGGCTGGTCCACGTCGTACCCCTTGGCCGAGGCGAGTGCGAGGGCGAAGATCTGCAGCGGAACCGTGGCAAGCAACGGAGCCAGGAGCGTGGGGGTCTCCGGGATGTAGAACACGTGCTCGGCGTAGGCCTTGACGGCCTCGTCGCCTTCCTCGGCGATCACGATCGTCCGGGCGCCGCGGGCGCGGACTTCCTGGATGTTGGAGACCACCTTGGAGTGCAGTGAGTCGCTGCCGCGCGGGGAGGGAACCACCACGAAGACGGGCTGGCCTTCTTCGATCAGTGCGATCGGGCCGTGCTTGAGCTCACCTGCGGCAAAGCCCTCGGCGTGGATGTAGGCCAGCTCCTTGAGCTTCAGCGCGCCCTCCATCGCGACCGGGAACCCGACGTGGCGGCCCAGGAACAGCACGGACTTGGCCCCGGCCATGGATTCGCCGAGGTCCTTGATCTGGGCCTCGTTGTCGAGGATGTGCTGGATCTTGGCCGGGATCTTGCCGAGGTCGGCCAAGACGTCCTTGATCTCGCCCTGGAACTTGTTGCCGCGCAGCTGTGCCAAATAAAGGCCCAGCAGGTACGCGGCGGTGATCTGGGCAAGGAATGCCTTGGTCGAGGCGACGGCGATCTCGGGGCCGGCGTGCGTGTACAGCACGGCGTCGGATTCACGCGGGATGGTGGACCCGTTGGTGTTGCAGATTGAGACCGTCTTGGCGCCCTGTTCCTTGGCGTACCGGACAGCCATGAGGGTGTCCATGGTCTCGCCGGACTGGGAGATGGAAACAATCAGGGTGTTCTCGTCCACGATCGGGTCCCGGTAACGGAACTCGTGCGAGAGTTCGACCTCGGTGGGAATCCGGCACCAGTGCTCGATCGCGTACTTCGCCACCTGGCCGGCGTAGGCGGAGGTGCCGCACGCCAGGACGATGATCTTGTCGACGTTCTTGAGCAGTTCCGGATCGACCCGGAGCTCGTCGAGCGTCAGCCTGCCGTGGATGTCGGAGCGGCCCAGCAGGGTCTGCAGCACGGCGTCGGGCTGGTCGTGGATTTCCTTTTCCATGAAGGACGGGAAGCCGCCCTTCTCCGCGGAGGCCGGGTCCCAGTTGACGTGGTACTCCTTGCCTTCGGCGGGAGCGCCGTAGAAGTCGGTGATCTCCACGGCGTCGGCGGTGATCGTGACGATCTGGTCCTGGCCGAGTTCCACAGCGCGCCGGGTGTAGTCGATAAAGCCCGAGACGTCGGAGCCGAGGAAGTTCTCGCCCTCGCCGAGGCCTACGACGAGCGGCGAGTTCCGGCGGGCGGCGACCACCACGTCCGGCTGGTCGGCGTGGATGGCCAGCAGGGTGAACGCGCCCTCGAGCCGCTGGCAGGCAAGCTGCATGGCGCGGGTGAGTCCGCCCTTGGCAGCGTCGCCGCCCATCTGGTTCCGGTAGATGTCGCCGAGCAGGGCGGCCGCCACTTCAGTGTCGGTCTCGGACTGGAAGACCACGCCCTTGCGCAGGAGTTCCTGCTTGAGTTCGGCAAAGTTCTCGATGATGCCGTTGTGGATCAGCGCCAGCCGGCCGCCGTCGGACAGGTGCGGGTGCGCGTTCTGGTCCGTCGGACCGCCGTGCGTCGCCCAGCGCGTGTGGCCGATCCCCGTGAGGGACTCCGGCAACGGGCTGGCGTCCAGCTCGGCAATGAGATTGCTCAGTTTGCCCGACTTCTTCCGGGAAGAAATGGTGCCGTCGGCAACCACTGCGATGCCCGCAGAGTCGTAGCCCCGGTACTCCAGGCGCCGCAAACCTTCGAGGACAACGTCCAAGGCATTGTGTCCAGCATTTACCCGGCCATCTGAGTGGCCCACATATCCAACGATTCCACACATGGACATAAGCCTAGCGGGTTTGCGGGAGCGAAGACGTGTGACAGGACCGAGGGGACGGCCGAATGCCGCGCTTCGGCACGCCCGTTCCGGCTCCCACCGGCCAGTCCATTTCGCTCTCGGCTCCGCGAAGGGCAGAATCTCTAGGGTGACTTTGCAACGCAATGAAGCGAACGGGGAAGGTGTCTCCCCGTTCGTGGAGCTGGACCGGCAGACCTGGTCCCGGCTCGCTGCCCAGATGGAGCAGCCCCTCAACGAAGAGGACGTGTTCCGCCTTCGCGGCCTCGGCGACCCGCTCGACATGAGGGAAGTGCGCGAGGTTTACCTGCCCCTCTCACGGCTCCTGCATCTCTATGTGGAGGCCGCGGGCCAACTGCACGCAGCCACCACCACGTTCTTGGGCGAAAACACCCAGCGCACACCGTTCGTGATCGGTGTGGCCGGTTCGGTCGCCGTGGGCAAATCTACGATCGCCCGCGTGTTGCGGGAAATGCTGCGGCGCTGGCCGGGCACCCCCAACGTGGAGCTCATCACCACCGACGGTTTCCTCTATCCCCTCGCCGAGCTCAAGCGCCGGCAACTGCTGGAGCGCAAGGGTTTCCCTGAGTCGTACGACCGTCGGGCCCTGCTCCGGTTCGTGAGCGAGATCAAGAGCGGCGCCGAAGAAGTCCGGGCGCCGTGGTACTCCCACGTGACCTACGACATCGTGCCGGGCAAGGAAGTGGTGGTGCGCCGGCCGGACGTGCTGATTGTCGAGGGCCTGAATGTCCTGGCGCCGGCCAGGCCGCGGCAGGACGGCCGGCAGGGCTTGGCCCTCAGTGATTTCTTCGACTTCTCCATCTACGTCGACGCGAAGACCTCCTATATCGAGGAGTGGTATGTGGACCGCTTCCGCAAACTGCGGAGCACGGCCTTCGCCCAGCCGGAATCTTACTTCCACCGCTACGCCACCCTCTCCGACGCCGACGCCGAACAGACGGCCCGTGACATTTGGAAGCGGATCAACGAACCGAACCTGGAGGAGAATGTCCTCCCGACCCGGGGCCGGGCGCAACTGGTTCTCACCAAGGACTCGGACCACTCGATCCGGCGGATGCTGCTGAGGAAGGTCTAGCACGGATGTGCCACAACGGGGGAGGCGAGGCGTTTGTGCGGCGGGGAACCGGCGCGGATGCACCGAGCCGTCGGGTGTTCACCCGGCTCCTGTTGGCGGGCACCGGCCTCGCGGCACTGGCGGCCTGCACGCCCGATCCGGCTGCCGAGCCGGCCGGCACGCCCGGCCCGACACCTGGCCTGAGCCCGGGCACCGGCAGCGCGACGCAGACCGCCACTGCTACGGCGTCGACCTCCCCGCTTCCGGCCAGCCCGGCGCCCGCGACGCCGGCCCCCACAACCACGCCCACACCCACGCGGCCTAAGGCAGCGCCGTCGCCGTCGGCCGCGGCGCCGGGCCCACAGCATTCACTGACGGACCCTGCCAGCCCGTGGGTGGTGGTCAACAAGCACCGGCCGCTCTCCCCCGCCACTTTCGTGCCGCCGGATCTGGCCCGGCCGGCGGTTCGCCTGGCCACGTCGGGCGAGGCGGCGCTGCTGAACAGCACGACGGCGGCCGCGGCGGAGAAGATGTTCGCAGCCGCGGCTGCCGACGGCGTCACCATCACCTTGGCCAGCGGGTACCGTTCCTTCACGACGCAGACGGCCATCTATGGCGGCTACGCGGCGTCCCGCGGCCGGGCCGATGCTGACACCGCCTCCGCCAGGCCGGGCTATTCAGAACACCAGACAGGCTGGTCGTTCGACATCGGTGACGGCGGCGGAGCGTGCAGCTTTCAGCCCTGCTTTGCCCAACAGCCGGCCGCCGTGTGGGCCAAGGCCAATGCCCACCGTTTCGGCTTCGTGGTCCGCTACCCGTGGATGCTGCAAGGGATCACCGGGTATTACTACGAGCCCTGGCACCTGCGCTACATCGGCACTGGGGCGGCCACGGACATGTTCACCCGCGGCATCTCCACATTGGAGCAATACTTCGGCGTCGGGGCCGCTCCCGCCTACCGGTAGGGCCGCAGCGGGTTGCGCGGGTTCTCCCCAGACTGGCTACTCAGAGACGAGAGCCAGCGCGAGCTCGATCCGAACCACCTGGGCCAAGCGTTCCGCGACGCCCTGGGCGGTTTCCAAGTCTCCGGCCTCCACCATCACACGCACTACGGGCTCGGTGCCGGACGGACGCAACAGGACGCGTCCGGTGTCGCCGAGTTCGGCTTCGGCGGCGGCCACAGCCTCCGCCACCGCCGCATCACCCTTCACCCGCGTGCGGTCCACGCCCTTGACGTTAATGAGGACCTGGGGAAGCTTGGTCATCACGGTGACCAGATCCTTGAGCGGGCGCCCGGTATGGGCCACCTGGGCCGCAAGCTGCAAGCCGGTCAGCACGCCGTCGCCGGTGGTGGCGTAGTCGGCAAAAATCACGTGGCCCGACTGTTCGCCGCCCAGGCTGAACCCGCCGTTGCGCATCTCCTCGAGAACGTAGCGGTCCCCTACCCCGGTTTCGCGCAGGCTGATCCCGGCATCGCGGAGGGCGAGCTTCAGGCCGAGGTTGCTCATGACCGTGGCCACAAGGACGTCGTCCTTGAGCTTTCCCGAGGCTTTGAGGGCGACGGCCAGGACGGCCATGATCTGATCGCCGTCCACCTCGTTGCCTTCGTGGTCCACAGCAAGGCAACGGTCGGCGTCGCCGTCGTGGGCGATCCCGAGGTCCGCCCCGTGGTCCAGGACGGCGCGCTTGAGCGGGCCGAGGTGGGTGGACCCGACCCCTTCGTTGATGTTGAGTCCGTCCGGTTCGGCGCCGATGACGATCACGTTGGCGCCGGCGTCCTTGAACACCTGCGGGGAACAGCCGCTGGCGGCGCCGTGGGCGCAGTCCAGGACCACCGTCAGGCCGTCCAGGCGGTGCGGAAGCGTGCCGAGCAGGTGAACGATGTAGCGGTCTTCGGCGTCGGAGAAGCGCTGGATCCGTCCCACCTCGCCGCCGACGGGCCGGAAGGGCTCCTTGTCGAGCTGCACTTCGATGGCGTCCTCGACGTCGTCGGGCAGCTTCTGGCCGCCGCGGGCGAAGAATTTGATGCCGTTGTCCGGCGCGGGGTTGTGGGAGGCGGAAATCATGACGCCGAAGTCGGCGTCGAGGTCCGCCACCAGGTAGGCGGCTGCCGGGGTGGGGAGCACGCCGGCGTCGTAGACGTCGATCCCCGAGCTTGAAAGGCCCGCCTCGACGGCGGCCGCGATGAACTCGCCGCTGGCCCGGGGGTCGCGTGCCACCACGGCGCGCGGCCGGTTCCCGGTCGTGTTGCGGTCATGGCCAAGCACGACGGCGGCGGCCTGGGCCAGCTGCAACGCGAGCTCGGCGGTCAGCAAACCGTTCGCCAGGCCCCGGACTCCATCGGTTCCAAATAATCTAGACATTGACACAACTTTAGTCGATGGCCCAAGCAAGTCCCGCTTTAACGGCGAAAGCCCGCCCCGCCGAGTGGCGGAACGGGCTTTCGTAGAGGCGCTTTGGGCGCCTTCAAACGGGTTAGCGCTTGGAGTACTGCTGAGCCTTACGGGCCTTCTTGAGACCGGCCTTCTTACGCTCGATGACGCGGGCGTCACGGCGCAGGTAACCGGCCTTCTTCAGCGTGGCGCGGTTGTTCTCGGTGTCGATCTCGTTGAGCGAACGGGCGATGCCGAGGCGCAGTGCACCGGCCTGGCCGGAGATGCCGCCACCGTGGATGCGGGCGATGACGTCGTAGGCGCCGTCAAGATCGAGGATCTTGAAGGGCTCGTTGACGTCCTGCTGGTGCAGCTTGTTCGGGAAGTAGTTCGCCAGTTCGCGGCCATTGATGGTCCACTTACCGGAGCCCGGTACGACGCGAACGCGTGCAACGGCTTCCTTGCGACGGCCAACTGCAGCGCCGGCGACGGTCAGTGCCGGGCGTTCCTTCTTCGGCGCAGCTGCTTCCGCAGCACCGCTCTCCGAGGTGTAGCTGGTCAGGTTTTCCTCAGCCACAACGGCCTCGGTGGTCTCTTCGTTCTGAGCCACGATTCTCCTTGTATAGATAAGTTGTTTGGTGGCCAGGACTACTGGGCGACCTGGGTGATTTCGAAAGTCTTGGGCTGCTGGGCGGCGTGGGGGTGCTCTGCACCGCGGTACACCTTCAGCTTGCCCAGCTGCTGTGCAGCGAGGGAGTTCTTCGGGAGCATGCCCTTGATGGCCTTCTCCACGGCGCGAACCGGGTTGGACTCAAGCAGTTCCGCGTAGTTGACGGACGTCAGGCCGCCCGGGTAGCCGGAGTGGCGGTATGCGCGCTTCTGCTCCAGCTTGGCGCCGGTGAGGGCAACCTTTTCAGCGTTGATGATGATGACGAAGTCGCCCATGTCCATGTGGGACGCGAAGGTGGCCTTGTGCTTGCCGCGCAGCAGGATTGCGGTCTGGCTGGCGAGACGACCAAGGACAACGTCGGTGGCGTCAATGACGTGCCACTGGCGGTTGATATCGCCGGGCTTCGGGGTATACGTACGCACGGTGTTTGCCTCGTTCTTGTTCTGGCGTTCTTGTTTTAGGCGTCACTCTTACGGTGCACCTACTATCTATGCGCTACCGGAACAGAGGTGAGGGCTCCATGTAACCAGTCATCCTTGAGTCTCGAATGTGCACGTTGAGTAGTTATCCTGCAACCGGATTCTCAAGCGGGCACGCACCATCGAGATAGGACACGCACAACGACTACCAAGAATAGCCTGCCGCGGCCTCTTGGGTCAAAATGGGGTGTCCGGATGCATCCTGTGTGCTCGCTGTTTCGCATGCTGTCCCGTGCCGGCCCGTCGCATCCCTGGAGGAACCGTGTCCGATCCCGCCGCAGCCGGCTCTGCGCCTCTTCTGTTTGTTCTCGGAAGCGGCGTTGCCGGCGCCGCCCTGGGATGGCTGGCCGAAGTCTTTGTGCGGCGGGCCCTCCCCCACCTCGCCGGATCCCCCACGGCAAGAATGAGGAGCACGACGGCGGCTGCCGCCTTTGCCCTGTCGGCCCTACTGGCCTTGCGGTTCGGCACGACTCCCGAGCTTGCTGCTTATGTATTGCTGGCGGTTGCCGGTGTCCAGCTGGCCAGGATCGATCTGGAGCACCACTTGCTGCCGAACCGGCTGGTTCTGCCCCTGTTTGGGGTCGGCCTCGTTATCCTCGGGGTCGCAGCGGGGGTATCCGGAGAGGCCGGGAGCCTGCTGCGCGGGGCCGCCGGCGCCGTAATTTTGTTCGTTTTGTACCTTTTTCTCGCCCTGACCAGCAGAAACGGCCTCGGGATGGGCGATGTGAAGCTTGCGGCGCCACTTGGCCTGTACTTGGGCTACCTAGGCTGGTCCCACTTGTTCTACGGCGGGGCCCTGGGATTCGTCGCAGGCGGCGTCGCCTCCGCGCTCTTGGTCCTCAAAAACCGCGGAAACAAGCCGAGGGAAGTACCCTACGGGCCCTCCATGCTCGCGGCCGGCATGGCCGTCATCCTGCTGCTTCCCTAAGTGGGCCGGAGCCCATACGTGGGTACGGCTTAGCAAGGCGGCTTACCAAACCAAGTAGTCGAGCCGTGCCCTGTTCAAGAAACTGAGTACACCCCTTTCGAGGGCGAGTGGTACCCCAATTCTCCCTCCGGAAAGTCGAGTATCGAACCTCATTGCCGTGCCGTTTGAGCCCGTGCAAATGTTGTCCCAACGAAGCCCCAGCTAATAAGAAATCGGGGAATTGCTGGAAATTCGTTCAATACTCAAACTCTGGAAAAGGATAAATAAAATGACTGGTCTCATGGTATCAATGCTCGCTTTTGTCGCCGGCGTCAAGGAAAAGCTCACCTCCGAAAAGGGAGCGACCGCAACGGAATACTCGCTGCTCGTAGCCTTCATCGCGTTCGGAATTATCATTGCGGTCACCGCCTTCGGGACCGCGCTGAGCGGCTGGTTCGACACTCTCAGCAAGACGGTCAGCGGCTGGAAAGCCTAACCCAGCCAGACCCCAAGCCTCTAGCAGGTCTCAGCAAGACCGGTGTGCCGCGTCCGCATACGCGGGTGCGGCACACCGGGCCCACTTAAGCTGCATCTATCCCGGGGGGGATCCAATGCATCGCAGCAGTTCACGAGGCCCCAGGTCTCGGGCACAGGGCCGGCAGCGCGGCGCAGCCGCCGTCGAGTTTGCCCTCGTCGCTCCCGTTCTTCTCGCCCTCGTGGGCGGGATCATCGAATTCTCGTATACATACAACCTGCAGATTTCCGTGACTCAGGCAGCTCGCGAGGCGGCACGGAATATGGCTATCCACAACGACCAAACTCTGGCGAGGGCGGCGGCTGTGGCGGGGGCCCCCGGGCTGAGTCCGGCAGGCTTCACATACACCTTCACGGGGGCCTGTCCTGACGGCAGCACCGGCAACGTTCAGGTCACTGTTGGCTACCAAGCCGGCTCCATGACCGGGATGTTTGGCGGTACGGTCAACGTTTCGGGGACGGGGGCCATGCGATGCGGAGGCTAAGTGCGACCCGCAGGAGGGGCGATAAGGAGCGTGGCACTGCGGGCGTCCTGGTGGCAGTCATGATGCTGGTCCTCATAGGAGCCGGCGCCATGGCAGTCGATGTTGGTGAGATCTACGTCGAACGGGCGCAACTGCAAAACGCAGCAGATGCCGGAGCCTTGGCCGTCGCCCGAAGTTGCGCGGCGGGAACCTGCAACACTGCCCTGGCCGGTACTTTAGCGAACGCAAATTCGCTTGACGGATTCAGCTCAGCGGCCGTGGACGTCTCAGTTCCGGGCCAGGTCACGGTGAAAACGCGGACCCTGGACAACCACGGAGGCGGTTTTCTGAGCAAGATGTTTGCATCTGCCCTGAATGCTGGCCCAGTATCCGTCGGCGCCAACGCCACGGCGGCTTGGAAGGCCGGCGCCGCCTCCGGGGCCTTCCCGCTGGTCTTCGACCAGTGCCAGATCACCCAGGCTTATGCGCCGCCCGGGACAACGGTACTGATCAAGGAACACGGCAAGAGCCCGTGTGTCGGAAGCCCATCGGGGCATCACATCCCGGGCGGTTTCGGTTGGCTCGACGAGGCCGGCGTGTGCGACACGGCGGCCGACGCGAATGGATGGGTCGGCTCCAACACCGGCAACAGCAAGACACCATCGGACTGCGCTGCCACGCTGGACGCCTGGCGGGCCGCGATCGACAACTCACGCAAGCAATATGCCACGGCATACTTCCCGATCTTCGACGACGGGGACGGACAAGGCAACGGTGGGCGATTCCATCTGTCGGGCTTCGCAAAAATTGAAGTCCATGGCTGGTCTTTCGTCAAAGACGCGGACGGACTAACAGCCCCCAAGGCGGACCCCGCCTGCTCAGCGCTGTTCCAGAAGAGCAGCGACCGTGGCATTTGCGGTCAATTCCAGGAGTTCATCCCGTGGAGCAACCGCAATTCAAAGGGAGGACCCTATTATGCGAATCCCGTCGTCAAGCTCACTAAATAGTGCCCGAAAAGTACTCTAAGGGGAATGAAATGAAAACACGCCTGCTGGGGGGCATCGCCGCATTACTTGTGGCAGTTATCGGAACCGTGTTGCTGGTCTCATATGTTCAGAATGCAGATAAACGAGCAATGGCCGGAACGGAAACAGAGTCAATCTACGTAGTCCAGAAAACAATTCCGGCCGGCGCCACCGCCGAGGTGATCGCCGGTTACGTCGCCATGAAGTCAGTGCCAAAGATCGCCGTCGCCGAGAACAGCGTCACCGATCTCGCGTCGCTTGGGTCAAAAGTCGCCGCCGTGGCCCTTGTGCCCGGCGAACAGTTGCTCTCCTCACGGATGGTGGAGCCCGATTCCTTTCTTGGGCCGTCCCGGGTCCAGGTGCCCTCGGGGCTCCAGGAAATCACGCTCAAACTTCCCATTGAACGGGTGGCCGGCGGCGTACTGAAGGCCGGGGACACGGTGGGCGTCTTCCTCTCGCTGGAGCAGGCGTCGGATTCACCGTCTGGCGCCAAGGCGAGCAAAACGCAGCTCAGCTTCCACAAGGTCCTCGTGACGGCCGCACAGTTCAGCGACGGCGCAGCCACGCAAACTGGCACTTCGAACCCGGCTTCCGGCGCCAGCCAGGCTTCCTCGACGTCGAGCACCACTGCCCAGAGCGACGGCAACTACCTCATTACGCTGGCAAGAAACTCCGCCGACTCAGAACGGATTGTCTTCGCCGCGGAATTCGGCAAGATCTATCTGTCCAAGGAGCCGGGAAACGCAGTCGAGTCCAGCACCGGGGCAGTCGACACGGCGGGGCTGTTCCGATGAGCCGCTTCGTACTCATCACCCCGAACAGCGACTTCGAACGGCTGGTCCGCTTAGCCGTGACCGGGCTCCACGGTAGCCTTCATGTGTTCCAGGCCGATTACCTCCCGGAGGGACCGGCAGACATTCTCCGTCAAATGATGGGCGAACCACCGGAAGTCTTGATCCTGGGACCGGGCCTTCCGGTGGAGGGGTCCCTCAAGCTCGCCTCCGTCGTGGACCTCCAATACCCGGAGATCAGCGTGGTACTCGCGGCTAAGGCGACACCGGAGACCGTCCTGCAGGCCATGCGCGCCGGCGTCCGGGACTTCCTGGAACCGGCAGCCGACGCGGACACCATCCGCGTCTTGCTGGAGCGGGCCAGCCTCGCAGCGGCGGGCCGGCGGCGGGGACTCGCTCCGCAGGCCACCGAACATGCTGATCATGGCGGCGCGGGCCGTGTCATCGCCGTAATGTCACCCAAAGGCGGCGTCGGCAAGACTACGGTGGCTACCAACCTTGCCGTCGGCCTCGGCAAGACGTCACCGATGGGCGTCGTCATCGTCGATCTCGACCTCCAGTTTGGGGACGTGGCCAGCGGGCTGCTGCTTGAACCGGAGTTCACCATCACGGACGCCGTGCTCGGTGCGGCCAGCCAGGATTCCATGGTCCTGAAGACCTACCTAACGGTCCACCCGGCCGGTATCTATGCACTGTGCGCACCGCGAACGCCCATCGAAATGGATCGGATCACCGGGGCCCACGTGGCCCATCTGCTGGAGCAACTCCGGCAGGAATTCCGGTACATCGTGGTGGACACGGCGCCTGGGCTAGGCGAACACGTCCTGGCGACGCTGGAGCAGGCCACCGACGCCGTCTGGATCTGCGGAATGGACGTCCCCAGCATCCGCGGGATGCGGACCGGCTTCCAGATCCTGGAAGAACTCGGGCTGGTTCCGGAACACCGCCACATCGTGTTGAACATGGCCGACCGCCGTGCCGGGCTCAGCCTCAAGGACGTCGAGGCAACCGTTGGTGCCCCGGTAGATGTGGTGCTCCCACGCTCAAAGAACCTGCCGTTCTCCACGAATAAGGGAGTTCCCGTTCTCCAGGACGGCAGCAGGGATCCGGCGTCGAAAGGGCTCCGCCAGCTGGTGGAGCGCTTCAAGCCCGAGTGGGAAGCAAGACCGCACAAGCAACTGCACAGAAGGGCGGTATTCCAGTGAGCCTCACAGACCGGTTCCTGCAACTGCGCGGAGAAGCGCCAGCCACCAAAGCGGCCGAGGAACCCCCCTCCGTCGCCGATGTCTTCCAAGCCCCTTCGACGCTCGGCCGTATCCATGAGGCGAAGGCCGCCGCGGACGTCCGGTCCGACGTCGTGGCGGTTCAGCAGACCGCCTCCATCGCCAGCGAGGCGCTCAACGCGCTCAAGGAGCGGGCCAGCCAGTCTCTCTTTGAACGGCTGGGTTCCCGGATTACCGATTCCTCCATCGGCGAGGCTGAGCTGCATCAGTCCGTCAAGGACGAGCTCAAGCTGGTGGTCGAGGAAGAGCAGATCCCGCTGACGGGCCCCGAACGCCAGAGGCTGATCCGGGAGATCATCGACGACGTACTCGGTCACGGGCCCATCCAGCGGTTCCTCGACGATCCCGCCGTCACCGAAGTCATGGTCAACCGATTCGACCAGATTTACGTTGAACGCCAGGGCCAGCTATTCCTGACGGACACGAAGTTCGCCTCCGACGAGGCCCTGCGCCGGGTCATTGAGCGGATCGTGTCCAACGTGGGCCGACGCATCGATGAGTCCTCGCCCCTCGTGGACGCAAGGCTTGCGGACGGCTCGCGCGTCAACGCCATCATTCCGCCACTGGCAGTGAACGGACCCGCCCTCACTATCCGAAAATTCGGGCGCGATCCGCTGACCGTCGAGAACCTGATCGCCATGGGCAGCCTGTCCCCCGAGATGTCCGAACTCCTCCAGGCCTGTGTCATGGCACGCATGAACATCATCGTCTCCGGCGGCACGGGCACCGGCAAGACCACCCTGCTCAACGTGCTCTCCTCCTTCATCCCGGCCTCCGACAGGATCGTCACGATCGAGGACGCCGTGGAACTGCAACTCCAGCAGGACCACGTGGTGCGGCTGGAGAGCCGGCCGCAAAACATCGAGGGCAAAGGTGAGGTCTCCATCCGGGACCTCGTGAGGAATTCTCTCCGCATGCGGCCGGACCGAATCGTCGTGGGCGAGGTCCGCGGCGGGGAATGCCTGGACATGCTGCAGGCCATGAACACCGGTCATGACGGTTCGATCTCGACAGTCCACGCCAACTCACCGAGAGATGCCATCGCCAGGCTCGAAACCCTTGTGCTGATGGCCGGCATGGACCTCCCCTTGCGTGCAGTGCGTGAGCAGGTGGCCTCGGCCGTGAACCTGATCGTGCACATCTCCCGGCTCCGGGACGGGTCACGCAGGGTCACGCACATCACCGAGGTCCAGGGCATGGAAGGCGACGTTGTCACGCTTCAGGACGCCTTCGTTTTCGACTACTCAGCCGGGGTGGACAGCACCGGGCGGTTCCTGGGCAAGCCGGTTCCGACCGGGGTTCGGCCGAGGTTCACCGACCGGTTTACCGAATTGGGGATTTCCGTCTCCCCAGCGGTCTTCGGCGCCCAGCCGATCGGGGGGCGGTAGCGATGCTTCCGGAAATTTCTCCCCTGGCCTTTGTGGCCGGCCTTCTGATGGTTTACGGAGCGCTGGCGATTTTGTTCACAGTGGTGTTCAAGTCAGGGTCCGCGGTGCCGCTGTCCCGGCGCAGGCCGAGTACTGCACCGCAGGTCTCAACTTTCACCAGGCTGACGGACCAGACGCTCCGAGCCATCAACAATGGTGTTCGGGGTAGTAGCAGCGGCGTCCTGAACCGGGAGAAGCTCGACGCGGCCGGCCTCAAAAAGGGTCCGGGTGACTACCTCCTGATGGCCGGCGCCGCGACCCTCGTCGTCTCAGTCTTGGGGTTTTTCACGGGCGGTCTGTTTTTAGCCCTCCTTCTGGCCATCCTGGCCCCGGTTGTGCTGTACATGCTGCTCAACGCATTGGTCTCCCGGCGGCGGCGGAAGTTCGACGATCAAGTCCCGGACACGCTTCAGATGTTTTCGGGCGGCCTTCGAGCAGGTCACAGTCTCCTGCGGGCCATTGATGCGGCGGCTCAGGAGAACGAGGCCCCAATGGCCGAAGAACTCAGCCGGGTGGTCAACGAGACGAGGATCGGTCGGGACCTGGGCGATGCGCTCGACGAGGTGGCACGCCGGACAGACAATGAGGACTTCAGCTGGATCGCCCGATCCGTGGAGATCCACCGGGAGGTGGGCGGTGACTTGGCCGAAGTACTGGACCACGTTGGAGAAACCATCCGCGACCGGAACCAGATCCGCGGCCAGGTCCGGGCACTCAGCGCAGAAGGACGAATCTCGGCCCTCGTCCTGATGGCGTTGCCGATCGTCATGTTCGTTGGCCTGACCCTCTTCAACCCGCTGTACTCCAGGGTGTTTACAAGCACCCTGCCGGGCTACCTCATGATCGCGGCCGCGGCGCTGCTCCTTGTCGTCGGCGGCTTCTGGCTCAGCCGGCTCATCAAACCGAAGTTCTAGGGAAGCAGGGAAAGAATCATGCAGCCTATTGCCTATGCCGCCATCCTGGCGGTTGTCGCCCCGCTTTCCGTCATGACGTGGCTAGCTTTGACGGGCGACCGGGCCGGACTTCGGAACATCCAGTCCAATCTGGGACACCGTCCCCAGGCTCGAGAGTCCGCGCCAACGGCCAACGAACAGCTGGCGTCACTGACCAGAAAGGCGATGCCCAAGGGCTACGCCGCGTGGCTGGACAAGCAGATCGCGGGCGCGGGCCGGCCCAAGTCTTGGCCGTTGGCCCGCGTCATCATGGTGAAGCCGCTGCTGGGCCTGGCCGGCGCCCTCCTCGGCATTCTGGCTTACGTGGCGGATCCGTCGACCTTGAAATTTGCGCTTTTCCTCGGCATGACGGCACTGTGCTATTTCCTCCCGGACATCCTCCTCCGAAATTACGCGGAGAAACGCCGGGCTTTGATCAGGCTCGAACTCCCCAACACTCTGGATCAGATGCTCATCTCAGTCCAGGCCGGGCTGGGGTTCGAGACGGCCATGGCGCGGGCCGGTGAGTCCGGTAAGGGGCCGCTGGCCGACGAGCTGATCCGCACCCTGCAGGACATCCAGGTGGGCCGGTCCCGCAAGGAGGCCTATTTGGCGATGGCCCAGCGCGTCGACGTGCCGGACCTGCGATCCTTCGTCAGGTCAGTTGTCCAGGCCGACAGCTACGGCATCGCAATCGCGAGCGTCCTTAAGTCCCAGGCCACTGTCATGAGAGTCAAGCGCCGCCAGCGGGCCGAAGAGCACGCGATGAAGATGCCCGTGAAAATGCTTTTCCCACTCATCTTCTCCATCCTCCCCGCACTATTCATCGTGGTGCTCGGGCCCACCGTCCTCAGCATCATGGACGTGTTCGCCAGCCATTAGGCAAGGGAACGTTGCGCCGCCCCTTCCGCGGGGCCCACAGACCGGACCCCCTCGGACCCCAGAGCCGAGGGGGTCCTCCTGTGTGCCTGGGTTGGGGCTGCGCCCAGCGCAAGATGGGCGCAGGGAATGTACAGGAATCGTGCAATTTGGGAAGCCTTAGCACAGGATGCGTCAAGCTCGAATCGTCGGCGTGTCGGTGGTTGCTAAGTTCCTCTCAGTGCTGGTGCAGGGCCAGCCGCCCAACTCGCTCAGGAGTCTCCCATGCGTTCCTTTCTCTCCGCTTTCGCAACCCGTCTTCGCCGCGACCAGCGCGGCGCCACCGCCGTCGAATACGGCATCATGGTCTCCCTCATCGCCGTTGTAATCATCGTCGCAGTGACTCTCCTAGGCACGACGATGAAAAACACGTTCAACCAAGTGCAGTGCCAGGTCTCCGGCAAGGTCTGGACGCCCGGCGCAGCCGGGGCAGCCGGCTCCTGCGCACCTTAATGGCGCGCGCCGAATCCTTTCTCTGCTGGCGGCCGCCAGCCACCGAGTCCGTTCAGGAGGCATCCATGCGTTCTTTCGTTAGTAACACTATTGCCCGTCTTAGGCGTGAGCAGCGCGGCGCCACCGCGGTTGAATACGGCATCATGGTCTCGCTCATTGCGGTCGTCATCATTGCCGCCGTCACGCTCCTCGGCGGCTCATTGCATGACACGTTCGTGCAAGTCCAATGCTCTGTAACGCATGGGACCTTCGCCGCAGGCGGCGGCGCCGGACAGGCAACCTGCACGCCGTAATCGACGTCGGCCTCGAAACATCGTGTGGTGGCGGCTCTGAGCCGCCGCCACACGGCCATCTCCGGCAAGCCACAGGCAGAAAGGCGGTCCCCTATGTCCACGACAAAAGAACGGGGGGCCGTCGCCGTCGAGTTCGCGCTCCTGGCCCCGGTGCTCATCATGCTGCTGCTGGGCATCATGGAATTCGGTCGCGCCTATAACGTCCAAATTTCGCTCTCCAGCGCGGCCCGCGAAGGCGTGCGGGTCATGGCGATTGGCAACGACCCCACGGCCGCTCGAACCGCAGCCAAGAACGCGGCCACGGCCCTGCAGCCTGCCTTGTCGGACGCCAATATCACCGTCAGTCCCGCCACGTGTACTACCGGAGCACAAGTGACGTTTACCATTACCTACACCCTGTCCACCATGACAGGCATCGCCGGTCCATTCCCCATGCAAGGCAAGGGAGTTATGGTATGCGGCGGCTAGGCAGGGGAACCGCCGAAGGAAACGGCGAGCGCGGGGCGGTCAGCGTCCTGGTCGCGATTCTCATGGTGGTCCTCTTGGGCTTCGGCGCCCTGGCCGTCGACACCGGCGTCCTCTACGCAGAACGGACCCAATTACGTACGGGGGCCGATGCGGCAGCCATTGCCATCGCCCAGAAGTGTGCCCGCGACATCAGCGACCCTGACTGCTCCAGCACTTCCACGCTTGCCGCCAGCCTTGCGAACAGCAATGCCGGGGACGGACTTAGCAATGTGAAGTCCGTCCTGCTGGACAAGACCGCCCATACCGTCACCGTCACTACCGGCGCCCAGGAACCGGGCAAACAAGCGAACAACGTTTCGCTGTTCTTTGCCCGTATTTTTGGCCTCAACAGCAGCGAAGTCACTGCCCCCTCGACGGCCCAGTGGGGGACGCCGTCCAAGGGCACGATCCTTCTCCCCCTGGCCATTGCCCAATGCAAACTCAACCTGTTGTCGGGTTCCCTGACTGGCGCCGAGCAGGTCCTGGACATGGATTCCGGCGGCTGTGGCGAGATCCCGGGTGGCTTCGGCTGGATATCGGATAACGATGCCAATTGCGGTGTCACCCTTTCGGCTGGGCAGGCAAACAGTTCTGGGGCATGGTTCTCCAGCAACACGGGTGCGAGCGCACCATCCGAGTGCACTGCTGCGGATCTCAGCAAGATGAACGATCAAACAGTCCTCCTCCCGCTATACGACGTGGCGACGGGCAACGGCTCCAGCGGAAAGTATTACATCGAGGGGTTTGCCGCCTTTCACGTCACCGGCTACCACTTTGCAAGTAACAGTTGGACATCCGGCGGGACGATCAAGAACAAGACCATCAGGGGCTACTTCGTCCGATACGTCTCTCTGTCCGATGCCTTCGAACTCGGCGCGGCACCGGACTACGGGACCTCAATAGTCCGCCTAACCCTTGGAGCACCTTAATAATGAAGTCACGCTTATTGGCAGGAATCGCGGCCCTGGTGCTGGCCGTCGTCGGAGCCATTCTGGTGGTCAGCTACGCGCAGGGCGCTGACAGCCGAGCAGTCCAGGAGCTGGAACCCAAGACCGTTCTAGTGGTCAATAAGGCGGTGCCCGCCGGCACCCCGGTCGCTTCCCTGAAAGAATTCGTCACCAGCGAGGAACTTCCCGGAAAAGCCGTCACGAAATCGGCGCTCCAGAACCTGGACGGGCTGGCCGGCAGAGTCACCGCGGTCGACCTGTTGCCCGGCGAGCAGCTCGTAGCCGAGCGGCTGGTCGCACCGGAGGCGCTCAAGACCAGCGGATCTGTGGAAATCCCCAAAGGATTGCAAGAAGTGTCCTTCCAACTCGAACCGCAGCGCGTCGTCGGCGGTCGTATCACCGCAGGCGACCACGTCGGCGTGTTCATTAACCTGAAGGACGGCGGCATCGAGGGCAAGCCTGAAAAGCAGACAACCCAGCTGACCGTGCACAAGGCCCTGGTGACGGCAGTGCAGCGCGCCCCGGTGACCACCCCCACACCGCAGCCCTCGGCAACGGGCTCCGCCGCACCTGCTGAGGACACGTCCCTCCCCGTCGGCTCCATGATCGTGACCGTCGCCGTCAACGATGTGGACGCAACAAAGATTGTCTACGCCTCGAACTTTACGGACGTTGCGAGCATCTGGTTGAGCAGGGAGCCGCTTGACGCGACGGACAGCGGCCGGCCCGGAATCATCACCCGACCGGAGGTCTACAAGTGAGCCGCTTTGTCCTGATTTCCCCCAACACCGATTTCGACGCTCGGGTCCGCCAGGCACTGGCCGGCGGCCTCCCGGGAGGCCTGCAAACCTTCGCGTTCGTCAACCCCGCCAACCCGGCGGAGCTCTTCGCGAGCCTCAACCAGGAACGACCTGAGGTCCTGATCCTGGGTCCGGACGTGCCGGCGGAGGACGCCCTGCGCCTGGCCACGGTGTTCGACGTTCAGCTTCCCGAGCTCAGCGTCATCCTGGTGGGCGAGGCCGATCCGAACTTCGTCCTGCTGGCCATGCGTGCCGGCATCCGGGACATCCTCAGCCCGGCGGCTGACCCGGCCCAGATCCGGGTGCTGCTGGAGCGGGCCTGCCAGTCTTTCGCCACCCGCAGCCGGACCTCGGTGGCCGAGCAGCCGGACAGCGCTAAAGGCCTGGTGATCGGCGTCTTCTCCCCCAAGGGCGGCGTCGGCAAAACCACCATTGCCACGAACATCGCGATCGGGCTGGGCAAAGTCGCGCCGATGGGCGTGGTGATCGTGGACCTGGACCTGCAGTTCGGGGACGTGGCCTCCGGTCTGTATCTGAACCCCGAGCACACCGTCACCGACGCCGTCTCCTCCTCGGCCAGCCAGGATTCCCTCGTGCTCAAAGCCTTCCTCACGGTCCACCCCGGGAGCATCTACGCCCTCTGCGCGCCCAGGACGCCGGTGGAGGCTGACGACATCACGCCGCAGCAGGTCACCCGGCTGCTCGAACAGCTGGCCGAACAGTTCCAGTACGTAGTGGTCGACACCGCGCCCGGACTGCCGGAGGTCGGCCTGGCAGCCCTTGAACAATGCACCGATGCCGTCTGGGTCACCGCCATGGATGTGCCGAGCATCCGCGGGTTGCGCTCCGGCCTGGAAATCCTTCGGCGGCTGGACCTGCTGCCCGAGACCCGGCACGTGGTCCTGAACATGGCCGACTCCAAGTCGGGGCTGAGCGTCCAGGACGTCGAGGCGACCATCGGAGCCCCCGTGGACGTCAGCATCCCCCGGTCCAAGGCTGTGGCGTTCTCCACCAACCGCGGCATCCCGGTGCTTCAGGACGGACGCAAGGATCCGGCCATCAAGGGGCTGAAACAGCTTGTCAGCCGGTTCGATCCCGCCTGGCGCGCCACTGCCCAGAAGAAACTGCACCGGCGGGTGGTGGTCTAGATGAAACTATCCGAACGGCTCCGCTCCGCCGAGGCAACGCCCGCCGATGCCCCGCAGTCCGTGCCCCTGCCGGCTGTGTTCCCGGCGGGAGGCGCCGAGAGGGCGGCGGCACCAGCCGCCGTCGCCGTCCTCGAGAAAGGCACCCCGACGCCGCTTCCTGGTTTCAGCGAGCCCCACGAACCACGCTCCCGCGGCCAGCAGCCCGTCGATGCCTTTGCTGCCCTCAAGCAGCGGGCCGCCACGGCCTTGTTCGAACGCATGGGAACCCGCTTCAATGATTCGGCAACCAAGGAAGAGGACCTTCGCGCCTCGGCGCGGGAAGAGCTGACGCGAATCATCGACGCCGAACAGGTCCCCCTGTCCGCCGAGGAGCGTTCCCGGCTGGTCCGCGACGTGGCCGACGACGTCCTGGGCTACGGGCCGCTGCAGCGCCTCCTCGACGATCCCGCCGTCACGGAAATCATGGTCAACCGGATGGACCAGATTTACGTGGAGCGGCACGGCAAGCTGACCCTGACGGAGTCGCGCTTCAGCTCCGAGGACCACCTCCGCAAGGTGATCGAACGCATCGTGTCCAAGGTGGGCCGGCGGATCGACGAGTCCTCGCCCCTCGTGGATGCCCGGCTCGAGGACGGCTCCCGTGTCAACGCCGTCATCCCGCCGCTCGCCGTCGGCGGCTCCTCGCTGACCATCCGAAAGTTCAGCAAAGTCCCGCTGACCGTCCGGAACCTCATCGAGTTCGGCACGCTGACCCCCGAAATGGCGGAACTGCTCAATGCCTGTGTCAGGGCCAAGCTCAACATCATCGTCTCCGGCGGCACCGGCACCGGCAAGACCACGCTCCTGAACGTCCTGTCCTCCTTCCTTCCCAACGACGAGAGGATCGTGACCATCGAGGACGCCGTGGAGCTCCAGATCCAGCAGGAACATGTGGTGCGGTTGGAAAGCCGGCCGCCGAATACCGAGGGCAAGGGCGAGGTCACCATCCGCGAACTGCTGCGGAATTCCCTGCGCATGCGGCCGGACCGGATTGTGGTGGGCGAGGTCCGCGGCGGCGAATCGCTGGACATGCTCCAGGCCATGAACACCGGCCACGACGGTTCGCTGTCCACCGTCCACTCCAACTCGCCCCGGGACGCCGTGGCCCGCCTGGAGACGCTTGTGCTCATGGCCGGCATGGACCTGCCGCTGCGCGCCATCCGGGAGCAGATCGCCTCGGCCGTCAACCTGATCATCCAGATCTCCCGGCTGCGGGACGGAACCCGGCGGATCACCCACGTGACCGAGGTCCAGGGCATGGAGGGGGACATCGTCACGCTCCAGGACGCCTTCGTGTTCGACTATAGCGCCGGCGTCGACGCCCATGGCCGGTTCCTCGGCAGGCCGGTCCCGACGGGCATCCGCCCCCGCTTCATTGACCGCTTTGAGGACCTCGGCATCCATGTCTCCCCCAGCGTGTTCGCCACGCCGCTGATGCCGGCCGGAAGGGCGTGATCAGTTAATGACTGTGCTGACCATCGGCGCCGGACTCCTTTTCATCGCAGTGCTGGTCCTGGGGATCGTGCTGCTCTCCCCCGGCGGGGCAAGTGTCCCACTGGACCGGCGCAGGCCCGTCGAGAACCAGGCCGACTCGCAGCTGACGCGGTTCGCCGGCTCAGCGGTCAACCTGGTCGACGGCTTCTTCTCACGCCACAAAGTCCGGCTCTTCAACCGCGAGGCCCTGGAACAGGCCGGGTTGCGCCTGAGCCAGGCGGACTTCTACGTCCTGCTCCTGGCCGGGGCTGTTGCGGGAGCCGTCGCCGGTTTCATCGTCGCGGGCCCGCTGCTGGCGGTCGTGCTGGTACTCCTGGCCCCGGTGGTGGGGCACCTGGTGGTCGGGTTCCTGACCGGCAAGCGGCGCACCAAGTTCGACCAGCAGCTCGGCGACACCCTTCAGCTGCTCTCCGGCGGCCTCCGCGCCGGGCACAGCATCCTGCGTGCCATCGACGCCGCGGCCACCGAATCGCAGAGCCCGACGTCGGAGGAGATGCGCCGCGTGGTCACCGAGACCAGCCTGGGCCGGGACCTCCTGGCCTCCCTCAGCGACACCGCGGACCGGATGCGGAACGAGGACTTCGCCTGGATCGCCCAGGCCATCCAGATCAACCGGGAGGTGGGCGGCAACCTGGCCGAAGTCCTGGACCAGGTCAACGAGACCATCCGCGAGCGCAGCGAGATCAAGGGGCACATCAAATCCCTCGCCGCGGAAGGCAAATTCTCCGCCTACATCCTCATGGCCATGCCGATCGGGATTGTGCTGATGCTGATGCTGGTCAACCCCGGCTACATGAACGTCATGTTCACCCACCCGCTGGGCTGGGGCATGATTGCCGCGTCCGTGATCCTCATGACCATCGGCGGTCTGTGGATGCGCAAGATCATCGACCTGAAGTTCTGAGGCACTCATGGCACCTGCTGTAGTCGTGGCCATGTGGCTGGTGGCGCTGCCGCTCGGCTATCTCGTGTGGTCCCTGCTATCCGTCGACCGGAAGTCCCAGCGAGCCACGCGGGAGATACTCGCGCTGGGTACGGACCCTGCCGAACTCACCCGGCGGACGCGCAGCAACCTGCTGGAACGGGCCGGCCGCCGGCTGACGCCAGCAGCCTACGTCCGCAAACTGGACAGGTTGCTCGCCCTGGCCGGGCGCCCCGCCTCGCTGCCGCTCGGACGCGTGCTCTCGGCCAAGCCGCTCCTTGGGCTGCTCGGCGCCCTGCTGGGCTTCTGGATCAGCGCCAACGGCACGACGCCGATCCTCAAGCTCGTGGGGATCTTCGTGTTCCTGCTGGGCTACTTCATCCCCGACCTCCTGCTCTACAGCAAAGGCCAGGAACGCCAGAAGGCCATGCAGCTGGAACTGGCCAATACGCTGGACCAGATGCTCATCTCCGTGGAAGCGGGCCTGGGCTTCGAAGGCGCCATGGCCCGGGCCGGCGAGAACGGCAAGGGTCCGTTGGCGGAGGAACTGATCAGGACCCTGCAGGACATGCAGGTGGGCCGCAGCCGGCGGGAGTCCTACGTGGCCCTTGCGGGACGGACCAACATCCCGGAGCTGCGCAGCTTCGTCCAGGCCGTGGTCCAGGCCGACACCTACGGCATTGCCATCAGCCGGGTGCTCCGGATCCAGGCCAAGGTGATGCGCGTCAAGCGGCGGCAGCGGGCCGAGGAAAAGGCCATGAAGCTGCCGGTCACCATCCTCTTCCCCCTGCTGTTCTTCATCTTCCCGGTGCTCTTCATCGCCATCCTGGGCCCGGCCGTCATCAACGCCATCGACACGTTCAGCGGCCAGTAGCAGCGTGCCCGACGATCCAGTCGCGCACGGCAGTGCGGACCGACTGAAGTCGAGGAAAATAGGCCCGGTAAGGGTTGAGGCAATAGTGGCCGTGACTGGTTCCGCTCGGGATAGCCTCAAGGTTTCCGCAGGATAGGCCGGGCTACGGGGTATCGGCCTGCTCACCAAGTACCGTGGTCACATGTCCCTCCCCAGCGTTTGCCCCGATGACGGAAATGCCAGCATTGGCCTCGCATCCACCGCTTCCACCGGGCTGCCGGCGCAGGACCTGATCGCGTCCGCTCCGCCGGCATCGTGTGCCACGGCACCTCTCGTGGACCCCGCGGCGCTCCAGGACCTGGGCGCCCAGCTGGACAGTCCGGCGGTGGCGAAGGGCTTCGCCAGGGACTACACCAAGATGTGGGACCAGCGCTACCGTTCGCTGGCCTCAGCCCTCGAGCGCAGGGACCTTGCAGGCTCGATGGATGCGGTGCTGAGCCTCAAGACCTCCTCCGCCATGGTCGGCGGCCTGCGCCTGGCCCAGCTCGCCGGCGAACTCGAGGCCGCCATCAGGGCAGGCGACGTGGACCACGCCCTGTCACTCCTGTGCGACGTTGCCGAACGCGGCGGCGAGACCGTTGACGAGCTGCAGTTCAGCTACGTCCTGTGGGAAAGCTAGGCGCGCCGGACCCGTTGGCACCTCCACGCGAACCGGGCGCCGCGCGCCGGGCAGGCACGCGCCGGGCACACTGCCGCCGGGCGGCGGCGCGACTACTGCTCCGGCGCCAGCCGGTAGCCCACGCCACGGACGGTCTGCAGCCAGCGCGGCTGCACCGGGTCCTCGCCGAGTTTCCGCCGCAGGTTTCCGATGTGCACCTCGACGGCGCGTTCATCCGACTCGCTGATGTAGGCGTCCGCGCGGTAGTAATCCCCCCGCACCACCCGGACGAGGTCAACCTTGGAACGCACGGCGCCGGCGCCCTTGAGGAGGGCCTGCAGCAGATCAAACTCGCTGCGGGTCAGGCTGACGGGCGCGCCGTCGACGCTGACGGTTCGGGTCTCCGGGTTGAGCTCCAGCCCGCGGTGGCGCAGCACCGGGCTCTGGGACGCGGCCGGGACCGCAGCCGCTCCGGGAACCGTCACGGGCGCCAGCGCGGCCTGGATGTCCTGCCGGGGCCGGCGCATCATGGCGCCAACCCGGGCGCGCAGCTCACGCGGCCGGAACGGCTTGGCCAGGAAGTCATCGGCGCCGGTGTGAAACGCCGTGAGGGTGTCAAGCTCGTCGGTCCGTGCCGTCAACATGACCACGTAGGCGTCGCTGAACTGCCGGATCCGGCGCAGCACCTCGAAGCCGTCGATGTCCGGAAGCCCGACATCGAGGGTGACCACGCTCGCCTCCAGATCGCGGACGACGTCGACCCCTTCCCGACCGCCGGCCGCCGAATGCACTTCGAAGCCTGCCTGGCTCAATACCGCTTCGACAAGGTTCCGAACATCTTCGTCGTCTTCTACTACGACGGCGACTCCCAGGTCGGTCATGGCCCCCCTCATGTGGCACGCTACGCTGCCGGCCGCGGTTGCGGCCGCAACACTGAACTCGCCGGCCCCCACCGGCATTGTCAGAATACCCACCGCGGGGGGCAATATCTCGACGGCTCAGTGACAGAAATCGTAAAACTTCGATTTGTGTCAAGTTTGCGTGACACGGGATGTAAAACTGGAGCAAAGAGAAAGGGGCGCGGCGTCTTTGGCTAGACAGCGGCTGATCCGGATCGCGGATCGATACGTCGAGGCGTTGGGGCCGCGCGCGCGGGTCCTCATCTGCCAGCTGCCGCTGGCCCTCATGATGGTCGGAGTCGTGCTTGCAACTCCGGCGGCGTGGCCGGCCTTGCCCGACAGCCTCTTCTGCCGGTACGCACTCGGGCTGCAGGCCGCGGTCCTCGCAGCTTGCGTCCTGGTTCCCTGGCAACGCTTCGGGCCGCTGGCCCCGCTCGTCATCCCCGTCCTGGACCTGGTCGCCATCGGACTCCTCCGGGAGGGCAGCTCAGCAGGCCTGCCGGATCCCGGCGTGCTCTCCGTCCTTCCCGTGGTGTGGATTTCCGCCTCAACGCTGTCCGCCGCCGCCAGCCTTTCGGTCAGCTTCATCGTGCCGCTGCTGGCCGCCATGCCGTGGCTCCTCACCGACCGGACGGCACCGCCTGCGGCCCGCGCCGCCGGGGCCGTGCTGGTCCCGCTGATGATGCTCGCCGTCTCCCTGGCCATGCGCTTCGCACGGGCCCGCCTGCGGCATGAGCAGTGGCGGATCGAGTCCAAGGAAGCCGAGCTGCAGGCCCTGCTCGAGGACAGCCGGGAACGCGAACGGCTCCTGAACACCATTCTTGACACTGTCGACGTCGGGATCGTGGCAGTCGACGCCGGCGGCCGGCGCCTGCTAACCAACAGCTGGCAGGCGCAGCTGGAAGAATCAGCATCCGCGGCGTCCGCCCCCCGTTCGGGGGAACAGCCGGCGCAGCCGCCGGCGGAGGAAGGCCGGCTCGTGCTGACCGGACAGGACCGAAGCACGCCGCTGCCCCTGGAGCGCCGACCCATCCGGCGGGCGCTGGCCGGTGAGTCCTTTGCCGACTACCTCGTCCGTTTCGGCGAAGCGGCAGCCAGCCGGGTCCTCTCCACCGGAGCCCGGCCCCTGAAGAACGACGCCGGCGACTTCCGCGGGGCCGTGGTGGTGTTCAACGAGGTCACTGGCCTGGTGGATGCCCTCGCCGCGAAGGACGAGGTCGTCTCCACGGTCTCCCACGAATTCCGCACACCGCTCACGTCCATCATCGGCAACCTGGACCTGGTCCTCGCCGATTCGGACGGCCTGGACAGCCCGGCGGTACGCCGCGTCGAAGTGGCACAGCGCAACGCGGAGCGGCTGCTGGCCCTCGTGTCGGACCTGCTCATGTCCGCCAGCTCCGCGGTCCATGTCCACCCCCGCCGCACGGATCTCGCCGGCCTCGTGGAGGCCAGCCTTGGCTCGGCCCAGGCACACGCACAGGCGTCCCGTGTTTGCCTCGCCATGGACGTCCCGGGCCCGCTCTGGGCCAACGTGGATCCGCTGCGGATCAGCCAGGCGTTGGACAACCTTGTTTCCAACGCGATCAAGTACTCGCCCGATGGCGGGTCGGTGCGGATCTCCGCCAGCACGGACGGCGGGCTGGTGCGCCTTCACGTCGAAGATACCGGCATGGGCATGACCGCCGCCGACGCCGGCCGGGTCTTCACCCGCTTCTTCCGCAGCCCCGCGGTCCGTGACGGCTCGATTCCGGGAGCGGGACTGGGGCTGTCCATCACGAAGGCCATCGTGGAGCGGCACGGCGGCTCCATCTCTTGCTGCACGCGCCCGGGCCAAGGCAGCACCTTCACCCTGGAGCTTCCCGCGGACGGCCCCCCGGCCGCCTTCTAGGCTCCCGAGTTCCAGGCTCACGGGCCGACGGCCGCGTCGGGGTTTCCCCATCTTCGGCTGCCCCCGCCGGCGCGTTGCGCAGAACCGCCGGCGTCCAGGAGGTTCGTGCCGGCGAACGCGGGGAAAGCCTGCGGAGAAATCTACGCCCGAAGCGCCCGGGTCAGTTCGGCTCGGGCCAGCAGGCCGCTGTCCGTGGGGTAGACGACTTCCTCCAGCACCAGCGGGTGCGGGGCAGCCAGCACGGAGCGGGCATCGCGCTGCTTCGCGAGCAGCCGCTCGTAGAGCCAGCCCGGGGCCTCGACGCCCTCCCCCACGTACAACGCCGAACCCACGAGGGAGCGGACCATGTTGTGGCAGAACGCGTCGGCCTGCACCGTAGCAACAATGACGCCGTCGGCCCCCCGGGCGAACTCGAAGCGCTGCAGTTCCCGGATGGTGGTGGCTCCCTCGCGCGGCTTGCAGTAGGAGCGGAAGTCCTGCAGCCCGAGCAGCAGTGCGGCGCCCTCGTTGAGGAGCCCGACGTCGAGCGGGGCCTTGTGCCACAGCGTCGACGTACGGCCCAGCGGGTCCCACAACGCGGGGCCATCCGCGATCCGATACGAGTAGCGGCGCCAGAGGGCGGAAAACCGGGCATCGAAGCCTGCGGGCGCGACGGCGACCCGGTGCACCTCGATCGACCCGCTGAGGTCCCCCAGGCCTCGGCTCAAGGCGCCGCGCACCCGCCGGAGCAGGGCGACGGCGGGATCGAGCTCAGCACCGCGGTTCAGCCCCAGCCACTCGGCTTCGGTCAGATCCAGGTGGACGACCTGTCCCCGGGCGTGCACCCCGGCGTCGGTCCGGCCAGCCACGGTCACCCGCACCGGGCGACGGATCAGCAGCTCAAGGGCCTCCTCCAGGACGCCCTGCACCGTGCGCAGGCCCGGCTGCACTCCCCATCCGCTGAAGGGCCCGCCGTCGTACGCCACATCCAACCGGATACGCAAAAACCCGCCGCCCCCCAAGACGGGGGCAGCGGGTTTGAGCTCGTTCATAGACTTAAGTCTATAAGAAGGTTTTAGCGAATTACTTCGCGTCCTTCTCGGACTCAGCGGCTGCTTCCTCAGCGGCCGGAGCCTCTTCGGTAGCTGCAGCTTCAGGAGCAACCTCAGCGGCCGGAGCCTCTTCGGTCTCAGCAGCCTCGGTCTCAGCAACCGGAGCGGCTTCGGCCTTCTCGGCGTCCTTCTTGTCGGCATCGCGCTGCGCGGCGGAGGTAGCCTCGGCCACCACAGCCTGCTTGGCGGAAACCGGCTCGAGGACCAGCTCGATGACAGCCATGGGAGCATTGTCGCCCTTGCGGTTGCCGATCTTGGTGATGCGGGTGTAGCCGCCGTCGCGGTTCTCCACTGCCTGTGCAATGTCGGTGAACAGCTCGTGGACGACGCCCTTGTTGCTGATCAGGCCGAGTACACGGCGGCGGGAAGCCAGGTCGCCGCGCTTGGCGAAGGTCACCAGGCGCTCGGCGTACGGCTTCAGGCGCTTGGCCTTGGTCACCGTGGTGGTGATCCGCTTGTGCTCGAACAGTGCGGCGGACAGGTTCGCGAGCATAAGACGCTCGTGAGCCGCTCCGCCTCCGAGGCGCGGACCCTTAGCGGGGGTAGGCATAATAATTTCTCCTCATAGGAAGCCGTTGGGCTGTGCACGCCAGGGTGCATCCAGCCAGCCGGCCAAGATCTGTTGGTTAGAGCTCGTCGTCGCTGAACGCGGCGTCGTCCTCTTCGATGGCTGCGGCACGTGCTGCGAGATCGAAACCGGGAGGGGAGTCCTTGAGGGACAGACCCAGTTCGACCAGCTTGGCCTTGACCTCATCGATGGACTTCGCGCCGAAGTTGCGGATGTCCATGAGGTCAGCCTCGGAGCGGGCAACGAGTTCACCCACGGTGTGGATGCCCTCACGCTTGAGGCAGTTGTAGGAACGGACCGTCAGGTCCAGATCCTCGATCGGCAGAGCCATGTCGGCTGCCAGGGCAGCGTCCGTCGGCGACGGGCCGATCTCGATACCTTCAGCTGCGGTGTTCAGCTCGCGGGCCAGACCGAACAGTTCCACCAGGGTGGTACCTGCCGAAGCAACGGCATCGCGCGGGGCGATGGCCTGCTTGGTCTCGACGTCGACAATGAGCTTGTCGAAGTCAGTGCGCTGCTCAACACGGGTAGCTTCCACGCGGAAAGTAACCTTCAGGACCGGCGAGTAGATCGAGTCGACCGGAATACGGCCGATCTCGGAGTCGCCGGACTTGTTCTGAGCTGCCGAAACGTAGCCGCGACCGCGCTCGATGGTCAGTTCGAGTTCGAACTTGCCCTTCGAGTTCAGCGTGGCAATGTGCAGATCCGGGTTGTGGAATTCGACGCCGGCCGGCGGAGCGATGTCCGCGGCGGTGACGACTCCCGGGCCCTGCTTGCGCAGGTAAGCAACAACCGGCTCGTCGTGCTCGGAGGAAACCGACAGGTTCTTGATGTTCAGGATGATCTCAGTGACATCTTCCTTGACACCCGGAACCGTGGTGAACTCGTGCAGCACGCCGTCGATCCGAATGCTCGTGACTGAGGCACCGGGGATCGAGGAGAGCAGGGTACGGCGGAGGGAGTTTCCGAGGGTGTAACCGAAACCGGGTTCGAGCGGTTCGATGATGAACCGGGAGCGGTTATCGGAGACGACCTCTTCGGAGAGGGTGGGGCGCTGTGCAATGAGCACTTAGGTTTCCTTTCGGCGAGCATCCGCTATATGACGCAACACAGGTGGTGGAAAGATCGGTCTGAAGACTTAACGCGGCCGGGCCTGCCCGGACCGGTGAGGGTCCGGGCAAGCTCCTGGGCGTTGGAAAGCCTTAGACGCGGCGGCGCTTCGGCGGACGGCAGCCGTTGTGGGCGCTGGGGGTGACGTCCTGGATGGAGCCAACCTCGAGGCCAGCGGCCTGCAGCGAGCGGATGGCCGTTTCGCGTCCGGAACCCGGTCCCTTGACGAACACGTCAACCTTGCGCATACCGTGCTCCTGTGCACGCTTTGCGGCGGCTTCGGCAGCCATCTGGGCAGCGAACGGGGTGGACTTACGCGAGCCCTTGAAGCCAACCTCACCGGACGAAGCCCAGGAGATGACAGCACCGTTCGGATCCGTGATGGAAACGATGGTGTTGTTAAAGGTGCTCTTGATGTGCGCTTGGCCCAGCGCGATATTCTTCTTGTCCTTCTTACGCGGCTTGCGAACCGCGCCACGAGTCTTCGGGGGCATTTTTTCTCCTACAGAAAGTTATTGGGGGAAAGCCTACGCTTGGGCCCACATTTGCCGGTTTCCTTGAGCCGCGTCAGCGACTCCAGGGGGCAAACGGGGTTTAGCGGGCCTTCTTCTTGCCTGCGACGGTGCGCTTCGGGCCCTTGCGGGTACGGGCGTTGGTCTTCGTACGCTGCCCGCGTACGGGCAGGCCCTTGCGGTGGCGAATACCTTCGTAGCTGCCGATTTCAACCTTGCGGCGGATGTCAGCGGCCACTTCGCGGCGAAGGTCACCCTCAACCTTGTAGTTGCCTTCAATGTAGTCACGCAGCTCGACCAGCTGCGCATCGGTCAGGTCCTTGACCCGAACGTCAGCGCTGATGCCGGTGGCAGTCAGGGTTTCGTGTGCACGGGTCTTGCCCACGCCATAGATGTAAGTAAGCGCAATTTCCAACCGCTTTTCGCGGGGAATGTCTACGCCAGCGAGACGAGCCATAGTGGCAGTGCTCCTTGTATAAACCGGAGGTCGTAGGCAGTACACCCGCACGTTCAGTGCGGCCCCAGCCTCCGACCGGGGGTTAGCTGTCCGGGCCCATTACGTCCCAGTTCAGCTTGTGCTGCCTTTTCTATTTACTTGCGTGGGTTAGCAACCCAGGGTTTCCCGTGAGGGAAATTAGCCCTGGCGCTGCTTGTGGCGCGGGTTCTCGCAGATCACCATGACCCGGCCATTACGGCGGATCACTTTGCACTTTTCGCAGATCTGCTTGACGCTCGGCTTGACCTTCATGGCGTTCCTTTGCGTGTTGCAGTTGGTCAGCTGACACGGCCCTCGGCTGTTGCTCTGGCCGCCCAGTGTTTACTTGTAGCGGTAGACGATACGACCACGTGTCAGGTCGTAAGGGCTCAGCTCCACCACTACGCGGTCCTCGGGGAGGATCCTGATGTAGTGCTGGCGCATCTTTCCAGAGATGTGTGCCAGAACGATGTGCTTGTTGGTGAGCTCAACGCGAAACATCGCGTTAGGCAGCGCCTCGGTCACAACGCCCTCGATCTCAATGACCCCGTCCTTCTTGGCCATACCCTCCGCTAACTGTTGTTGCCGCAGCCTCCCGGTTTGCACCGGCCATGACCGCGGACGTTTTTGATTGATTGGCTGGTGCCACCAGACCACAAAAGGGCACAACGGGGCAGACAACCAACAGTCAACACTACGCCATTGCGGCCCGATTGTTAAATCCGGAGTTAAATCCAGCCATCGTAGCGCACTCAGCGTCCGTACGCACCTAGCGTCCCCGCCGCCGTCGTCACCGCCTCGGCGCGCGATATCCCGTCCAGGATGGCCAGCCGGACGACGTCGGCTGCCGCGCTTTGCAGCGTGATAAGCCCTAGCTGCCGGGCCGCCGGGGTGCTGCGGTCCAGCGCGACGGCGCCCGTCGCCAGCGCGAAGACGGTGTCGCCGTCGGCGAGCGTGTGGCTTGGATTCAAGGCCCGGGCCAGCCCGGCATGGGCGGCCGAGGCCGTGCGTTTGCACTCGGCCTTGTCCAGGACGGCATCGGTGGCGACGACGACGAGCGTGGTGTTGAGCGGCTGGACCACCGCAGCGCGCGCCCCGTCACCTCCTGCTTCCGGCTCGCCCTCCGAGCGAGCGGCCGAAACCCTCTGCGTGCTCGCTCGTTCCTCGCTTAGACGCACGCTGCCGGCTTCCGTCCACTCGCTCGATGTGCCCCAGCCCCAGGGCAGTCCCAGCGCGTTGACTACCGCTAGCGCCGCTACAACGACCGGCCCGTCTTTTGAGATGTTTTCTAGGGTGATGGAGGCTGTTCCTACTCCCCCTTTGTACTTGCCGCGGCCGATTGCTGCTCCTGTGCCGGCGCCGACGTTGCCTCGCTCGACGTCGTGCCCGTTCGAATTCGCGGCAGCGGCGGCCGTGGCCGCGTAGCCCATCGCGTCGCCGGGGCGGGCAGAGAAATCGCCGCCGCGGCCGAGGTCGAAGATCGCGGCGGCCGGGACGATCGGAACGATGCCGCCGGGAACGGCAAAGCCCCTGCCGTTTTCCTCGCACCAGCGCTGGGCACCCTGCGCCGCAGCGAGGCCGTAGGCACTCCCGCCGGTGAGGACCACGGCGTCTACCGTCGAGGACAGTGTGGTGGGATCCAGCGCGTCAGTCTCATGCGTTCCAGGGCCGCCGCCGCGGACGTCGACCGAGCCCACTGTGCCGGGCGGCGGGAGAACCACCGTCACCCCGCTCAGCCAGCCGTCGCCGGTCCTCTGGACATGACCCACGCGGACCCCAGCGACATCCGTGATCGCTCCCGTTGCTTCCATGGCTCCATTGTGCGCCCCCACCCAACTGCTAGTCAGTTGGGTTGAACCGGCGTCCAAAACAAATGTTATGGAATTCTTCGGCGAACACCGCGTGAACACACATGGAAGCCTCGGGCAACAAACTCCGGGAAGTCCCGGAAGCGGGATTTCCGCGCCTAGGCATGTGCTGAAGTGGCTTAGGTCCCCCGCCCACACGCCTGCCATCGGCCGGCCCGGCCCCGTTAGAGACCCGAATGACCACACAAATGACTGACCGGCCGCCCGCCGTCGCTAAGGCTGGCGACGCCGCCCCGCGCCGGTCCCGCTGGTCTGGCCGAACCCGCCGGGACTTCTTCGTCTTCCTGGCTTTGGCGCTGCCGAACCTCGCGCTGATCGCGGTGTTTACCTACCTGCCGCTCATCAACAACGTCTACTACTCCACGCTGGACTGGACGCTCGGTTCCGCCTCCGCCACGGTCGTCGGCCTCGACAATTACATCAACTTCTTCACCAGCGCCGACGCCCCCACTGTGCTGGGAACCACGGCACTCTTCACGATCGTCACGGTGGGCGGCTCCATGGTCCTCGGGCTGCTGGTGGCCCTCGCGCTGAACTCGAAAGTCCGCGGCACCACCTTTGCCCGGTCCGCCGTCTTCGCCCCCTACGTGCTCAGCGGAGTTGGCGTCGGGCTGGTCTGGCTGTTCATCTTCGACCCCGGCTACGGGGTGCTCTCGTGGCTGCTCCGCGGCCTCGGCCAGCAGAGCCCGCAGTGGATCAACGATCCCCAACTGTCCCTGGTCATGGTGATCGTCGTCTACGTCTGGAAGAACCTCGGCTACTGCGCCGTCGTCTACCTCGCCGGGCTCCAGTCGCTCCCAAAAGACGTGCTGGAGGCCGCCTCGCTGGACGGCGCCAATGGTTTCCGCCGCTTCATCAGCATGTCTGTGCCGCTGCTCTCCCCCACCACGTTCTTCCTCCTCATCACCACCATGCTGAGCTCGCTGCAGGCCTTTGACCTGATCAGGATCATGACGCCGCTGGGCAACGGCACCAGCACGCTGATCTACGAGGCCTACCTGCAGGCCTTCGGCGCCTTCAACCGGGCCGGCTACTCGGCGGCCATCTCCGTGGTCCTCTTCGCCATCCTGCTCATCATCACCGTCCTCCAGCTGCGGTTCGTCGAACGGAAGGTGCACTACTCGTGAGCACGTTCTCTCCTGTCAGTCCCGACGCCGCAGTGAGTCCCGACTCCGCCGCAATCAGTCCCGACTCCGCCGCTAGTGCCGGGTACACCCCCGACGGCGGTCCGGAGGTCCCCCTGCAGCGCAGCCGTCCGTTCTCCCGCGCCAACCTGATCCAGACGATCGCCGGAGGCTACGTCCCGCTGATCCTGGCAACCCTCGTGGTCGTCGTGCCGCTGCTGTGGATGCTGCTCAGTTCCTTCAAGCAGCCCGGCGAGATCGTCACCACGGACCTCAAGATCCTGCCGGAAAGCCTCAACCTGGACAATTACCGCACCGCCATGACCACCGTGCCGTTCGGTCAGTTCTTCCTCAACAGCCTGATCGTCACCGTCGTGGGTTCCACCATCAAGGTGATCCTGGCCATCCTGACGGCCTATGCCCTGGTCTTTGTGCGCTTCCCGTTCAAGAACGTCATCTTCGTGCTGATCCTGGTGGCCCTTATGGTGCCGCCGCAGGTATCGATCCTGCCGAACTACATCCTGATCGCCGGCATGGGCGGAAAAAACACCCTCTGGGGAATCATTCTTCCGGGCTTGGGCACGGCCTTCGGCACCTTCCTGCTGCGACAGCACTTTATGACCCTGCCCGCCTCCATCCTGGAAGCCGCCGAGATCGACGGCGCCGGGCACTGGCGGCGACTCTGGCAGGTGGTCGCGCCGGTGTCGATGCCGTCCATAGCCACCGTGGCCCTCGTGACGGTGGTCAGCGAGTGGAACGACTACATCTGGCCGCTCATCATCACCGACCGTCCCGAGACGATGACCCTGCCGGTCGGCCTGACGCTGCTGCAAAACTCCGAAGGAAACGGCGCCGGCTGGGGCATCCTCATGGCCGGGGCGATGCTCGTGATAGTTCCGATTCTCCTCGTCTTCGCGGCCCTGCAGCGCTACATCGTGGCCGGCCTCACCCAGGGCAGCGTCACCGGATAACCGCTGATCCCGCAAAGCCCACTCTTTCCAACGCACCTCCACCACCGCATCAACCCGAGTCAAAACTTCTTTTGAGAGGACCCACCGTGGCCATGAATCTTGACCGCAGAAACTTCCTTGGACTGGCTGGCGCCAGCGCCGGCGCAGCGGCACTTGCTGCCTGCGGCGGACCGTCCACCAGCGGAGGTGACGCCACCAGCGGCGCGTCCGATGTCGACTTCACCGGCGTGAAGCCCGCCGGTTCCTTCGACTTCTGGACCAGCCACCCGGGCAAATCCCAGGACGTGGAAAAGGCGATCATTGACAAGTTCCAGGCGAAGTACCCGGACATCAAGGTGAACCTCGTGACCGCCGGGGCCAACTACGAGGAAATCGCGCAGAAGTTCCAGACCTCGCAAGCAGCGAAGTCCACCCTCCCGGGCCTCGTGGTGCTCTCAGATGTTTGGTGGTTCCGGTACTACACCAACGGCAGCATCACCCCGCTTGACGGACTGATTAAGCAGCTGGATTTCAAGATCGGCGACTTCCAGAAGTCCCTCGTGGCCGACTACAAGTACGCCGGCAAGCAGTGGGCCCTCCCCTACGGCCGCTCCACTCCGCTCTTCTTCTACAACAAGGACCACTTCAAGGCCGCGGGACTGCCGGACCGGGCGCCGAAGACCTGGCAGGAGTTCGGCCAGTGGGCTCCGAAGCTCAAGACCAGTTCCGGCGCCCAGTACGCCTACATGTACCCGGCCCTCGCCGGCTACGCCGGCTGGACGCTGCAGAACAACCTGTGGGGCTGGGGCGGCAGCTGGTCCAACGGCTGGGACATCACCTGCGATTCCGCCGACTCGGTGGCGGCCCTGCAGTGGGCCCAGGACTCTGTCTACAAGGACAAGTGGGCCGGCGTCTCCTCCAAGAACGCCGCGGACGACTTCGCCGCCGGCATTGCGTCCACGACCATTTCCTCAACCGGTGACCTGCTGGGCGTGCTCAAGTCCGCCAAGTTCAACGTCGGCGTCGGCTACCTGCCAGGCGGGCCCAAGAAGGACACGGACGTCTGCCCCACCGGCGGTGCCGGGCTCGGCATTCCCAGCGGGGTGAGCAGGGAGGTCCAGCTCGCGGCCGCGACGTTCCTGAAGTTCATCACCGAACCGGAAAACACGGCGGCCTTCTCCGCGGCCACCGGCTATATGCCCACCCGCAGGTCGGCTGACATGGGCGCCGTGCTGGCCAAGACCCCGCAGATCAAGACCGCCATGGACCAGGTCGCCGTGACCCGCGTCCAGGACAATGCGCGCGTGTTCCTGCCCGGAGCGGACCAGGAGATGGCCAAGGCCGCCGCGGCAATCCTCACCCAGCAGGGCGACGTCAAGGCCACCATGGCCGGGCTGAAGACGACCCTCGAAGGGATCTACACCAAGGACGTGAAGCCGAAGCTGAAGAGCTAAGGCTGCGCTCCCTGCCTGACGATACGACGAATCCCTGGCGACGCTGGAATACCAGCGTCGCCAGGGATTTCTCGTATCTCGGGCGGTTAAGCGCATCGCTGGACCGCTGCGGACGGGACTTAGGGAATCGGGACGGGCACGACGCCGAGGGGCGCCAGTTTCGCGGCGCCGCCGTCGGGCGCCGAGAGCACCCAGATCCCCTTCTCATGCACGGCGACGGAGTGTTCCCACTGGCAGGACCGCTTGCCGTCCGTAGTGACTACGGTCCAGTCGTCGTCGAGGGTGGCGGTGTCGATGCTGCCGCGGACCAGCATGGGCTCGATGGCCAGGCACAGCCCGGGCCGGATCTTGGGTCCGCGGGGGCTGGTGCGGTAGTTCAGCACGTCCGGGGCCATGTGCATCTCCGAGCCGATGCCGTGGCCCACGTAGTCCTCCAGGATGCCCAGGGGCTTGCCGGGCACCGACGAGACGTAGTCGTCCACGGCGGCTCCGATATCGCCCACGAACTTGCCGGTGGCCAGGGCCGCGATGCCCCGCCACATGGCCTGCTCCGTGACCTCGGACAGGCGCACGTCTTCAGGATCGGCGGTGCCCACGATCACGGTCCGGGCGGAGTCTGAATGCCAGCCGTCCACGATCGCGCCGCCGTCGATCGAGATGATGTCGCCGTCGGCGAGGACCCGGCCGCCGGGGATGCCGTGCACCACTTCCTCGTTGACGGACGTGCAGATGGTGGCCGGGAAGCCGTGGTAGCCGAGGAAGTTGGACTTGGCGCCGGCGTCCTGCAGCACCGCGGCGAACACCTCGTCCAGCTGCGCGGTGGTGACACCCGGGGCTGCGGCGGCAACGGCCGCATCCAGGGCCCTGCTCAGGACAAGCCCGGCTTCATGCATGGTGCGCATCTGGGCGTTGGTCTTGTATTCAATGCGGGGCTGGCCGAATGCCATCTCTACCTCAGTGTTCTCATCTCGCGGTCCGGGCTGATCCTTCCCGGGCCTCCGCTTCGGGTCATCGACCCACGTCTTCAGCTCTATTCTCCCGTACCGGCACGTCTGCCCGGAACGGACCCCCTGCCCGGCGCGCGGGCATGCCCCTTAACAGCGAAGGGCGCGTCCCGTACCGATGGTACGAAACGCGCCCTTCCTTGGTGCATCAGCCTGGTGCGTCAGCCTTGGTGGATCAGGCGGCCTGGGCCGACTTGATCGCTTCCATGACGCGCTCGGTGACTTCGTCGATGCCGCCGATGCCGTCCACCTGGGTCAGGATGCCGCGCTCGGCGTACTTCGCCACAACAGGTTCGGTCTGCTCGTGGTACAGGTCCAGCCGGTGACGGATAACGCCTTCGTTGTCGTCACTGCGGCCTGTCTCCTTCGCCCGGCCCAGCAGTCGCTTGACCAGTTCCTCGTCGTCCGCGGTCAGCTGCAGGACGACGTCGAGCTTCTGGTCGGTGTCGGCGAGGATCGCGTCGAGATAGTCCACCTGCGCGGTGGTGCGGGGGTAACCGTCCAGCAGGAAGCCGGGCTCGACGTCGTCCTCGCTGAGGCGGTCGCGCACCATCTTGTTGGTGACGCTGTCCGGAACGAAGTCGCCGGCGTCCATGTACTTCTTGGCCTCGACGCCCAGCGGCGTCTCACCCTTGACGTTGGCGCGGAAGATGTCCCCGGTGGAGATTGCAACGACGCCGAGGCGTTCCGAAATTCGTTCTGCCTGCGTTCCCTTGCCGGACCCGGGAGGTCCGATGATCAACATTCTCGTCATCGCAAAAGCCCTTCGTAGTGACGTTGCTGTAGTTGCGCATCAATCTGCTTCACGGTCTCCAGACCGACGCCCACCATGATCAGGATCGAGGTGCCGCCGAACGGGAAGTTCTGGTTCGCGTTGATCAGAACGAGTGCAACCAGCGGGATCAGTGCCACGAAGCCCAGGTAGAAGGCTCCGGCCAGCGTGATCCGGGATAGGACGTACTGAAGATAATCCGCCGTCGGCCTGCCGGCGCGGATGCCCGGAATGAAGCCACCGTACTTCTTCATGTTGTCCGAGACCTCTTCAGGGTTGAAAGTAATCGCAACATAGAAGTAGGTGAAAAACACAATCATGGCGAAATACAACAACATATAGATCGGGTGGTCACCCTTGGTCAGGTTGTTGTTGATCCACTCAACCCAGGGCTGCATCTGCTCGCCGGCCTTGGGCTGGTTGAACTGTGCGATTAGCCCCGGCAGGTACAGCATGGAGGAGGCAAAGATGACGGGCACGACGCCGGCCATGTTCACCTTGATGGGGATGTACGTGCTGGTTCCGCCGACGGTGCGGCGGCCGATCATGCGCTTGGCATACTGCACCGGGATCCGGCGCTGGGACTGCTCCACGAAGACCACGAGGGCCACGGTGAGCAGGCCGATGATCAGGACCAGGAAGAAGGTACCGGGACCCTGGGCCTTCCAGATCGCTCCGAGCGAGCCTGGGAAGCCCGCAGCAATGGACGTGAAGATCAGCAAGGACATGCCGTTGCCGACGCCCTTCTCCGTCACGAGCTCGCCCATCCACATGATCAGGCCGGTGCCGGCCGTCAGCGTGATGACAATGAGGACGGTGGTGACAATGGAGTCGTCCGGGATGATCGGCAGCTGGCAGTTCGGCAACAGCTGGCCGGACCGGGCCAGCGACACCAGCGTCGTGGCGTTGAGCAAGCCCAGAGCGATCGTGAGGTAGCGGGTGTACTGGGTCAGCTTGGACTGGCCCGATGCGCCCTCGTCGTACAGCTGCTGGAAGCGGGGAATGACCACCCGGAGCAGCTGGACGATGATGCTCGCCGTGATGTAGGGCATGATGCCGAGGGCAAAAATGGACACCTGCAGCAATGCACCGCCGCTGAACAGGTTGACGAGCTGGTAGATACCGCCCGAGGTCTGACCGTTCTGCAAGCATTGCTGGACATTCTGGTAGCTCACACCAGGCGAGGGGATGAAGGCACCCAAGCGGAAGATTGTGATGATTCCCAGCGTGAACAACAACTTGCGTCGCAGATCAGGCGTGCGAAAGGCCCGGCCAAATGCGCTAAGCAAGCGTCCTCCTGAGTAATAAGTAAAGTTGTGTGAGGCAGGTCAAATAAACCCAACAACCGAGTCTAACGGGTGGATGCGTCCGGCGAAGAATCGGCGGGGCCCGAAAAATGAAAAAACTCCCGGCACCGGGGGCCTGAGCCCCACGTGCCGGGAGTTTTAACAACGGGCAACTGCCCCGCCGCCTCGGTTAGAGGGCGGTGGTGCTTCCGCCTGCTGCGGCAATCTTTTCTGCGGCGCTGGCCGAGAATGCGTGGACGGTGACGTCAACCTTGACGGTGATGTCGCCGGTGCCCAGCACCTTGACGGGCTGGTTCTTGCGAACGGCACCCTTCTCGACCAGGTTCTCCACGGTGACTGCGCCACCTTCCGGGAACAGCTCGTTGAGCTTGTCCAGGTTTACAACCTGGTACTCGACCCGGAACGGGTTCTTGAAGCCGCGCAGCTTCGGCAGGCGCATGTGCAGCGGCAGCTGGCCGCCGGCAAAGCCAGCCTTGATCTGGTAGCGGGCCTTCGTACCCTTGGTACCGCGACCGGCGGTCTTACCCTTGGAACCTTCACCACGACCAACGCGGGTCTTGGCGGTCTTGGCACCCGGGGCGGGACGCAGGTGGTGAACCTTCAGTGCGTTCTGCTTCTCAGCGGCGCCCTGTGCCTTTTCGGCGGTGTTCTTCTCTGCCATTTACTTCGCCTCCTCTACCTTTACCAGGTGCGGAACCGTGTTGAGCATTCCAACGGTCACGGCATCGGCGGTGCGGACAACGGTGTGTCCGATCCGCTTGAGGCCGAGGGACCGAAGGGTGTCGCGCTGGTTCTGCTTGCCGCCAATGGCGGACTTGATCTGAGTGATCTCCAACTTTGCATCGGAGACAAGCACGTTCTTAGCCATGACTCAGACACCTGCCTTCTGGTTCAGGAGCGCCTTCACCATTGCCGGCGGAGCGATCTCGTCGAGCGGGAGGCCGCGGCGTGCCGCCACTGCTGCCGGCTCTTCGAGGCGCTTCAGGGCATCAACGGTCGCGTGAACGATGTTGATGGCGTTGGAGGAACCGAGCGACTTGGAGAGGATGTCGTGGATGCCCACGCACTCCAGTACTGCACGGACCGGGCCACCGGCGATAACACCGGTACCGGCGGAAGCCGGACGCAGCATGACGACGCCTGCGGCGGCTTCACCCTGAACGCGGTGCGGGATGGTGCTGCCGATGCGGGGAACGCGGAAGAAGGACTTCTTGGCCTCTTCAACGCCCTTCGCGATGGCGGCGGGAACTTCCTTGGCCTTGCCGTAGCCGACGCCGACCATGCCGTTGCCGTCACCGACGACGACGAGGGCGGTGAAGCTGAAGCGACGACCACCCTTGACGACCTTGGAAACACGGTTGATGGTTACAACGCGCTCTACGAACTGGCTCTTCTCGGCTTCGCGGCCGCCGTCGCGGCCACCACGGCCGCCACGGTCGCCACGGCCCTGGCCGCGGTCGCCACGCTCGCCACGACGGGCGCCACCACGGCGGTCGTCGGTGGTAGCAGGCGCAGCGGTCTCAGTTGCCGGAGCAGCTACAGCTTCAGTCACCTGAATGTCCTTTTCGTTATTTTCGGTCACAGTGCCAGCCCACCTTCACGTGCGCCGTCAGCGACGGCGGCGATCCGGCCGTGGTACTTGTTACCACCGCGGTCGAAGACAACTGCTTCGATACCGGCAGCCTTGGCACGCTCGGCGACCAGTTCGCCAACGCGCTTGGCCTTGGCGGTCTTGTCACCGTCGAATGCACGAAGGTCGGCTTCCAATGTGGAGGCGCTAGCCACGGTCAGGCCCTTGGTGTCGTCGACAACCTGGACGAATACGTGACGTGCGGAACGGTTGACGACCAGACGCGGGCGTACAGCCGTACCGGAGATGCGCTTGCGGATACGAAGCTGGCGGCGGCTGCGCTGGGCAGACTTGCTCTTGTTCGTACGCTTCTTGTTAATTGCGATCGCCATGGTTACTTACCAGCCTTTCCGACCTTGCGGCGGATGACTTCGCCTGCGTAACGGATGCCCTTGCCCTTGTAGGGGTCCGGCTTCCGCAGCTTGCGAATGTTGGCAGCAACCTCGCCGACCTGCTGCTTGGAGATACCTGAAACAGAGAGCTTGGTCGGGGTCTCAACTGCAAAGGTGATGCCGTTCGGTGCCGAGACGTTGACCGGGTGGCTGTAGCCCAGAGCGAACTCCAGGTCAGAACCCTTGGCCTGGACGCGGTAACCAGTACCGACAATCTCAAGCTTCTTCTCGTAGCCTGCGGTGACACCCTGGATCATGTTGGCGATCAGGGTGCGGGTCAGGCCGTGCAGCGAACGTGAGGCGCGCTCGTCGTTCGGGCGGGCGACAGTCAGGGTGCCTTCTTCCAGGGAAACCTCGATCGGGCTGGGCACAGTGTGGCTCAGCTCGCCTTTGGAACCCTTGACGCTGACGACAGAGCCGTCAACCTTGACCTCAACGCCGGCAGGAACGGTGATGGGGAGACGTCCAATACGTGACATTATTCTCTTCCTTTCCCGTTACCAGACGTAAGCGAGGACTTCGCCGCCCACGCCCTTCTTGCCGGCCTGCTTGTCAGTCAAGAGGCCGGAAGAGGTGGACAGGATTGCGACACCCAGGCCACCGAGCACGTGCGGCAGGTTGGTGGACTTTGCGTAAACGCGCAGTCCCGGCTTGGAAATACGACGAACGCCAGCGATGGAACGCTCGCGGTTCGGACCGAACTTGAGCTCGAGGGTCAGCTTCTTGCCAACCTCAGCGTCTTCTTCTTTCCAGGAGGCGATGTAACCTTCAGCCTTCAGGATGTCGGCAACGCGTGCCTTGAGCTTGCTGTACGGCATGGTCACGGAGTCGTGGTATGCCGAGTTAGCGTTGCGCAGACGCGTAAGCATGTCTGCGACGGGATCTGTCATTGTCATGTGGGCTCTTGCCCTTCCTCATAACGGTTTCCGCCATGCTGTCGTCCCGAAAAATTTCGGGACCAGCGGGCGGACCTTTTACGTAGCTAGATTAGTCTTCGGTCTTGAACGGGAAGCCAAGCGCCTTGAGCAGCGCGCGGCCTTCGTCGTCGGTCTTGGCAGTGGTCACGACGGTGATGTCCATGCCGCGAACGCGGTCGATGGAATCCTGGTCGATCTCGTGGAACATAACCTGCTCGGTCAGACCGAAGGTGTAGTTGCCGTTGCCGTCGAACTGCTTGCCGCTGAGGCCACGGAAGTCACGGATACGCGGCAGAGCCAGCGTGACCAGACGATCCAGGAATTCCCACATGCGGTCCCCACGCAGAGTTGCGTGTGCACCGATCGGCATGCCTTCGCGCAGCTTGAACTGTGCGATCGACTTGCGGGCCTTGGTTACCTGCGGCTTCTGGCCGGTGATCAGGGTCAGATCGCGGACGGCGCCGTCGATCAGCTTGGAGTCCTTGGCGGCATCTCCAACACCCATGTTCACAACGACCTTGACCAGGCGGGGAACCTGGTTGACGTTCTGGTACTTGAATTCCTCAGTCAGCGAGTTCTTGATGGAATCGGCGTACTTGGTCTTCAGGCGGGGAACCATCTTGCTTGCCGGAGTCTCGAGAGTCTCAGTCATTAGATGTCCTTCCCTGAGCTCTTGGCCACGCGGACGCGCACTTCACGCTTCACGCCATCGCGCTCAACGGTCTCGGTGCGGAAACCGACGCGGGTGGGCTTCTTGGTGGACGGGTCAACCAGGGCCACGTTGGAGATGTGGATCGAAGCCTCGACGACCTCGATGCCACCGGTCTTGGTGCCGCGCTGCGACTGACCGACCTTGGTGTGCTTGGTTACGCGGTTAATGCCTTCGACCAACACGCGGTTGGACTCCGGGAATACGCGCAGAACCTTGCCCTGCTTGCCACGGTCGCCGCCGCGCTCAGCCTTGGCGCCAGTGATGACCTGAACGAGGTCACCCTTTTTGATCTTAGCCATGGACTAGAGCACCTCCGGAGCCAGAGAAACGATCTTCATGAACTTCTTGTCGCGAAGTTCACGACCAACCGGTCCGAAGATACGGGTACCGCGGGGGTCACCGTCGTTCTTCAGGATGACGGCTGCGTTCTCGTCAAACTTGATGTAGGAACCATCCGCACGGCGGCGTTCCTTCTTGGTACGGACGATGACAGCCTTGACGACGTCGCCCTTCTTTACGTTGCCGCCCGGAATTGCGTCCTTGACGGTAGCGACGATTACGTCGCCAATGCCTGCGTAGCGACGGCCAGATCCACCGAGAACGCGAATGGTAAGGATTTCCTTAGCACCCGTGTTGTCGGCGACCTTGAGTCGCGACTCCTGCTGAATCACTATTTACTCCTTGCGTCGCGCTGGTTCTCAGACCGAAAATCTTCCTACGGAATGAGCCTTGCGGAACGGTTGATCGGGGTGTCTCTTGACCTGCCTGGATTTTGCCAGACCAGGCCTAAACGCCCGTGCCAAAAACATTTGCTTCCCAGGCGCATTCCGACGGATCGGGGCGCAAGGGGGCACTATGCCGTGGCACGATTGTTTACGAGGTTGATGACGGCGCGCAAAATGCGCCATACAAACTCAAAATCTTAGCACGTTTTGGGCGTATCCCCATATCACAGCCCGGCCGCCTGCACGCGCCAGCCCGCGGGCACGCCGGCAACGCAGAAGCCCCCGCTCCCCAAAGGGGAACGAGGGCTTCTGCTGTATCACCAGGCACCTAGGTGCAGGTGTTACTTGGCCTTCTCGAGGATCTCGACCAGACGCCACCGCTTGGTAGCGGACAGCGGGCGGGTCTCGGCGAGGAGCACGAGGTCGCCGATGCCGGCGCTGTTCTCTTCGTCGTGGGCCTTGATCTTGGCGTTGCGGCGGATGACCTTGCCGTAGAGGGCGTGCTTCACGCGGTCTTCGACCTGGACAACGATGGTCTTTTCCATCTTGTCCGAGACGACGTAGCCGCGCTTCGTCTTACGGTAACCGCGCTCGTCAGCCTTGGCTGCGTCGGAAACAGTTTCCGTCACGTTCTCGTCCTTTTCACTCACTTGGCATCCTCCTCGGTTTCAACCGTTTCAGCCTTTTCAGCCTTCTTGGTTGCAGCCTTCTTGGACTTCTTCTCTTCCTTGGCCTCCACAACCGGTGCGGCAACCTCGGCACGAATGCCCAGCTCGCGCTCACGGAGCACGGTGTAGATGCGGGCGATGTCCTTCTTTACCGCGCGCAGACGACCGTGGTTCTCCAGCTGACCGGTGGCGGACTGGAAACGCAGGTTGAACAGCTCTTCCTTGGCCTTGCGGAGTTCTTCAACGAGACGCTCGTTGTCGAAACCGTCCAGCTGTGCGGATGCAAGTTCCTTGGATCCTACTGCCATTTCTACTCACCACCTTCGCGACGCACAATGCGTGCCTTCAACGGCAGCTTGTGGATTGCCAGGCGCAGGGCCTCGCGAGCTACCTCTTCACTGACACCGGAGAGTTCGAAGAGAACCCGGCCCGGCTTGACGTTTGAGACCCACCATTCCGGAGAACCCTTACCGGAACCCATGCGGGTTTCGGCCGGCTTCTTCGTCAGCGGACGGTCCGGGTAAATGTTGATCCAGACCTTTCCGCCACGCTTGATGTGGCGGGTCATCGCGATACGGGCAGATTCGATCTGACGGTTCGTGACATAAGCCGGGCTCAGAGCCTGGATGCCCCACTCACCGAAGGAGACCTGGGTGCCGCCCGTAGCAGCGCCGGAACGACCCGGGTGGTGCTGCTTACGGTGCTTGACTCGACGTGGGATAAGCATTTAAGCCTGTCCTCCTTCTACTGACTGCGCCGTGCCTGCGGCACCGGCCTCAACTGCCGGAGCTTCAGCAGCGGGTGCTGCCTCGGCTGCCGGGCGGTCGGTACGACGACGGCGGTCACCACGGTCAGCGCCACCCGGGCGGCCCGGACGGTCGCTGGCACCACGGCCGCGGGACGGAGCAGCAGCTGCCTGCTGAGCCAGTTCCTTGGCGGTGACGTCGCCCTTGTAGATCCAGACCTTCACGCCGATGCGGCCGAAGGTGGTCTTGGCCTCGTAGAAGCCGTAGTCGATGTTCGCACGCAGGGTGTGCAGGGGCACACGGCCTTCGCGGTAGAACTCCGAGCGGGACATTTCAGCGCCGCCCAGTCGACCCGAGCAGGCAATACGGATGCCCTTGGCACCGGCACGCTGCGCGGACTGCATGGCCTTCTTCATCGCACGGCGGAAAGCCACGCGGGAAGTCAGCTGCTCAGCAACGCCCTGGGCAACAAGCTGAGCTTCCATCTCGGGGTTCTTGACCTCGAGGATGTTCAGCTGAACCTGCTTGCCGGTGAGCTTCTCAAGCTCGCCGCGGATGCGGTCTGCTTCGGCGCCGCGGCGGCCGATAACGATGCCCGGACGTGCCGTGTGGATATCCACGCGGACACGGTCGCGGGTGCGCTCGATTTCGACCTTGGCGATGCCGGCCCGCTCCATGCCCGTGGACATGAGCTGGCGGATACGGATGTCTTCGCGAACGAAGTCCTTGTACCGCTGGCCGGCCTTGGTGCTGTCAGCAAACCAGTGCGATACGTGATCGGTGGTGATGCCGAGTCGGAACCCGTGCGGGTTAACTTTCTGTCCCACTTAGCGAGCCTCCTCTTTCTCCGGGGTAGCGACTACCACGGTGATGTGGCTCGTGCGCTTCTTGATCTGAAATGCACGACCCTGGGCTCGCGGCTGGAACCGCTTCATGGTCGGGCCTTCATCAACAAACGCTTCGCTGATGATGAGGTCACCTTCGTCAAACGCCACGCCGTCGCGGTCCGCGAGGACCCGGGCGTTGGAGATTGCCGACTGAACTACCTTGAATACCGGCTCCGAAGCTGCCTGGGGGGCAAACTTCAGAATTGCCAGAGCCTCATTCGCTTGCTTACCACGAACAAGGTTGACGACGCGCCGGGCCTTCATAGGCGTTACGCGGATGTGACGCGCAATTGCCTTGGCTTCCATTGCTTTCCTTCTCTCGTCTTTGACGTAAGTGCAGGCGCCTAGCGGCGCTTGCCCTTACGGTCGTCCTTGACATGGCCGCGGAATGTCCGCGTGGGAGCGAATTCGCCGAGCTTGTGCCCGACCATCGACTCAGTGACAAACACGGGGATGTGCTTGCGTCCGTCGTGTACGGCGATCGTGTGGCCGAGCATGTCGGGGACGATCATCGAACGGCGGGACCAGGTCTTGATGACGTTCTTGGTGCCCTTTTCGTTTTCCCTGGCTACCTTTACAAAGAGGTGCTGGTCAACGAAAGGACCTTTTTTCAGGCTGCGTGGCATGTGTCCAGGCTCCTATCGCTTGTTCTTGCCAGTACGACGGCGACGAACAATAAGCTTGTCGCTCTCTTTGTTGGGACGGCGGGTGCGGCCTTCGCGCTTACCGTTCGGGTTGACGGGGTGACGTCCACCGGACGTCTTACCCTCGCCACCACCGTGGGGGTGGTCAACCGGGTTCATGGCGACACCACGGACGGTCGGGCGAACGCCCTTCCAGCGCATACGGCCGGCCTTACCCCAGTTGATGTTCGACTGCTCGGCGTTGCCGACCTCGCCGACGGTTGCGCGGCAGCGCACGTCAACGTTGCGGATTTCGCCGGAAGGCAGACGCAGCTGGGCGAAACGGCCTTCCTTTGCAACGAGCTGGATCGATGCGCCGGCGGAGCGGCCCATCTTGGCGCCGCCACCCGGACGCAGTTCGACTGCGTGGATTACGGTACCGACCGGGATGTTGCGCAGCGGAAGGTTGTTGCCGGGCTTGATGTCAGCGTCGGCGCCAGCCTCTACGAAGTCGCCCTGGGACAGCTTGTTCGGGGCGATGATGTAACGCTTGGTGCCATCAACGTAGTGCAGGAGGGCGATCCGAGCCGTACGGTTCGGGTCGTACTCGATTTCGGCAACGCGGGCGTTGACGCCGTCCTTGTCGTGGCGACGGAAGTCGATCAGACGGTACTGGCGCTTGTGTCCACCACCCTTGTGACGGGTCGTGATCTTACCGGAGTTGTTACGGCCACCCTTTTTCGGGAGGGGACGTACCAACGACTTTTCCGGCGTCGACCGCGTGATTTCAGTGAAGTCCGCTACGCTCGAGCCACGACGGCCCGGGGTAGTCGGCTTGTATTTACGGATTCCCATAATTTATTTCCTCGTTAAAGTGGTCTCCGCTATGAAAGCGGACCGCCGAAGATGTCGATAGTGCCTTCTTTGAGGCTCACAATGGCACGCTTGGTGTTCTTGCGGGTACCCCAGCCGAATTTGGTGCGCTTGCGCTTACCGGCACGGTTGATGGTGTTGATCGAGTCGACCTTGACGGAGAAAATCTTCTCCACAGCCAGCTTGATCTCGGTCTTGTTCGAGCGGGGGTCCACCAGGAAGGTGTACTTGCCCTCATCGATCAGGCCGTAGCTCTTTTCCGAGACAACGGGTGCAAGCACGACGTCGCGCGGGTCTTTGATGGTGGCTGCACTCACTTGGCATCCTCCTCGTTCTTTGCAACCTTGTCAGCAACGAATGCTTCGTAGGCAGCCTTGGTGAAGACTACGTCGTCGGAAACGAGAACGTCGTAGGTGTTCAGCTGGTCTGCGTACAGAACGTGAACTTCCTCGAGGTTGCGCACGGACAGTGCAGCAACATCGTTGGCGCGCTCAATGACAACGAGCAGGTTCTTGCGCTCGGAAACTCCGCGCAGGGTTGCCAGTGCTTCCTTGGAGGACGGCTTGGAGCCGGCAACCAGGTCAGCAACGACGTGGACGCGGCCGTTGCGGGCGCGGTCCGAGAGTGCGCCGCGCAGTGCAGCAGCAATCATCTTCTTGGGGGTGCGCTGGCTGTAGTCACGCGGCGTGGGGCCGTGGACAACGCCACCACCGGTCATGTGAGGAGCACGGATGGAACCCTGACGGGCGCGGCCGGTGCCCTTCTGCTTGAACGGCTTGCGACCTGCACCGGAAACCTCGGCGCGGGTCTTGGTCTTGTGGGTACCCTGGCGAGCAGCAGCGAGCTGGGCAACGACGACCTGGTGCAGCAGCGGCACGTTGGTCTGTACGTCGAAGATCTCTGCAGGCAGGTCAACCTTGACAGTGCTAGTCATTGAACTAGGCTCCCTTCACGGCGGTGCGTACGAGTACGACCTGGCCGCGGGSGCCGGGGACGGCGCCCTTGATCAGGAGCAGCGACTTCTCGACGTCAACCGCGTGGACCGTGAGGTTCAGCGTGGTGTGACGAACGGCGCCCATGCGGCCGGCCATTTTCATGCCCTTGAAGACGCGGCTCGGGGTGGATGCGCCACCGATTGAACCGGGCTTGCGGTGGTTCTTGTGGGCACCGTGGGAAGCTCCAACGCCGTGGAAGCCGTGACGCTTCATAACACCGGCGAAGCCCTTACCCTTGGTGGTGCCAACGACGTCGATCTTCTGGCCGGCTTCGAAGAGCTCTACGGAGAGCTCCTGGCCCAGCTCGTAAGAGTCAGCATCTGCAGTGCGCAGTTCTACGACGTGGCGGCGAGGCGTGACGCCTGCCTTTTCAAAGTGACCAGCCAGCGGCTTGGTGACCTTGCGGGGATCGATCTGGCCGTAGCCGATCTGAACGGCGACATAGCCATCAGTTTCTGCATTGCGCAGCTGCGTGATGACGTTCGAGTCAGCCTGGACCACAGTGACGGGGATGAGCTTGTTGTTCTCGTCCCAGACCTGGGTCATGCCGAGCTTCGTGCCCAGCAGGCCCTTTACGTTACGGGTTGCGGTCATAGTCTCTCAGCACCTCCCTACAGCTTGATTTCGATGTTCACGTCGGCCGGCAGGTCGAGACGCATGAGCGAGTCAACAGCCTTGGGCGTGGGGTCGATGATGTCGATCAGACGCTTGTGCGTGCGCATTTCGAAGTGCTCGCGGCTGTCCTTGTACTTGTGAGGAGAGCGGATAACGCAGTAAACGTTCTTCTCCGTCGGCAGCGGCACGGGGCCCACTACCGTTGCGCCTGCGCGCGTGACCGTCTCAACGATCTTCCGTGCTGAAACGTCAATGACCTCGTGGTCGTATGACTTCAGCCGGATGCGGATTTTTTGTCCCGCCATGTCGCCTGACTCTCTTTCAGTCTGTGCTTCCCCTGTTTGGGGCTGCCCTGTTTACTTACTCGTTGTATGGCTGCCGAAGCATTTGAGGTCGTGACTACCACCCGCCGCACAAGCTGAATCCGGAAGGATCCGGGTTCCTCAGCCTGCCGACGTAACCGACCCCCGCGGTCGGGCGTGTCGTACGTTTTCACACATACGCGTCCGCAATTCCATGGGGAGTGGGTTATGTTTGGTCTCTCACCTGGACCCTGACACCCGGCATTATCCGGATCGGGACGCGAAAGAGCGCTTGAACAACTCATCTAGTATGCCGGAATTTACGGGCAGAAGCGAATCAGGCCCGTGAAGGGGCCGGTCAGACATTGTCCTCAAAGACCATCGAATGGATGATGGGGGCATGACGGTGCAGGATTCTCTTGCAGTTCAGGCCCTCGCTGCACGCCTGGGCCCGGAATTCACGCTGGGAGTAGCGTCCGCGGCCTTCCAGATCGAGGGAAACCTCGCGGCCGGCGGCCGCGGGCCCTCGGGTTGGGACGCCTTTGCTGAAAAGCCGGGGAACATCCTGCACGGGCACTCCCCCGCCGTCGCCTGCGACCACTACAACCGGGCGGAGGAAGACATCGGGCTCATGCGCGACCTCGGGATCGACTCCTACCGGTTCTCGATCTCCTGGCCGCGGATCCAGCCCGGCGGCAGCGGCCCCTTCAACGGCGCCGGCCTGGACTTCTATGACCGCCTCATCGACCAGCTGCTCGCCGCCGGCATCTCCCCCATGGCCACCCTGTATCACTGGGACACGCCGCTGCCCCTTGAGCAGCGGGGCGGCTGGATGAACCGTACGACGGCGGAACGGTTCGCCGAGTACAGCGCGGCCGCCGGTGCACGGTTCGGCGACCGCGTGGCGCAGTGGGTGACGCTGAACGAGCCCGCCTCCGTCACCCTCAACGGCTACGCCCTCGGGACCCATGCGCCCGGCCATGGCCTGCTCTTCGATGCCCTGCCGTCGGTGCACCATCAGCTCCTTGGCCATGGACTCGCGGTGCAGGCGCTGCGGGCGGCGGGCGTCAGCGGCGCCGTCGGCGTCACGAACCTGCATTCTCCGGTCCGCCCGGCGTCCGGCTCGGTCACCGACCGGCTGCTCGCCAAGGTGTTCGACGTCATGCTGAACCGGCTCTACGCGGACCCCATCCTCCTGGGCCGCTTTCCCAAGCCGCCGCTGCTGGCCAGGCCGTGGTTTCGTTCGCTGCGGAGCATCCCGGACGCTGACCTCGCCGCCATCCACCAGCCGCTGGACTTCTACGGGCTGAACTACTACTACCCCGTGAGGGTCGCGACGGGGCGCGGCGGCGACAGCCCCTCCGGTCCGGCGGAGGCGATGCTGAAGGTGCCGTTCCACCTTGCCGGGTTCCCGGAATATGAGCTCACCGGCTTCGGCTGGCCGGTCGCGCCCGACCACCTGGGCATCCTGCTGCGGGAGCTTAAGGACAGGTACGGTGCCTCGTTGCCGCCGCTGTATATCACCGAAAGCGGGGCGAGCTTCCCCGAGCCCGATCACGTCACCGGTCCCATCCCGGACGCCGCCCGGATCAGCTACCTGGCCGCGCACCTGGGCCAGGCGGTCGATGCCACGTCCCCCGGAGGCATCGCCGACGACGTCGACCTGCTCGGCTACTACGTCTGGACGCTGATGGACAACTTCGAATGGGCTGCCGGGTACTCGCAGCGCTTCGGCCTGGTGCATGTGGATTTCGAGACCCTCCAGCGCACGCCGAAGGACTCGTACTACTGGTACCGGGCCCTAGCCCGGGCCCGTCGGGCCTGAGTGCCGCCCGGGCAGGACGCTATTGGTTGCGGTTCGCCCGCGTGATGCGCTTGGTGCGCTCGATCTCGTGGCGGAAGTGCCTCTTCGCCCAGAAGAACGCGACGACTACCGCGGCGAGTAGCAGAAAAATGAACCAGCCCATGGTGAGCTCCTTTCCCCTCCTGCAAAGGTATCAGGAACTTAAAAGGAACAGCCCCGCTGCAAGTGCAGCGGGGCTGTTCCCTTAGTTGTCCGTGACCGTCAGGCGGCCAAGAAAACCGTGATCAGCAAGTACTACTTGAGGATCTTGGTGACGCGTCCCGAACCAACGGTGCGGCCGCCTTCGCGGATAGCGAAGCCGAGGCCCTCTTCCATGGCGATGGGCTGGATGAGCGCAACGGTCATCTCAGTGTTGTCGCCGGGCATAACCATTTCCGTGCCTTCCGGCAGGGTGATAACGCCGGTTACGTCCGTGGTGCGGAAGTAGAACTGCGGGCGGTAGTTGGAGTAGAACGGGTTGTGACGTCCGCCTTCGTCCTTGGAGAGGATGTAGACGTTAGCCTCGAAGTCGGTGTGCGGGGTGATGGAACCCGGCTTGACGACAACCTGGCCACGCTCGACATCGTCGCGCTTCAGACCGCGGAGCAGGAGGCCACAGTTCTCGCCGGCCCATGCTTCGTCGAGCTGCTTGTGGAACATCTCGATACCGGTAACCGTGGTCTTCTGGACCGGGCGGATGCCGACGATCTCGACCTCGGAGTTGATGGCGAGGGTTCCACGCTCGGCGCGGCCCGTAACAACGGTGCCACGGCCGGTGATCGTGAAGACATCTTCGATCGGCATCAGGAAGGGCTTGTCGCGGTCGCGGATCGGGTCCGGAACGGACTCGTCAACGGCTGCCATGAGGTCCTCAACGGACTTGACCCAAACCGGGTCGCCTTCCAGAGCCTTCAGGCCCGAAACGCGGACTACCGGAGCCTCATCGCCATCGAAGCCCTGCGAGCTGAGCAGCTCACGAACTTCCATTTCGACGAGGTCGAGGAGCTCTTCGTCATCGACCATGTCTGCCTTGTTCAGCGCGACCAGCAGGTAGGGAACGCCAACCTGGCGGGCAAGCAGAACGTGCTCGCGGGTCTGAGCCATCGGGCCGTCAGTGGCTGCAACCACGAGGATTGCACCGTCCATCTGAGCCGCGCCGGTGATCATGTTCTTGATGTAGTCAGCGTGACCCGGAGCGTCTACGTGTGCGTAGTGGCGCTTCTCGGTCTGGTACTCAACGTGGGAGATGTTGATGGTAATGCCGCGCTGACGCTCTTCGGGAGCAGAGTCAATGGACGCGAAGTCACGCTTCTCGTTGAGAGTCGGGTACTTGTCGTACAGCACCTTGGAAATGGCGGCCGTCAGCGTCGTCTTACCGTGGTCAACGTGACCAATGGTACCGATGTTAACGTGCGGCTTAGTCCGCTCGAACTTTGCCTTTGCCACAGGTTCCTCCTAGAACGTTTTCAAATTGACTTACCCTTCGGCCGCGCTTGTCGCGGCAGAAACTTCAGTAAGTCTACTTGGGGGGCTTTGGATTGATGAAATTGCAGATTCAGGTACTAATGCTAGTGCCTAGAGCCTGTTCGTGCAGGCGGCCGAACTCCGGCCTTGCCGGACTACAGCTGACCGAAGTCCGGCCGCCTGCACCAGATGTATCTCCGCTGGCGGAGACGCACCCGAGTTTTTGTTGCTGCGATGAGTCCTAGGGACTACTCGCCGCGGTTCTTCTGGATGATCTCGTCGGCGACTGCCTTCGGGACCTCGGCGTAGCTGTTGAACGTCATGGAGTACACAGCGCGGCCCTGGGTCTTCGACCGCAGGTCACCGATGTAGCCGAACATGCCGGACAGCGGGACGTGCGCACGAATAACCTTGACGCCCTGGGCATCTTCCATGGACTGCATCTGGCCACGGCGGGAGTTGAGGTCACCGATAACTTCACCCATGTATTCCTCAGGGGTGCGGACCTCGACATCCATCAGCGGTTCGAGCAGGACAGGGTTCGCCTTGCGTGCGGCTTCCTTGAAAGCCATACGGCCGGCGATCTTGAACGCCATTTCCGAGGAGTCAACATCGTGGTACGCGCCGTCAATCAGCGTGGCCTTGATGCCGACAACCGGGTAACCGGCCAGGACGCCGTCGTTGAGCGCATCCTGGATACCGGCGTCGACGGACGGGATGTACTCGCGCGGAACACGGCCACCGGTGACCTTGTTCTCGAACTCGTACAGCTCGCCTTCCGCAGTGTCCAGCGGCTCGATCGCGATCTGGATCTTTGCGAACTGGCCGGAACCACCGGTCTGCTTCTTGTGCGTGTAGTCGTGACGCTCTACAGCACGCTTGATGGTTTCGCGGTAAGCAACCTGCGGCTTGCCAACGTTCGCCTCAACCTTGAATTCGCGGCGCATGCGGTCCACCAGGATGTCCAGGTGGAGCTCGCCCATGCCGGCGATGATGGTCTGGCCGGTGTCCTCGTTGAGGGAGACCTGGAAGGTCGGGTCCTCAGCGGAGAGCTTCTGGATGGCCGTGGAGAGCTTCTCCTGGTCACCCTTCGTGTTCGGCTCGATCGCAACCGAGATCACGGGCTCCGGGAAGCTCATGGACTCGAGGACAATCTGGTTGGCCGGATCGCACAGGGTGTCGCCCGTGGTGGTGTCCTTGAGGCCGATCGCTGCGTAGATGTGGCCGGCGGTAGCGCCCTCGACGGGCATTTCCTTGTTGGCGTGCATCTGGAACAGCTTGCCGATGCGCTCCTTCTTGCCCTTGGTGGAGTTGACCACCTGCGAGCCTGCTTCCACGTGACCGGAGTACACGCGGATGAAGGTCAGCTGGCCGAAGAAGGGGTGCGCGGCGATCTTGAAGGCCAGTGCGGAGAAGGGCTCTTCGGAAGAGGGCTTACGGGTAAGCTCCTTCTCTTCGTCGCGGGGATCGTGACCGATCATCGGCGGGACGTCGAGCGGGTTCGGCAGGTAGTCCACAACGGCGTCGAGCATCGGCTGGACGCCGCGGTTCTTGAACGCGGAACCGCAGAACACCGGATACAGCTCGGAGTTGATCGTCATCTTGCGGATGCCGGCCTTGAGCTCATCGATGCTGATCTCTTCGCCCTCGAGGTACTTCTCCATGAGTTCCTCGGAGGACTCGGCAACAGTCTCGACGAGAGTTGCGCGGTACTCTTCGGCCTTCGCCTGGAGGTCAGCCGGGATCTCGCGGATCTCGTACTTCGCACCCATGGTGACGTCACCCTTGGAGTCGCCGGGCCAAACCAGCGCGCGCATGTACAGGAGGTCGACGACGCCGATGAAGTCGTTTTCGGCGCCGATCGGCAGCTGCATGACGAGCGGCTTGGCACCGAGGCGGCTGATGATGGTGTCGACGGTGAAGTAGAAGTCAGCGCCGAGCTTGTCCATCTTGTTGACGAAGCAGATACGCGGGACGTTGTACTTGTCGGCCTGGCGCCAAACAGTCTCAGACTGCGGCTCCACGCCTTCCTTGCCATCGAACACGGCAACTGCGCCGTCGAGGACGCGCAGGGAGCGCTCAACCTCGACCGTGAAGTCAACGTGGCCGGGGGTGTCGATGATGTTGATCTGGTTGTTTTCCCAGAAGCAGGTCACGGCGGCAGACGTGATGGTGATGCCGCGTTCCTTTTCCTGTTCCATCCAGTCAGTCGTCGAAGCGCCGTCGTGCGTTTCGCCGATCTTGTGGTTCACACCCGTGTAGAACAGGATGCGCTCGGTAGTAGTGGTCTTGCCGGCATCAATGTGGGCCATGATGCCGATGTTGCGGACCTTGCTAAGGTCGGTAAGCACGTCCTGTGCCACGGTGTCTCCCTTTCGGATGGACTGCACGTTCGCCGCCGGCTCAGTCGAGCCGGCGGCGTCCGGGAAGTTTTACCAGCGGTAGTGTGCGAAGGCCTTGTTGGACTCGGCCATCTTGTGGGTGTCTTCGCGACGCTTCACAGCGGCACCGAGACCGTTCGAGGCATCCAGAATCTCGTTCTGGAGGCGCTCGGTCATGGTCTTTTCGCGGCGGGCCTTGGAGTAGCCAACCAGCCAGCGGAGGGCGAGGGCCGTCGAACGACCCGGCTTGACCTCAACCGGAACCTGGTAGGTGGCGCCACCAACACGGCGGGAGCGGACCTCAAGCGAAGGCTTGACGTTCTCCATGGCCTTCTTGAGGGCTGCAACGGGGTCGCCGCCGGACTTGGCGCGAGCACCTTCGAGGGCACCGTAAACGATGCGCTCTGCGGTGGACTTCTTGCCGTCAACCAGCACCTTGTTGATGAGCTGGGTGACCAGCGGGGAGCCGTAAACGGGATCTAGAACTAGCGGCCGCTTGGGGGCCGGACCCTTGCGAGGCATATTACTTCTTCTCCATCTTTGCGCCGTAGCGGCTGCGAGCCTGCTTACGGTTCTTGACACCCTGGGTATCGAGGGCGCCACGGACGATCTTGTAGCGGACACCCGGAAGGTCCTTCACGCGGCCGCCGCGGACGAGCACAATGGAGTGCTCCTGCAGGTTGTGGCCTACACCGGGGATGTAAGCGGTGACTTCAATGCCACCGTTGAGGCGCACACGAGCGACCTTACGCAGAGCCGAGTTCGGCTTCTTCGGGGTCGTCGTGTAAACGCGGGTGCAAACACCGCGGCGCATCGGGCTGCCGTTAAGCGCGGGGGCCTTGGTCTTTTTGACCTTCGGCGTGCGGCCCTTGCGGACCAGCTGGTTAATCGTAGGCACTCTCGTGTTCTCCGTTTTATCCGGAGCGGCCGTTGGCGGACGCTCTCTTGTCGCTGCGCCTCGCCGCTCGAGCCTTGAAGATCTCTCCAGAGCAGCTGAGGCGAAGCCTTAATAGTCGGACCGCACGCCGGGGTCCACGATCTCTCGACCCAAACTGCCCCTAGGCATGCGAAAATGTGGCATACGTTGCACAAGAACCCTGCAAACCGGAAACGTCGTCCTGGTTTAGCTGTACAGCTGCAAGCTGTCTCACTAACACCGGCGCACTCATCCACTGCCACAATAACAATTAGTCTCAAGTCTAACACGGACGGGTCCCAGCCCTTAATCGGCACCGATTCCCGTCCATTGCTGAGGTACGGCCCTTCTGAGGGGTCTAAAGGGCCGCACCTCAGCAATGGATCGTTGAACGGGGTGAAACGGAAGGGCCCCGCCCCCGCTCCGCTGAAATGCAGAGTGGTGACGGGGCCCGACGTCGAACTAGCGGTTAGCGGAAGTCGCTGCCGAGATCGTAGTCATCCAACGGGATGGCGTGGAACTCGGGAGCGCCGTCGCCGCCCAGGCTGTCGTAGGAGAAGTCACTGAATGCGCTGGGGCCGGTGAACAGGTTGGCCTTTGCTTCCTCAGTGGGCTCCACGGTGACCTCGGTGTAGCGCGGGAGACCCGTGCCGGCCGGGATGAGCTTACCGATGATGACGTTTTCCTTGAGGCCGAGCAGCGGATCGCTCTTGCCTTCCATGGCCGCCTGCGTCAGGACGCGGGTGGTTTCCTGGAAGGAAGCTGCGGACAGCCAGGACTCGGTCGCCAGGGACGCCTTGGTGATGCCCATGAGCTCGGGACGGCCGGAAGCCGGCGTCTTGCCCTCGGACACAACGCGGCGGTTGGCGTCTTCGAAACGGCTGCGTTCGGCGAGCTCGCCGGGCAGCAGGTCCGATTCACCGGACTCGATGACCGTGACGCGGCGCAGCATCTGGCGGACGATAACCTCGACGTGCTTGTCGTGGATACCGATGCCCTGGCTGCGGTACACGCCCTGGACTTCGTCCACCAGGAACTTCTGCGCGGCACGGGGACCCATGATGCGCAGCACCTGCTTGGGGTCGACCGGGCCGTTGATGAGCTTCTGGCCGACGCTGACGTGATCGCCGTCTTCGATGAGAAGACGTGAACGGCGCAGCACCGGGTAGGCGATCTCTTCAGATCCGTCATCCGGGGTGATGACCAGGCGCATCTGGCGCTCGGACTCTTCGATGGTGATGCGGCCGGCTGCTTCAGCAATCGGCGCAACACCCTTCGGAGTACGGGCTTCGAAGAGCTCCTGGATACGGGGCAGACCCTGGGTGATGTCGTCGCCGCCGCTGGCGGAAACTGCACCACCGGTGTGGAACGTACGCATGGTCAGCTGGGTGCCCGGCTCACCGATGGACTGTGCGGCGATGATGCCCACGGCCTCACCGATGTCGACGGTCTTGCCGGTGGCCAGCGAACGGCCGTAGCAAAGGGCGCAGGTACCGACGCTGGACTCACAGGTGAGTACGGAGCGGACCTTGACCTCGGTGATGCCGGCTGCGAACAGTTCGGCAATGACGACGTCGCCGCAGTCAGTGCCGGCCGCTGCCAGGACCTTGCCCGAGGAGTCGACGACGTCCACGGCCAGGGTGCGGGCGTAGGCGCTGTTCTCCACGTTCTCGTCCAGGACGAGGACGCCGTTGGCGTCGGCCACCGCGATGGCGGTCATCAGGCCGCGCTCGGTACCGCAGTCCTCTTCGCGGACAATGACGTCCTGCGAAACGTCCACCAGACGCCGGGTCAGGTAACCCGAGTTGGCGGTACGCAGGGCGGTGTCAGCCAGACCCTTACGGGCACCGTGCGTGGCGATGAAGTATTCCAGTACCGACAGGCCCTCGCGGTAGGAGGACTTGATCGGACGCGGGATGATTTCACCCTTAGGGTTGGCCACCAGGCCACGGATACCCGCGATCTGACGGACCTGCATCCAGTTACCACGTGCGCCCGAGGACACCATGCGGTTGATCGTGTTCATCGGGGACAGGCTGTCACGCATCGCCTGGGCGATCTCGTTCGTTGCCTTGTTCCAGATTTCGATCAGTTCCTGGCGACGCTCGTCGTCATCGATCAGGCCCTTGTCGTACTGGCCCTGGATCTTGGCAGCCATGGTCTCGTAACCGGCGAGGATCACCGGCTTGTCCTTGGGAACCTCGATGTCCGAGATGGCAACCGTGACACCCGAGCGGGTGGCCCAGTAGAAACCGGCATCCTTCAGGTTGTCCAGCGTTGCCGCCGTGACGACCTTCGGGTAGCGCTCGGCGAGGTCGTTGACGATCCGGGACAGCTCGCCCTTGTCGGCAACATCCTCGACCCACGGGTAGTCCGCGGGCAGCGTCTGGTTGAAGATGACCTGGCCGAGGGAGGTCTCGACCAGTGCGGTCTGACCGGGCTCCCAGCCCTCCGGGGCTTCCCAGCCGGCGTAGGGCACGAAGCCCTCGAGCCGGATCTTGACCTTGGAGTTCAGGTGCAGCTCGTGGAGGTCGTAGGCCATGATGGCTTCCGCAACCGAGGAGAAGATCCGGCCTTCGCCAGCCGAACCGACACGCTTGGTGGTCAGGTGGTAGAGACCGATGATCATATCCTGCGACGGCAGGGTCACCGGGCGGCCGTCAGACGGCTTCAGGATGTTGTTCGAGGACAGCATCAGGATGCGCGCCTCGGCCTGGGCTTCGGGGCTCAGCGGCAGGTGCACTGCCATCTGGTCGCCGTCGAAGTCGGCGTTGAAGGCGCCACAAACCAGCGGGTGAAGCTGGATTGCCTTACCTTCGACGAGCTGCGGCTCGAACGCCTGGATGCCGAGACGGTGCAGGGTAGGTGCACGGTTGAGCAGCACGGGGTGCTCGGTGATGATCTCTTCGAGCACGTCCCAAACCTGCGGACGGTAACGCTCCACCATGCGCTTGGCCGACTTGATGTTCTGCGCGTGGTTGAGGTCAACCAGGCGCTTCATCACGAACGGCTTGAAGAGCTCCAGAGCCATCTGCTTCGGCAGACCACACTGGTGCAACTTCAGCTGCGGGCCGACGACGATGACCGAACGGCCGGAGTAGTCGACGCGCTTGCCGAGGAGGTTCTGGCGGAAACGACCCTGCTTGCCCTTGAGCATGTCGCTCAGGGACTTCAGCGGGCGGTTGCCCGGTCCGGTGACCGGACGGCCGCGGCGGCCGTTGTCGAAGAGGCTGTCAACAGCTTCCTGAAGCATGCGCTTCTCGTTGTTGACGATGATCTCCGGGGCACCGAGATCAAGCAGGCGCTTGAGGCGGTTGTTGCGGTTGATCACGCGGCGGTACAGGTCGTTGAGGTCGGAGGTCGCGAAGCGGCCACCGTCCAGCTGGACCATCGGGCGCAGTTCCGGCGGGATCACCGGGACGGCGTCCAGCACCATGCCGAGCGGGCTGTTGTTGGTGGTAAGGAAGGCGTTGACCACCTTGAGCCGCTTCAGGGCACGGGTCTTGCGCTGGCCCTTGCCGTTGGCGATGATGTCGCGCAGCATGTCGGACTCGGCCTGCATGTCGAAGTTCTCAAGACGCTTCTTGATGGCTTCGGCACCCATGGAGCCTTCGAAGTACATGCCGTAGCGGTCCCGCAGTTCGCGGTACAGGCCTTCGTCACCTTCGAGGTCTGCGACCTTGAGGTTCTTGAAGCGGTCCCAGACCTGCTCGAGGCGCTCGATTTCGGCGTCGGCGCGCTTGCGGACGTTCGCCATCTGGCGGTCAGCGGAGTCGCGGGCCTTCTTCTTGTCGGCAGCCTTCGCGCCTTCGCCTTCGAGACGGGCAAGCTCGTTCTCGAGGTCGCGGGCGATCGTGGCGATGTCGGAGTCGCGGTTGTCGATCAGCTGCTTCTTCTCGATGTCGTGCTCAACCTGGAGGTTGGGCAGTTCTTCGTGGCGGCTGTCGGCGTCGACGCTCGTGATCATGTAGGCGGCGAAGTAGATGACCTTTTCGAGGTCCTTCGGTGCCAGGTCAAGGAGGTAGCCCAGACGGGAGGGCACGCCCTTGAAGTACCAGATGTGCGTGACCGGGGCGGCCAGCTCGATGTGGCCCATGCGCTCACGGCGGACCTTGGCGCGGGTGACCTCAACGCCACACCGCTCGCAGATGATGCCCTTGAAGCGCACGCGCTTGTACTTGCCGCAGTAGCATTCCCAGTCGCGGGAGGGGCCGAAGATCTTCTCGCAGAAGAGGCCGTCCTTCTCGGGCTTGAGCGTGCGGTAGTTGATGGTTTCCGGCTTCTTAACCTCGCCGTACGACCAGCCACGGATGTCTTCCGCGGTGGCGAGGCCGATCTGCATGAGGCCGAAGGAGGATTCGCTGGACATATGGTCCCTGTTCTCTCTTGTTCTCTAAATTCTGAAGTCTTGGGTTACGGGAAGAGGGAGGACTCCGACGACGGACGGGAACCGCCCGCCGTCGGAAGCCTGCTAAACCTCTTCTACGGAACTGGGCTCTGCACGAGACAGATCGATGCCCAGTTCTTCCGCAGCCGTGAAGACTGCGTCATCAGAGTCACGCATTTCAATTGTGGTTCCGTCCGTGGAAAGCACTTCCACGTTCAGGCACAGCGACTGCATTTCCTTGATCAAGACCTTGAAGGACTCAGGAACGCCCGGCTCGGGGATGTTCTCGCCCTTGACGATGGCTTCGTAGACCTTCACACGACCGTGGATATCATCCGACTTGATCGTGAGCAGTTCCTGGAGCGTGTAGGCGGCGCCGTAAGCTTCGAGCGCCCACACTTCCATTTCACCGAAGCGCTGGCCACCGAACTGTGCCTTACCACCCAGCGGCTGCTGCGTGATCATGGAGTACGGGCCGGTGGAGCGTGCGTGGATCTTGTCGTCCACCAGGTGGTGGAGCTTCAGGATGTACATGTAGCCGACCGAGATCGGATCCGGGAACGGCTCGCCGGAGCGGCCGTCGAACAGACGGGTCTTGCCCGAGGAGTTGATCAGGCGGTCGCCGTCGCGGGTGACGTTGGTGGAATCGAGCAGGCCCGTGATTTCCTCTTCACGAGCACCGTCGAAGACCGGCGTTGCAACAGTGGTCTGGCCACTCTCGCGCGGCAGGTTCGGCAGCTGCTTGACCCACTCGGGCTCGCCCTCGATCTTCCAACCGGTCTTGGCAACCCAGCCGAGGTGCGTCTCCAGCACCTGGCCGACGTTCATACGGCCCGGAACACCCAGCGGGTTCAGGACGATATCAACGGGGGTGCCGTCGGCAAGGAAGGGCATGTCCTCGATCGGAAGGATCTTGGAGATAACGCCCTTGTTGCCGTGACGGCCGGCGAGCTTGTCGCCGTCGGTGATCTTGCGCTTGGCGGCCACGTAAACGCGCACCAGCTGGTTGACGCCCGGGGGCAGCTCGTCGTCGTTGTCGCGGTCGAAGACGCGGACACCGATCACGGTGCCGGACTCGCCGTGCGGAACCTTCAGGGAGGTGTCGCGCACTTCGCGGGACTTCTCACCGAAGATGGCGCGCAGCAGGCGCTCTTCCGGGGTCAGCTCGGTTTCGCCCTTGGGGGTGACCTTGCCGACCAGGATGTCGCCGGCCTCGACCTCGGCACCAATGTGGATGATGCCGCGCTCGTCCAGGCCTGCCAGGACTTCCTCAGACACGTTGGGGATGTCACGGGTGATTTCCTCGGCACCAAGCTTGGTGTCGCGGGCATCGATCTCGTGCTCCTCGATGTGGATGGAGGACAGGACGTCCTCGGCCACGATGCGCTGGGACAGGATGATGGCATCCTCGAAGTTGTGGCCTTCCCATGACATGAATGCCACGAGCAGGTTCTTACCGAGGGCGAGTTCGCCCTGGTCCGTTGCCGGGCCGTCAGCGATGATGCCGCCGACTTCCAGGCGCTGGCCTTCGTTCACCAGGACACGGTTGTTGTAGCAGTTGCCCTGGTTGGAGCGGGCGAACTTGTTGATGCGGTAGTTGGTTTCCGTACCGTCATCGTTGAGCATGATGACCAGCTCAGCGGAGACCTCGGTGACCACACCGGCCTTCTTGGCGATGGTGACGTCGCCGGCGTCCACTGCAGCGGCGCGCTCCATGCCGGTACCGACGAACGGCGCCTCGGAACGGACCAGCGGCACGGCCTGGCGCTGCATGTTGGCACCCATGAGTGCGCGGTTAGCATCGTCGTGCTCGAGGAACGGGATCAGGGCGGTAGCCACGGACACCATCTGGCGCGGGGAGACGTCCATGAACTCGACGTCGGCGGCGGGAACCAGCACGGGCTCGCCTCCACCACCGCGGGCACGGACCAGGACGGTCTCCTCGGCGAAACGCTTGTTCTCGTCGAGCGGGGCGTTGGCCTGTGCGATCAGGACCTCGGCCTCGTCGTCGGCCGTGAGGTACTTGACCTCATCGGAAACGACGCCCTCGGAGACAAGGCGGTACGGGGTCTCGATGAAACCGAACGGGTTGATGCGTCCGTAGGATGCCAGCGAACCAATCAGACCAATGTTCGGGCCTTCAGGAGTTTCGATGGGGCACATACGTCCGTAGTGGGACGGGTGCACGTCACGGACTTCCATGCCGGCACGGTCACGGGACAGACCACCCGGGCCAAGCGCGGACAGGCGGCGCTTGTGGGTGAGGCCCGAGAGCGGGTTGTTCTGGTCCATGAACTGGGACAGCTGGGACGTTCCGAAGAACTCCTTGATGGCTGCCACAACGGGGCGGATGTTGATCAGGGTCTGCGGCGTGATGGCCTCGACGTCCTGAGTCGTCATGCGTTCGCGGACAACGCGCTCCATGCGGGACAGGCCGGTGCGGACCTGGTTCTCGATGAGCTCGCCGACGGCGCGGATGCGGCGGTTGCCGAAGTGGTCGATGTCATCGATCTCGACGCGGAGCTCGTGGTCCTGGCCGTCGCGCTTGCCCATGAGGGTCTTCTCGCCGGCGTGCAGGGCAACCAGGAACTTGATCATGGCCACGATGTCTTCAACGTGCAGGACCGAAGCTTCCTTGTCGCCAAGGGAGCGGTCGATGCCAAGCTTGCGGTTGATCTTGTAACGGCCGACCTTGGCCAGATCGTAGCGCTTGGAGTTGAAGTACAGGTTGTCCAGCAGGGACTGGGCAGCCTCAACCGTGGGCGGCTCGCCCGGGCGCAGCTTCCGGTAGATGTCCAGCAACGCGTCTTCGCGGGTCTCGGTGGCGTCCTTCTCCAGCGTGGCGCGCATGGAGTCGTACTGGCCGAACTCTTCGAGGATCTGGCCTTCGGTCCAGCCGAGGGCCTTCAGCAGCACGGTGACGGACTGCTTGCGCTTGCGGTCAAGACGGACGCCGACCTGGTCACGCTTGTCGATTTCGAGCTCGAACCAGGCGCCGCGGGACGGGATGATCTTCGCGGTGAAGATGTCCTTGTCGCTGGTCTTGTCGGCGGTGCGCTCAAAGTAGGCGCCCGGCGAACGGACCAGCTGGGAGACGACGACACGCTCGGTGCCGTTGACGACGAAGGTGCCCTTCTCGGTCATCAGCGGGAAGTCACCCATGAACACGGTCTGCTGCTTGATTTCGCCCGTGTTGTTGTTCATGAATTCGGCCTTGACGTACAGCGGAGCCGAGTACGTTGCGTCCCGGTCCTTGCACTCGGCCATGGTGTATTTGGGGTCAGCGAACTCCGGCTCGGAGAAGCTCAGGGACATGGTGCCCTGGAAGTCCTCGATCGGGGAGATCTCTTCGAAGATGTCGGACAGACCCGAGGTGGTGGCGACACTGAGGTCGCCTTCTTCGACGGCCTTCGCTACGCGCGCCTGCCAGCGTTCGTTTCCGACCAGCCAGTCAAAGCTGTCCGTTTGCAGGGCGAGCAGATTCGGAACATCAAGAGGTTCATGAATCTTTGCGAATGAGAGCCGGCGGGTTGCACCGTCGGTGCTGTCGGCATTGATAGCGGTAGCGTTGTTTACATTAGAGGTGCTCGAGGCGACCAAGAGGGATCCTTCCACAGACCTTCAGGCGTTGTCAGATCTCCCCCGTTGTGCACCCTGCAGAATGACTCCGCAGCGCTACCAGTCCGGTTCCGCTATATGACCCGGGACCCGCGCTGCCCATGCTGGTGCACGTTGTAGACGGCACATTGATGGAACAGCTGTCAGGCTAAGCCCACCGCTATATGAAGGCTGAAGGTAAACAGGGAAGACGCAAATATCTACGATACGGCAAAGCAACCTACTTGTCTACCCCACTTCCGGCGGGATTGCAAGCACGTGGATGTGGCGGAATTTTCGCGGAACATTGGCGGAGTCCCGGCGCGGTCCCGCGGCGCGGCGCCGTGGCGACCACGGGAGTTCTCCGTGGGACCCCTACTGAGACCATCGCTGAGACCCTTGCAGAATGGATAGGTGACGGGGCTCACGATAACGTAGACGTAAGACGAAACCAGATCGGAAGAGAAGACTATGAGCAACCCCGCAGACAACAACGATGTTGTCATCCTCGCCGCCGCCCGCACGCCCCAGGGCCGCTTGAACGGGCAACTGGCCAGCTTCACCGCCGTCGAACTCGGCACCCACGCCATCCGGGCTGCCCTCGCCGCCAGCGGCGTCAAGGCCGACCAGGTTGACAGCGTGATCATGGGCCAGGTCCTGCAGGCCGGAGCGGGCCAGAACCCGGCGCGGCAGAGCGCCATCGGCGCCGGCATCGGCTGGAACGTCCCCACCGTGACCCTCAACAAGGTCTGCCTCTCGGGCCTCACCGCGGTGATCGACGCCGCCCGGATGATCCGCAGCGGCGACGCCACCGTGGTGGTGGCCGGCGGCCAGGAGTCCATGACCCGCGCCCCGCACGTGCTGCCCGGTTCCCGGCAGGGCTGGGCGTACGGCACGGTCCAGGCCCTCGACGTCGCCGCACACGACGGCCTGACCGACGCCTTCGACGGGCAGTCCATGGGGTTGTCCACGGAAACCAAGAACCTGACCCTCGGCATCGACCGGACGTCCCAGGACGAGGTCGCGGCCCAGTCCCACCAGCGGGCTGCCCGGGCCGCCAAGGACGGCGTCCTCGACGGCGAGATCGCCGCGATGAGCGTCAAGCAGCGCAAGGGCGACCCGATTGCCGTCACCTCCGACGAGGGAATCCGGCCGGACACCACGGTCGAATCGCTCGCCGGCCTTCGCGCGGCATTTGTCACGGACGGAACCATCACCGCGGGCAACTCCTCTCCCCTGTCCGACGGCGCCGCGGCCCTCGTGCTCTGCAGCCGGAGGTTCGCCGAGGACCACGGCCTTGACTACCTGGCCGTGGTCGGCAAGCCGGGCCAAGTCGCCGGGCCGGACAACTCGCTGCATTCCCAGCCGTCCAACGCCATCAAGAGCGCCCTGGATAAGGCCGGCTGGTCCGCTGCCGACCTCGACTTCATCGAAATCAACGAGGCTTTCGGCTCCGTGGCGGTGCAGTCGCTGAAGGACCTCGACTACCCGCTGGAACGGTGCAACATCCATGGCGGAGCCATCGCCCTGGGTCACCCGATCGGGGCCTCCGGCGCACGGCTTGCCCTGCACGCGGCCCACGAACTCAAGCGCCGGGGCACCGGCAAGGCGGCCGTTTCGCTGTGCGGCGGCGGCGGCCAGGGCGAGGCGTTGCTGCTCTACCGCGACTGAACCGTCAGCCGCGCAGGCCCCCGGGGGGACGCAGCAGAACGCAGGAGAATGCAGGAGCGCCACGAAAGGTTTTGGATGACAGAGCAGACAACGGCCGGCGGGGGCCGCGAGCGGTTCCTGGCCGACGCCGCGGCCCGCGGGTTGGACGTCGAAATCGTCGAACGCCTCGCCGCCCGCAGCGTCGAGGAAGCGGCCGGAATCTTGGGGATCCGGCCCGCAGACATCGTGAAATCGCTCGTGGTCAAGCACAAGGACGGCAGCTTCCTGTTCGCCCTGGTCCCCGGCGACCGGCAGATCTCCTGGCCCAAACTCCGGGCGCTGCTGGGCGTCAACAAGCTCTCGCTCCCGGCGGCGGAATCGGCCTTCGAGGCCACCGGCTACGAACGCGGGACCATCACGCCGCTCGGCAGCACCCGGCCCTGGCCGGTCTACGCCGACCGAACGATCACGGGCCGGCGGATCTCCATGGGCGCCGGGGAACACGGTTTCAGCGCGTTTGTGGATGCGGACGCCCTGGTGGCGGCCCTGGGCGCCGTCGTCGCCGATATCACCGAGCCGAACTAGCCCGCACGGGTTAAAAGCGACGCGGGGTCACCTCGGGCCCATCCGGATGGTCGGGATGGGCGCGACGTGACCCCGCGATGCTGTTTTAACCGGGCGTCAGGCCGTAACCGTGAGGGGTGCCCCGTTGACGGTGAGACGCCAGTTGGCCTGGCTGAACACGGCGACGTCCAAGGTCCCGCGGTCCACGACGTAGTCGATGATGCGCTGCCTGATCTCCTGCTGGCTGTTGGACAGCACGGGCGCGCTCTTCACGGCCGGGAAGTTGCCGCCCCCGCTCTGCCGGTAGTTGTTGATGGCCAGGGCGAATTCCTGCTCGAGCCGCAGCGGCTCGCCACCGTAGCTCAGCTTGACGATCCGGTCCCCGGCCGGCCGGGCGAGGTCGATCTCATAGTTCAGCGGCGCGTCCAGGCCGTAGACGGCGTCGTAGTTGTAGTCCGGCGTGCCGTTCGGCGCCGTGGCGGTCACCGCATTGGTGACGTCCTGGGCGGTCGCCGTGGTGGTGGCCACCGGCTTGAAGTACTGGGCGGACCACTCCAGGTACGCCTTGACCTGGGCCCCGGTGACCTTGATGGAGAGCAGCGTGTTGTCGAAGATGTAGAGCCCTGCGACGTCGCGGATGGTGAGCGGGCCGGCCTTGACATCGACGGCGCGGGAGAAGGCGGCGGCAATGGACAGCACGGGCAGCCCGGCCGCGGGACCGTTGGCCAGCTCAGCCTTGATGGTGCTGGCCTGGACGTAGTTGATGGCGTCGATCGCTGCGGAGTCCTCCCAGCAGGCGGTGGCCGTGCTGAGCGGCGCCGTGGAGGTTCCGATGACCTCATTGACGTAGTTCACCGTGGCCTCATGCCCGGCCTGCACGGCCCGGACGACGGCGGGATCCGGGTCCACGGTCTTGGCGTCCAGCAGGTGCGAATGCGCCGACGTGACGGTCCACTGCCCCTGCACCTTGGCGAGCTCGAGGTCCATGACAGATACCCGCATGCCCCACTTGAGCGGCTCGGTCAGGAGCACCTGCCTGCCGGTGGCCTTGTTGGTGACGAAGCGCTCGGGGATTTCCAGGTGGGCGTGCCCGACCAGGATGGCGTCAATGCCGGGCACTTCCTCCGCCAGCTGGGTGGAGGCGTTCTCCGGGAACGGCAGGGCGTCGCCGTAGGAAGATCCCGGCGTCGCCCCGGAATGGCTCGTGACTATGACGATGTCCGCGCCGGCGGCCTTCACCTGCGGGATGACAACTTTGGCCTCTTCCACGATGCCGTTGAAATCCAGCCTGCCCTGGACGTTGTCGCGGTCCCAAAGGGCGCAGCCAGGCGTCACGAACCCGACCAGGCCCACCGTGACCCAGCCGTTGCCCGTCTTGACCCGCTTCAGGACGTACGGGGTGAAGGCGCGCTGGCCGGAGACGGCGTCGTGCACGTTGGCGCCCAGAAGCGGAAAATCCAGCTGCTTTTCCCAGGTGTGCAGCAGTGGAATGCCGTAGTTGAACTCGTGGTTGCCCAGCCCTGCCGCGTCATAGCCGATCGCGTTCAAGGCCAGCGCCATGGGGTGCTTCACGGTGGCCGAGATGGGCTTGATCTTGGCGAAGTAGTAGGCCAGGGGCGTGCCCTGGATGGTATCCCCGGCGTCGATGGTCAAGGTGTTCGCCGCTCCGCGCTCGGCCCGCATGGCGTTGATCAAGGTGGCGGCCTGGGCAATTCCGATCTTGTTCCCGGCGGCATCGGCATAGGGCAGGTTCTTGAAGTAATCCCAGTTGAAGACGTTGTTGTGCAGATCGGTGGTGCCGAGCACGGTCAGCGTGAACTGCTTCTTGCCGTCCGGCCTGCCCGTGGCGGCCCGTTCGCCGGCGGCCTGGGCTGCGGGGGCTCCCGCCAGTGCGGCTGCGGCGGCGCTGCCGCCGACGAGGGCGGCTGTAAGCATCGCGCGGCGGGAGGGTGCATCGTGTGGGTTCGGCATGGTGGGTGAACTCCTGAACGTAGGGGCCGGTGGGCACAAATCCACAGTCTAGGGGCGCCTTTGCAACTGCGACAGGGGTATCAGAAAAACTTTGCCAAATCCTTGGCCGCCGTTCACCACGGCGACGGGAGTGCTGCAGCTGGCGTGGATTCCGGTCCGGAAACGCAAGAAACCCCGCCCACCGAAGTGGACAGGGTTTCCTGCGAGCCGTGCTGGCCCCGAAGGGCCGAACGCCGGAAGTTACTTGAGGGTAACGCGGGCGCCAGCTTCTTCGAGCTGAGCCTTTGCCTTCTCGGCAGCTTCCTTGGTGGCGCCTTCGAGAACAGCCTTGGGTGCGCTGTCAACCAGGTCCTTGGCTTCCTTGAGGCCCAGGGAGGTGATGGCGCGAACTTCCTTGATCACTGCGATCTTCTTGTCGCCAGCAGCTTCGAGGATGACGTCGAAGTCAGTCTTCTCTTCAGCTTCTTCTGCAGCAGCAGCGGGGCCGGCAACGGCAACGGCAGCAGCAGTAACTTCGAAGGTCTCTTCGAAGAGCTTGACGAACTCGGAGAGCTCGATGATGGTCAGTTCCTTGAAAGCTTCAATGAGCTCTTCGTTGGTGAGCTTCGCCATGGTGTGGCGTCCTTCCTATAGTGGTGCGCGGCGGCCCTGAGGCTCGCTGTCGCACCGGAGTCTTATGGAGAAGAGGACTAGTTCTCTTCGGGGGCTGCGGCTTCGGCCGGTGCTTCGGCCTCGGCTGCTGCATCTGCTGCGGGAGCTTCTTCAGCGGCGGGTGCTTCGGCTGCTGCCGGTGCACCGTTCTCTTCTTCAAGCTTGAGGCGCAGTGCGTCGATGATGCGTACAGCAGCGGCAGCAGGAGCCTTGAGGATACCTGCAACCTTGGCGAGCTGCAGCTCACGGGACTCGAGTGCTGCCAAGGCAGCAACTTCGCTGGCGTTCAGTGCCTTGCCCTCGAAGTAGCCGGTCTTGATGACCAGCTGCTTGTTGGCCTTGGCAAAATCCGTCAGGCTCTTGGCAGCGGCAACTGCGTCACCCTTGATGAACGCGATTGCAGTGGGGCCGGCGAGCTGACCGTCGAATGCTTCGACACCAGCTTCCTTGGCTGCAATAGCGGTCAGGGTGTTCTTGACGACCGAGAACTTGGTTTCCTGGCCGAGAGAAACACGCAGCTGCTTGAGCTGTGCAACGGTGAGCCCACGGTATTCGGTCAGGACAGCGGCGTTCGATTCCTTGAAATCGTTAGTGATCTCAGCTACTGCTGAAACCTTGCTAGGCGTTGCCATAACCCTCCTTCCGGGGATAGTGCCGGTGTGTCCGGGTCCCCGCTCAAAAGAGCTAAAACTAAAAAACGCCCCGCGCAGATGCACGGGGCTTGTCTCGACGCGGTCCATGACCGCGGAGCTTTGCTTCGTTCACCTGCGCCGGCCGCCCTATGTTCAGGGTCCTTCGTCCGGAAATCCACTGCGCTCTCCCGGCGCGACTGCAGAAGTGAGTCTTGCTTGGGAGAGTGGATTTCCAACAACCGACGGTCTTTGGTCCTCCAAGCTTACGGGACGCGGCGCGCGTGTTCCAAATCGGGCGCCCTAGACAGCGTCCGGCAGCCGGCCTCCGGCGGGCAGCCTCCGTCCGGCACGGCCCCGGGCCGTCAGCTGACCGTCGGGCCGAAGTCGGGCAGTTCCTTCTGCCACAGGCCCGTCACGCCCGCCGTCGTGAATCCGAGCTGCAGGTTGACCTTCAGGAGGTAGCGGTTCTCCGGGGCGTTCCATGTGTACAGGACCCGGGCGTCCGGGAACTGTTCGCTGAGCCGTTCCATATTGGCGACCTTGATGAGCAGGCCGAGTTTGTTGCCGCGGTGTTCCTGGAGTACCACGGTGTCGTCTTGGAAGACCACGTCCGGGCGCAGCGCCAGGACGCTGATGGTGGTGAGGCCAACGAGGGTTCCGCTGGCTATGTGCTCGACGGCGGTGACCACCGTCCGGCGGCCCTGGGCAATGGTCACGTCCTCCGCTTCCCGGAGGATACCGCCGTCGAACACCATGTCCTCGGCCTCCGCTCCCAGCACGTCGTCCTCGCCTGCCCGGTTCTCCAGCGCGGCAACGGCCTCGAGCCACTGTTCCGGACACCGGTCCGTCCAGTGGTGCAGACGGTAGCGGCCGGCATTGGCTTCCTCGGCTTCGGCCTCAAGTTCGGCAACGAGTTTGCTGTCCAGCGGCAGGGCGCAGGAACTGAACTGTTCGATGTGCTGCAGGGTGTAGCCGGTGTGCCGGGCGAATTCCACGTCGCGGCTTCCCAGCGGAACGAACCCGACGCCGCTGCCGGGCACGAGCTGCTCTGCTTCCGGGTCCCGCAGCGTGGAACCCGGATGGTTGGTGTCGATCAGGATCGTATGACGGCCCTCGTCCCGGGCGAAATGCTCCGCGGCTTCCAGCAGCTGCCGGCCCACACCCTGGCGCCGGTATTCCGGGAGGATGTCGAGGGTGAATTCGGCGAGGTCGAGATTGTCCACGAGCGGCAGGGCGATGTCCGCTGTCCCCACAATCACGCCGTCGATCTTGGCCACGAGGATCACTTGGCGTTCGTAGGGGTCCGCCATCTCAAGAAGCTTCTCCTGCGGCGCGTACGCGAGGTCATCGGTGCCCCAGGTCTGCATCCGCACCCTTCGCCCCACTTCGACGGCGGCGAGAAAGTCGGCGGCATCCGGTGTGTCAAGGGAATCGGGGATCCACAGCTGCTCAATCCGTACATCGTTTGCCATAGAGGGCATCATCCCAGCCGTTTCCGCCACCCGCCATCGGTTCGGCCCGGCTCAGACCGGGCTTCAATCGCCAGCATATGCTGGTTTGGGCCGCTGTTCCATCGGTGACGCCGCCCGGTTTTGCGCGGCCCGGCTCCCCGGCGGCTCCCGGACGCTGCGGGCTCCGGGGCGGCCGGCATTGATGAAGCCCGTCCGGTGGAGCGACGGGCCCGCCGGCAGACACCCCGGGACATGTCCAGCCCTGATCGCCACGGGTGGACATAATGCCTTTATGCCCCCTGGCCAGGACAAAAAATGAGCATGTCCCTCGTGGTGGCCGGCTGAAGAATGAGCATGTCCCTTATGGTGCCCGACGCGGAGTGGACATGTCCCTCATGGCAGTCAGGGAAGAATAGACATGTCCCCCTCTGATTGTCAGCGATGACCATAATGCCCTTATGCCCCCTGGCCAGGACAAAAAATGAGCATGTCCCTCGTGGTGGCCGCCGAGCAATGAGCATGTCCCTCGTGGTGGCCGCCGAGCAATGAGCATGTCCCTCGTGGTGGCCGGCGAGCAATGAGCATGTCCATCTGATTACCCGGGGCACAGCGCTCTCAGGGTCGCAACGCGCGGTGCAGTTCCAGGTGTCAGTTCCCGGCAGCCGAATCGGGGCCGCCTGCCGCGGGGGCAGTCCGTTGCCACTCGCCGTCATAGCCGGCGGGCCGGAACCCCAGTGCGACGTTGATGGCCAGCATGTGCCCGTTTTCGGCGGCGTTGTACGTGTTGACTCGCTGCACCGCAGGGTACTGCGCGTGGAGGCGCCGGAGGTTGGCAATCTTGACCAGCATGCCCAGCCGGTGCCCGCGGTGGGCCGCAGCGACCAGAGTGTCATCCTGCTCAGCCAGCCACGGTTTGCTGCGGGGCAGTTCGAGCACGGTATATGCGGCCAGCTCACCGCTGTCCGGGTGACGTGCGGCCACCACGAGTGCATCGTTCCCGGCCCGCCGCCAGGTGTCTTCGACATGCCGGACGCGTGCGGCGTCCCAGGTTTCTGCCTCGCTGCTGAGGCCGCCGGTCGGTGCGTCCGTGCTCATCCGGGACATCAGCCGGGCGAGCTGGCCGACATGTTCGTCCGGGCACCGGTCAGCCCAGAACAGCAGTTCATACCCGCTGGCCTTGGCCCGGGCCTCCCGTTCGAGCCCGTCCAGTGCACCCGCGGCGGCGCGGACGTCCAGGCTGCTGAACCGTTCGACCTGTTCGAGTCGGTAGCCGGCGCGCTGCGCGAACCGCACGCCGCGCTGATCCGCCGGAACCGCACCGGTGCCAGTAAGGGGCCTGAGCATGCCGGGGCCGTCCGGGTCGTAGTCGGCGGGGTGTTCTGTAAAGCTCTGCAGGACGGTGCGGCCGTCGGCCAGGGCCAGGGATTCGGCATGCTGCAGGAGGCTCCGGCCGATCCCGCGGCCGGCAAAATCCGGCAGCACCTGGACATGGCCGAGGGCCCTGCGCAGGTTCTCCTGCAGCTCCAACCGTATCCACGCCCGCGCCACCATGCGGCCGTCGACGCGTACATAGAACAGCCGCGTCCTCTGGTATTCGGTGTCCCGCCAGTACCGGAGCCGGGCTTCGGCCGGTGTGGCACGATCCAAGGAGCCCCACGTCTGCAGCACCATGGCATCACTGAGTTCGCCGAATTCCAGGAAGGCACCGGCGTCCGCGGAGTCGAGCGTGTCGGGCAGGCACAGGGGTTCTATGCGGTACGGCGGCGTAGTCACCGGGACAGCCTAACCGGCGGGCGGCCCGCGGCCAAGGAACGCGGCGAAGGGAATGCCGCCGCCACGGATTGGATGGGCCCTTAAATGCGGAAAGGCCGCCCCGCAGGTGCGGGACGGCCTTTCACTTGAAACTGGTGACGCCGTGTATCCGGTGAGGCTTAGACCTCGGTCAGGACCTTGGTGACGTTGGGGTCAACCGAGATGCCCGGGCCGAACGTGGTGGCCACGGTGGCCTTCTGGATGTAGCGGCCCTTGGCAGCGGACGGCTTGAGGCGCAGGACCTCTTCCAGTGCTGCTGCGTAGTTCTCGGCCAGCTTCAGGGCGTCGAAGGACACCTTGCCGATGATGAAGTGCAGGTTCGAGTGCTTGTCGACGCGGAAGTCGATCTTGCCGCCCTTGATGTCGTTGACAGCCTTGGCGGTGTCAGCGGTCACGGTGCCGGTCTTCGGGTTCGGCATCAGGTTACGGGGACCCAGGACCTTACCGAGGCGGCCGACCTTGCCCATGAGATCAGGGGTGGCGACGGCGGCGTCGAAGTCGGTCCAGCCGGCGGCGATCTTTTCGATCAGGTCATCGGAACCAACGAAGTCGGCGCCGGCAGCGATTGCCGCTTCAGCCTTTTCGCCCGTCGCGAAGACGAGAACGCGGGCGGTCTTACCGGTGCCGTGGGGCAGGATAACGGTGCCGCGAACCATCTGGTCGGCCTTGCGGGGGTCGACACCGAGGCGGAAAGCGACCTCAACGGTGGCGTCGAACTTGGACGGGTTGGTGTCCTTGGCGAGCGTCACTGCCTCGACCGGCGCGTAGAACTTCTCCGCGTCGATCTTGGCTGCGGCTGCCTCATATGCTTTGCTGCGCTTTGCCATGCTGCTTATTTCTCCTTGTGCAGTTGTGGTCTGCGGACCGCGCTGGGCCCTGCCACAGTCAGGATTCCGGCTGGCTTAGCCGTGCCGGGTTCCCAACATCTCAATGTTTTGGTGGTGCCGGTTGCCCGGCGGGAAGGCTATTAGCCTTCGACGGTGATACCCATGGAACGGGCGGTGCCGGCGATGATCTTCGCTGCGCCTTCGAGGCTCGTGGCGTTGAGGTCTTCCATCTTGGTGGTGGCGATCTCGTTGACCTGGGCCTGGGTCAGCTTGGCAACCTTGACGGTGTGCGGGGTAGCCGAACCCTTGGCGACGCCTGCAGCCTTCTTGATGAGCTCTGCAGCCGGCGGGGTCTTGGTGATGAACGTGAAGGAACGGTCCTCGTAGACCGTGATTTCCACGGGGATAACGTTGCCGCGCTGGGCTTCCGTGGCAGCGTTGTACGCCTTGCAGAATTCCATGATGTTGACACCGTGCTGGCCAAGCGCAGGACCGATCGGCGGGGCCGGGTTAGCGGCACCTGCCTGGATCTGCAGCTTGATGAGGCCGGTGACCTTCTTCTTGGGAGCCAATGTAGGTCCTTCTCTCAAATGCGTCCTGGGACACAGGAGCGTGTCTCAGGTTGGTGGCCGCCATGGCAAGGCGACCGGCCGCTCCGTGGCTGCTAAGCGGGCAGCCCGGGGCGAATTCTTGTAGTCCAGCTGGATCTTACGGTTCAGCTAGATCTTGCTGACCTGGTTGAACGCCAGGGTGACCGGAGTCTCGCGTTCGAAGATGGACACCAGCACCACGAGGGTCTGGGAATCGATCTTGATCTCGGAGATCGTGGCGGGCAGTGTCTCGAACGGGCCCTCCTTGACGATGACGGACTCGCCAACCTCGAAGTCGACGTCCACCTGGGCGGCGGCGTGCTTGACGGGCTTGCCCTTCTCGGCCTGTTCTTCTTCGAAGACCGGGGCCAGCATGGAGAAGACCTCATCGAGGCGCAGCGGGACCGGGTTGTGGGCGTTGCCCACGAAGCCGGTGACACCGGGGGTGTGGCGGACGGCGCCCCAGGAGGCGTCCGTCAGGTCCATGCGTACCAGGACGTAGCCGGGGATGCGGACGCGGTTGATGACCTTGCGCTGAGCGTTCTTGATCTCAACGACTTCCTCCATCGGAACCTGGATTTCGAAGATGTAATCTTCCATGTCCAGGGTCTGGATGCGGGTCTCAAGGTTGGCCTTGACGCGGTTCTCGTAGCCTGCGTAGGAGTGGATGACGTACCAGTCACCCTCCTGGCGGCGCAGCTTGGCCTTGAACTCATCGGCGGGGTCGACGTCGGCCTTAGCGGCCGCCGCTGCCAGCGCGTCGGCGCCTTCAGCGTCGCCGGCTTCAGCATCGGCGTCGCCGGCGACTGCTGCCTCTGCCTCGTCTTCCGCGGCTACGGCCTCGTCGGCCTCGTCAGCGACGTCGGAATCGGGCGCAGCAGACACAGCCTCGGACTCTTCCACGGCTTCCGCCGCAGCGTCCTGGCTCTTATCCAGCTCAGTCTCAGTTACCTCGAGCTCCTGCTCAGACACTTGGTCTCCTGCTTCCTCATTGCCTAACATGCCTATTTAAATGACTCAATTCCGCACACCCCACGGAATGTCCGGATTCCCGGCTCTTCCACGCAGTCTGCGGACTGGTCGCCTTAGCGGTTCGCGGGGGCGGTGCCGCCGAAGACCCAACTGACCGCGGTCCCAAAGGCCAGGTCAAGCAGGGTGACGATCACCATCATGATGGTCACGAACACCAGCACCACGATCGTGTAGTTGATCAGTTCTTTGCGGGTCGGTGCAACGACCTTCTTCAGCTCGCCAATGACCTGGCGTACGAAGATAGCGATACGAGCGAAGAAGCCGGGCTTGACGGCGTTCTTGGCGGGGCGGCCTTTGGAGCTGCTGGCAGCCGTTTCGGTCACCTGGTCCTCACTCATCCTCGCAATGATCGGATACCCGGCTCTGAACTGAACCATGGTTGCTGCGCTTGTTCCGGATATTCCGGAACAGCATGCGCAGGGCAGACAGGACTCGAACCTGCAACCTGCGGTTTTGGAGACCGCTGCGCTACCAATTGCGCCACTACCCTTCGGGGTGAAAATCGGCTCCGGCCGTTGCATTCCGCAGGCTTCCCTGAGGCGCAGGCCATCATCGTGTTTTCAACACCGGAGAACCAGTCTACGCAACAACTGCGCCTACGTCGAACCGGCCCTCTTGCGGACCCCTGCGCGCCTGCGAAAACGAACTGACAGCCGTCAGTCATATTCGCGTTCCGGCACCCCGGGGGATCCGCTGAACAGCATAGAGTAGATTTCGTCGAATCCCACATCCAGCCTTCCAGCTGCAAGCGAAGAACGGACCCGCCCATGTCTGCTGCCCGCATTTCCCAGCGCATTTCCGCGATAGCCGAATCCGCCACTCTGGCCGTCGATGCCAAGGCGAAGGCGCTGAAGGCTGCCGGACGGCCGGTCATTGGCTTCGGTGCCGGGGAACCCGATTTCCCGACCCCCGGCTACATCGTGCAAGCCGCCATCGAGGCCGCCAGCCAGCCGAAGTACCACCGCTACTCCCCCGCCGGCGGCCTGCCGGAGCTCAAGCAGGCCATTGCCGACAAGACGTACCGGGACTCCGGCTACAAGGCCGAGGCATCCCAGGTGCTGGTGACCAACGGCGGCAAGCAGGCCGTCTACAACACCTTCGCAACGCTCCTGGATCCGGGCGACGAGGTTATTGTTCCCACCCCGTTCTGGACCACCTACCCCGAGGCCATCCGGCTGGGCGGCGGCGTGCCGGTGGAGGTTTTCGCGGGGCCGGAACAGGAATACCTGGTCACCGTGGACCAGCTGGAAGCCGCCCTCACGGACCGCACCAAGATCCTGCTTTTCGTTTCCCCCTCCAACCCCACCGGCGCCGTGTACTCGCCGGAGCAGGTCAAGGCGATCGGCCAGTGGGCGGCGGCCAAGGGGCTGTGGGTGGTCACCGACGAGATCTATGAACACCTCACCTACGACGGCGTGCCGTTCACCTCGATCGCCACGGCTGTTCCCGAACTGGGCGACAAGGTGGTCATCCTCAACGGCGTGGCCAAGACCTACGCCATGACCGGCTGGCGCGTGGGCTGGATGATCGGACCGGCGGACGTCATCAAGGCTGCGACCAACCTGCAGTCCCACGCGACGTCGAACGTCTCCAACATCATGCAGATTGCGGCCCTCGCCGCCGTGTCCGGGCCGCTGACCGCCGTTGATGAGATGAAGGTGGCCTTTGACCGCCGCCGCAAGGCGATCGTGGCGGGCCTGAACGCGATCGACGGTGTTGAATGCCCGACGCCGAAGGGCGCCTTCTACGCTTACGCGGACGTCCGCGCGCTGCTGGGCAAGGAGTTCCCGTCCGCGAACGGTCCGGTGCGGCCCGCCACGTCCGCCGACCTGGCCACGCTGATCCTGGACGAGGTCGAGGTTGCCGTGGTGCCCGGCGAGGCCTTCGGCCCGTCCGGCTACCTGCGCCTGTCCTATGCGCTGGGTGACGAGGACCTGGCCACGGGCGTCGCCCGCCTGCAGGACTTCCTCGGCAAGGCGAAGTAGGCGCCCCTTCCCGTCCCTCCCGCAGCTCCTGCAGAAGACTTACGAACGCTCCCGCAGCTCCTGCAGAAGACTTACGAACGCTCCCGCAGCTCCTGCAGAAGACTTACGGACGCTCCCGCACGCATGTGCGGGAGCGTCCGTCGCAAGGGCGCATCACCTGCGGGAGCGTCCGGGTTTAAGGGCCCTGATGTGCGGGAGCGTTTTTAGAGGAGGCGGCGCTCGGCGGCCCAGCGGGTCAGTTCGTGGCGGCTGGAGAGCTGAAGCTTGCGCAGCACCGCCGAGACGTGGGTTTCGACAGTCTTGATCGAGATGAACAGTTCCTTGGCCACCTCCTTGTAGCTGTAGCCCCGGGCGATCAGCCGCATCACCTCGAGCTCCCGCGCCGAGAGCTTGTCCAGCTGGTCATCGGCGATGTCCGCGGGGGCGGTGCCGAACGCGTCCAGGACGAAACCTGCCAGCCGGGGCGAGAAGACGGCGTCGCCACCGGCCACGCGGCGTACCGCGCCGCTGATCTCCGCCCCGGAAATGGTCTTGGTGACATAGCCGCGCGCGCCTGCCCGAATTACGGACACCACGTCCTGGGCTGCGTCCGAGACGCTCAGCGCCAGGAACCGGGTAGTGCCCAGCAGCGGCGCCGAGCCTGCCAGCACCTCGCGTCCGCCGCCACCGCGGCCGCCGGGCAGGTGGACGTCAAGCAGCACGACGTCGGGCCGCTGGGCCGCGATGACGGCGATTGCCTCTTCCACGGTGCCGGCCTCACCCGCGACGACGATGTCCGGGTCCAGATCCGCCTTCAACCCGGAGCGAAAGATGGCGTGGTCGTCCACGATCACCACCCGGACCCGTCCAAGGGCCGCGGGCGCCGGGCTTCCCGGCAGCGCGCCTACGGGCGCCGTGCTTTCCTGTCCGCGGCTTTCTGAGGCACGGCTTTCTGAGACACGGCGTTCTGGCAAGGGGTGTCCTGGTTCTGGGCTGGTCACGGACTGGCCTCTCCATTGGTGTTGTTGGCGGCAGTGCTGGCAGTTCCGGCAGTGCTGGCGGTTCCTGCAGATGCGGCGGCCGTGACGGGCAGCCGGAGCCGCACCTCGGTGCCGTCGGCGCTGCTGATGATGGCGGCGGTGCCGCCATGGCGGCTCATCCGCCCGATGATCGATTCCCGCACGCCGAGCCGGTCCGGGGGAACCGAATCGGGGTCGAAGCCTGGCCCCCGGTCTTTGACGAAAACCTCCGCGGCTGCGTCAGTGACCTCAAGGTAGACGGACACGGCGCCGCCGCCGTGGCGGGCGGCGTTCAGCATGGCCTCCCGGGCTGCCTGCACGAGGGCCTCGTGGCGCGGGGTCATGGCGCAGTCCCCCACGGCCACCACTTCGACCGGGTGCCCCAGCAGGTCCTCCACCTCGGCGGCCGCGGCCCTGACGCCGTCGGACAACTGGCCGGAGTCATTGCCGGCGTCCCGGTACAGCCAGCCCCGCAGTTCGCGCTCCTGGGCGCGGGCCAGCCGAATCACGTCGTGCTCATTGCCGGCACGACGCTGAATCAGGGCGAGGGTCTGGAGCACGGAATCGTGGAGGTGGGCGGCGATCTCGGCACGCTCGGTGGCGCGGACACGCCCCGCGCGCTCGGTTTCCAGGTCCCGCCAGAACTTCAGCCCCCAGGGAAGCAGTACGAGGGCCACGCCTCCCAGCACCGCCACCGACGCCAGCAGGGCAAGCCAGGTCTGTTCCCAGGACCCTGAGCCGGACACCATCACCAGCACTCCGGCCACCACCAGGCCCAGCCCGGCCGCGAGACGCGCCCAGCCACCGGCCTGGTCAGCCTTGGTCTTGTCGACGAGACCAGCCCGCCGGGTCTCGTCGAGCTGCATCCAGGCGATCGCGGCGCCGCCCAGGATTGCCGCGACCGGGATCAGGGTCCCCAGCGGCACGTCAACACCAAGGAGCCGGGCGATCAGGATCCCGGCCGCCAGCAGCAGGCCGGCGCCGAGCAGAATCTCTTTGCCGAACCGCATGCCGGGGGCCCTGGACGGCCGGGCCCCTCGCGGCGCCGTCCCGGGAGTTCCGCCAGTCCCGGAGGTACCCGCGGAAGCCGCGGCGTCGAGGTCCCCCGGGACGCTGACGGCCGGGGCGATGGGCGACGCCGGCCGGCGGGCGTTTCGCCCGGCGCTTTCATCCGTCGTGGGCACCATGATCCAGAGCCAGGCGTAAAAGGCGACTCCGGCGCCGCCCGCGAGCGCAGCCACCGCCATGCCGATTCTGACCATGCGCACCGGCCAGCCCAAGTGCGCGGCGAGGCCTGCGCACACGCCCGCAATCACGCGATCGCTGCTGCGGACCAGCGGCGGGCGGGCGGGCGGGGTCGTCATGGATCAATCCAAGCACGGATCGGGGTTCCCCGGACGCGTTTGCGGGCCGAACCGGGGGTCACTCAGGGGCCGTTCAGGGTGTTCCCCAATAGAGCCCGCCCCGGGGAACGGGCAGGATCGAAGCATGAGCCCTCACACTCCGCACCCCGATGAAAGCCAGGCCTCCGCAGACCTGCCACAGACGGATCGACCAGATCCGGACCTTCCCGACGCGAGCCAGGCCGCCCCGGACCTTCCCGACGCGAGCCAGCCCGCCCCGGACCTTCCCGACGCGAGCCAGCCCGCCACAGGCGTCCCGGCAGCAGGCCGGCCCGCCGGCGCTGCTGCCGGTTTCGGGCCCGACGGCGGTACGTCCCCGGAGCCCCCGCGGCTCTACCCGGCCGGCGACCCGGAAGGCCCGTACGCCCCACCGCCGTTCCACGGCGCGGATCCATCCCAGGGCGGGCCGTACCCGGACGGGCCGTACCCGGGCGGACAGATGCCCAGACGGCAGGGGCAGAATTTCTTCGACTGGATCCGCAGCCAGGGCATCTACCGCGGACGCGACCGCTGGATCGGCGGCGTGGCCAGCGGTATTGCCCACCGGCTCGGCGTCGACCCCCTGATCATCCGCGGCGTCCTGATCGTCCTGACCATTTTCGCCGGACTGGGCGTGCTTGCCTACGGCCTCGCCTGGGCATTGCTGCCCGAACCCGACGGTCGCATTCACGTCCAGGAGGCTGCCGCGGGCCGGTGGACCGCCGGCATGACCGGCGCCCTGATCACCACCGTCATCGGCTTCCCCAGCCTGGGCACCGGCGTCTGGGGCTGGGACCGCTTCGGCTTTGGCGCCTTCGTCTGGACCGTCTTCTGGGTGGGCGGTGCGATCTATCTCGTCTACTACCTGACCCAACGCAACAAGAGCCGGGATGGGGCCACTCCCGTGTCGTCGCGCTACGAGTCCAGCAGCCCTGCCGGAGCCGCGACTTTTGCAGCCCCGGCCCGAGCCGGCGCCGGGCAGCAAGCTGCCGGAGGCTTCCCGCCGGCCGGTGCCCCCGCCTATGGCCAGCCCGTCGACGAGGACGCCATCTCCGGCGCTGGCCCGGCCTGGGGCCCGCCCCCGCCATCCGGACCCACTCCGCCCGGGCCCACTCCTCCTCCGGCCGCGCCGCGCCACTTTGGCCCCGGCACTCCGGCCGTCGCGATCACTGTCGGTTCGGCCCTCCTGGTGGGCGGGGGCATCAAGGCCCTCGACGCCGCCCACGTGATCGACCTCGGCGATTCAGGCAATGCCCTGGTCTGGGCGATCGCCGCGGGCATCCTGGGCCTGGGAATCCTGTTTGCGGGCTTGCGGGGCCGGTCCTCGGGGATTCTGGGCTTCTTCGCCGTGGTGGCCCTGCTGATCGGCGGAATCTTCAGCGTGGTCCCGCACGGCGACCGGCTCCGTTGGCAGAACGCCGACTGGACGCCGTCGAGCGTTGAACAGGCTACCGGCGGCTTTGAGATCACCGGCGGCACCGGGACGCTGGACCTGACCAAAGCGCCGCTGCATCCTCCGCTGGCCTCGGATGTCGTTGTGCCCATCCAGGCGACCGCGAGCAACCTGACCGTCGTTATCCCGAGCACGGTCCCCGTGCAGATCCAGGCGGACATGACCATGGGAAACCTCCACGAGGGCGGCCAGGACCACGGCGGCATGATGAACCAGCAGAGCGACTACAACACCACCAAGCCCGGCGCCCGCATGGTTGTGAAGATCTCCGGGACCGTCAGCAACGTGACCATCAAGGAAGGCAACTGACATGAGCAGCTATGACGACTATTCAGCCGCCGCCGAGCTCGGCCAGGAACCGGGCGGCGCCCCCGTCCGCGTCGGGACCGTGGTGTGGGGGCTGACAGTGCTGGCCTTGGCGGCGCTGATCATCATTTCCGGACTCGGGATCGTGGCCCTTAACGGCACCTATGTCCTGATCGGCCTGATGATCGGGGCCGGCGCCGCCCTCATTGTCGGCGGGGTGCTCTCGGCCCGCAGGCGTGACAATAATTCAACTTCAGGGAAGTCTTGAACCATGGATAAATTCTTCGACACCATCCGGGGCTTCGGCCTTAAACGTGGTCCGCAACGCTGGGTTGGCGGGGTCTGCGGCGGAATCGCCGCCAAACTGAACGTGGACGTGGCCTGGGTCCGGATCGCCTACCTGCTCCTGAGCCTGCTGCCCGGGCCGGCCTTCGTGTTGTACCTCACGGCGTGGCTGCTCCTTCCGGACCAGCGCAACGCAATCGTCCTGGAAACCTTCCTCGCGAAGCGATCCTCCCGGCCCTAGCCCGGTCGCAGGCCGGCCCTGCAGGACCGAAACCAGCTGGGTGGACACGGTCCCAGCTCGAAAGGGTGCCCCCGCCTCACCGCGGGGGCACCCTCATGTAACCGTTTGTGTCCTGCCCCACACGCGCCACTAGACTCTAGGTGAGCTCAGCGTGGCGCTCTGCCTGTAACCCTTCAAACCAGGATTTGAGCCAAGACATGAAAATTGGAATCCTCACCAGCGGCGGAGACTGCCCCGGACTCAACGCCGTCATCCGTGGCGCCGTCCTCAAGGGCATCGCCGTCCATGGCCAGCAGTTCGTGGGATTCCGGGACGGCTGGCGCGGGGTTGTTGAGGGCGACATCGTCGAGATTCCCCGCACCACGGTCCGGGGCATCGCCAAGCAGGGCGGCACCATCCTTGGCACGTCCCGCACCAACCCGTTCGAGAACGGCGGCGGCCCCGAAGTCATCAAAGCCAACATGGACCGGCTGGGGATCGACGCCATCATCGCCATTGGCGGCGAGGGCACCCTGGCCGCGGCAAAGCGGCTCACCGACGCCGGCCTTAAGATCGTGGGCGTGCCCAAGACCGTGGACAATGATCTCGATGCCACGGACTACACCTTCGGCTTCGACACGGCCGTGGAAATCGCCACCGAGGCGATCGACCGGCTGCGCACCACGGGAGAATCCCACCACCGTTGCATGATCGCCGAGGTCATGGGCCGGCACGTGGGCTGGATCGCCCTGCACGCCGGCATGGCCTCGGGCGCCCACGCCATCCTGATTCCGGAGCAGAAGGCCTCCATGGAACAGATCGCCGAGTGGGTCGTCTCCGCCCGCGACCGTGGGCGCGCCCCGCTGGTTGTCGTGGCCGAGGGCTTCGTGCCGGAGGGCCAGGAGTCCCCACATTCGGAGCGCGGGCTGGACACCTTCGGCCGCCCCCGTCTCGGCGGCATCGCCGAGATGCTGGCGCCTGAGCTCGAGGCCCGCACCGGCATCGAGACCCGGGCCACCGTCCTCGGCCATATCCAGCGTGGAGGCGTCCCGACGGCGTTCGACCGTGTCCTGGCCACTCGCCTGGGCATGGCGGCCATTGATTCCGTGGTGGAGCAGCGCTGGGGCACGATGGTTTCGCTGCACGGCACGGACATCGTCCACGTCGGTTTCGACGCCGCGCTCGGCAACCTCAAGTCCGTGCCACAGACCCGTTATGACGAGGCCGCCGTCCTCTTTGGCTAAGCCGGCCGCGGGCTCACTGCGAACGGGTGCGTCGCGGCATACCCGGGCTGGCATGCCGCGAGGGGCCCAGGCCCGGCGGTGGGTAGGGTTGATGCATGACTCTCGAGCCCGGTTCCGCTGAAATAGTCCAGCTCGCATGGGCCCGCCGCTTGGGTTTCGACGACGGCGCTTTCGCGGCCGCCGCCGGTGAGCGGCTCACCCGGGCCGATGAGGCAGCCAGGTCGGTGCAGTTTGTCCGGCTGTTCGGCAACTCCGCCCTGGTGGGCCCGCAATGGGCGCTGGACGCCGCGGCTGGCCTCTCCGATGGGGAACTTGCCCAGCACGTGACCCTGCTGACCATCACCCGCGCCCATGGTGGCCACGGGCTGGGAGCCGCCGCGCTCTTCTTCGCCGACGATCTCCCCTTGCAGCAGCCTTCTGAAGAGCTGACCGTCTCGCACGGGAACCCGGAAGCGATCGAACTGGAGACGTTCTGCCCGCCCGATGATGTCAACGAGGTGGGCCTCGCGGACCTCGAACACCGCTTCACCGTCATGCATCTGGACGACGGGCACCGGACACCCGTGGCCTGCGGCGCGTACACCGAGTGGGAGGGCCTGCTGGCCCATCTGGGGGTCCTGGTCGCACCGGAATGGCGGCACCGCGGGCTGGGCAAGCTGGCCGCCTCGATAGCCGCGCACGAGGCCCTCGCCGCAGGCCTGACGCTGCAGTGGCGCTCCGAGGTCAGCAACCAGGGGTCCCTGGCGTTGGCCCGCAGCCTGGGTTTATCCGCGGGCGGCATCCAGACCAGCGTGCTGCTGGGCTGATCCGGATGCCCGCGCGGGGCGCGCTCTGGGCGCGCGCTCTAGCGGCGCTCTGCGCCGGCCCTGTCTACGCCGGACCTGTCTACGTCGGCAACAGCGGCTGAGCCGGCGGCCGCATCTGCAGCCGGCGCCCCATGGCCCCCTGACTCAGCCGGGGCCGCTGCGCCGGCGGCAGCCGGCTCGCCCCAGCCCTGGACCGGCTTGGGCTTGGCAAAGAACAGCGCCACGGCAGCGCCGAGCAGGATGACAGCCGCCGGCAGCAGGATGGCCTGGCCCATCGCCGTCGAGAACCCCTCATGAAGCGGCTCGGGCAAGGCCCCGCCGAAGCCCATCGGGCTGGCCTCTCCGCCTGATCCGGGACGGGCGGGAAGCTCGGCCACCAGCCGCGCCTGGATCAGGACGGCGATGGCGGCACTGCCGAGCACGGCGCCGATCTGGCGGGTGGTGTTGTAGACGCCCGAGCCGGCGCCGGCCTGCCTCGGCGGCAGGTTCCGCGTGACCGTGGAGCTCAACGGGGCCCAGATGCCCGCGTTGGCGAAGCCCAGCACCGCGCTGGGGAGCAGGAACAGCCAGATGGGCGTGTCCGGGTGCATGAGCAGCGAGTTCCAGAACAGCGCCACGGACATCAGGACCAGGCCCGTCGCGGTGATGAATTTCGGGTTGACCCTGTCGATGATCCGCCCGACGACGGGGGCCAGGCCGCCCGAGATCAGCGCCATCGGCACCATCATGAGCGCAGACTCGGTGGGAGTCAGGCCGCGGACGATCTGGTAGTAGAAGATCAGCGGCAAGGTGAACGCCGTGACGGTGAAGCCGACGGTGGTGATCGCGATATTGGCGAGCGAGAAGTTCCGGTCCCTGAACAGGGACAGTGGCAGCAGCGGTTCACCCTTGTTGAACTTCTGCCACAGGACAAAGACAACCAGGACGACGACGCCGCTGATAATCAGGCCCCAGACGGTGATGGGGCCGACGATGGTGCCCCAGTCGTAGGTCTCGCCCTCCTGGATGCCGAAGACCAGCAGAAAGAGGCCAAGGGCGCTGAGCAGCACGCCGGGTATATCGAACTTGTGCGGGTGGGTGCTCAGCGTCGGGACGAACCGCATCGCGAGGATGAAGCCGGCAATGCCGACCGGGACGTTGATGAAGAAGATCCATTCCCACCCGAGGCCGTCCACCAGCACGCCGCCGAGGATCGGTCCGACCAGGGTGGCGACGCCTGCCGTGGCACCCCAGATGCCCATGGCCGCACCGCGGCGGTCGGGCGCGAAAATCCGGGTGATGACGGCCATGGTCTGCGGCGTCATCATGGCGGCGCCGAGGCCCTGGACCACGCGCGCCGCAATGAGGGTCTGGACATCACCGGAGAGGCCGCACCACAGTGAGGCCAGGGTGAAAACGACGAGTCCGGAGAGGTAGAGCTTCTTCGGTCCGAAGCGGTCGCCAAGCCGGCCCGTGATGAGCAGCGGCACGGCATAGGCGAGCAGGTAGGCGCTGGTGACCCAGATGACCGAGTTAATGTCGGTGTTCAGGCCCTTCATGATGCTGGGGTTGGCCACCGAGACAATGGTGGTGTCGATCAGGATCATGAAGAAGCCGATCACCAGGGACCAGAGTGCCGGCCACGGCCGGGCTACGTTTTCCATGGGGTTCCTTTGGGGCTGGTGCGGATGCTGGATGGGCAATGACGGGCCGGGGTCACCACGGAAGCTCCCCGGTGCTGAGTTCGTTCTGCAGGCGGCGGATCCATGCGGCTTCGGTCCGCAGCAGGTCCTGCTGATACTGGACATCGATCCAGTACTTGCGCTCCACGCCCTTCTTCCGGAGCAGTTCCTCGCCGGAGTCCAGGAAGTCGAGCTGCTCCTGCAGCGCCGTGAGCCGCCGGTCGAGGAGTTCGACGACGACGCCGGCCGGCAGGTTGTAGGCCTCGGAGATGGCCAGAGGAAAGGACGGGTACTCGTTGGCCGGGGTGGCGAGCATGTCCTGCAGCCGCGCGGTGAGCGCTTCCCGGCCGGCGGCCGAGATCATGTACGTGGTGCGCTCCGGGCGGTTGCCCTCCCGGTCCGTTCCGGTCGCAGCGACGAGACCGTGCTCCTCCAGCCGCCCGACGGCGTGATAGAGCGTCCCGGGCCGGACCTTGATCAGGCGGTCCTCGTGACGGGCGATCAGGAGCTGATACATCTCGTAGGGATGCATGGGTTCCTCCACGAGCAGGGAGAGCGCGGCGACACCGAGAGGTGTCAAGACGGATGCCTTGGCCATGGCGCGTTGTCCTCCCCCGTGCATTCCTTTGATTACTCCACAGCGATTATTCCACGTGGAATAATCCGGGGCAATCACTCCCGGCCAAGCCGGCCAACCCGACAGCCCAGCCGCCCGCCCCGCCGGGACCCCGGCGGGGTCAACCGAGGAGGGCCAGTATGTCCGTCCGGGCGAACATCTGCGCGGCCGCCCGCGCGGAGGGGGTCCCGGCGTCCGGGTCAGCCCCCGCGTCCAGCAGTTCGCGGGCCACGTCCGTGTAGCCCTTGAAGACGGCCCCGGCCAGCGGGGTCTGGCCGCGGTCGTTGGCCATGTTGGGATCGCCGCCGTGGTCCAGGATCAGCCGGACCGTGCCGGCGTGGCCGTGGTAGGCCGCCAGCATGACGAGCGAGTCGCCGGAAGAATTTGTCAGTGTGGCCGGCGCGCCGGCAGCCAGATAGCTGCCGAGCACGCCGGAGTTGCCCTCGCGGGCCGCATCAAGGAGCGCGTGGGCCAGCGCCAGCGTCTCGTCGTCGGGAGCGGCACCCGGTTCGTTCACTTTGGACTCGGCGCTCATCGGGCACCCCGCAGGAAGCCGGTCTGCCGGCCCACCACCTGGCCGGCGTCGGGGGCCACAATGAGCTCCTGCGCCGCGGCATACGTCTCGTCGCCGTCGGCGACGGTCAGGACGGCGTCGGGGGCAACCGAGCGCTTGATGACGGCCAGGGCCACCGGGCCCATTTCGTAGTGCTGTCCCACGGAGGTCACGGCCCCCACCTTGCGGTCGCCGGCGCGCACTTCGCTGCCGACGGCGGGCAGCGTGTGCTGGGAGCCGTCAAGCTGCAAGAAAACGAGCCGCCGCGGCGGGTGGCCCAGGTTGTGGACCCGGGCGATGGTCTCCTGGCCCTTGTAGCAGCCTTTGGCCAGGTGCACGGCGGTGCGGAGGAGGTCGAGCTCGTGCGGAATCGTCTTGTCGTCCGTTTCGGCGCCCCACCGGGGACGCCATGCGGCGATCCGCAGCGCCTCGGCGGCCAGGGTGCCGGCCAGGGCGCGCTCCCCCACTGTGGCGGCAAGCTCGGCGGCGGGAACCAGGTACTCAAACCACGGCCGCTCCAGGCCGGGGTGAGAGTCCTCGCCCACCACGGCATAGGAATAGCCGCCCGCACCCACATGCGGCCACGGGTCCTCCCAGACCACGAGCTGGGACCACTCGCCGATCCGGCGGGTCGAGCCAAGCACGGCCCAGTCCGCGGAAACATCGGCGACCTCGACCCGGAGCATGAACTTCATCTTGGTGAGCCATTCGGCGAGCGGGGGCGCCTCGGCCCCTTCGACGATCAGCCAGGTGGTGGCGCCGTCGTCCACCACCCGGGCGTCGAATTCGATCCGGCCCTGGACGCTGAGCAGCAGCAGTTCGGTGGACTGTCCCGGCGCCAGGCCGGTGAGTTGCTGGGAAGACAAGGTGTTGAGCCAGCTGAGCCGGTCCGGCCCGCTGACGGTCACCACGCCGCGGCTGGAGAGATCGACGACCGCGGTGCCGGCGGCCAGGGCCCGCTGCTCCCGGAGCGGTTCCCCGTAGTGCGCGGCGACGCCGGCGTCGCCGCCGCCGCCCTCGACGGCGGCCGGGCGCGACAACAGGGGGCTCTTGATAGTCATATTGAAAGGAACATCCTTAACTGTGGTCGTATTCCGGCCGCGGCCGCCAGGGCCGCGGGGGTGGCCCTGAACCCGGGGTTGCCGGGATCTTCAGATCCGCCGGGGCTCTGTGTCCGCCATTGCCGGTCAGCGGTATTCCGGATTTTCGAAGTCGAAGCGGGTTCCGGCTTTCCAGGCGTCCGGAAGGTTGCCATAGGCAGGAATGCCGCCAGCGTCCTTGAGCATGCGCGCCAGATGCAGCATGTTCCAGGTCATGAAGGTGGTGTTGCGGTTGGTGAAATCGCTGTCCGGCCCCCCGGAACCCTCGTCGAGGTAGCTCGGCCCCGGCCCCACGGGACCGATCCACCCGGCGTCGGCCTGCGGCGGGATCGTGAACCCGATGTGCTGCAGGCTGTACAGGACATTCATGGCGCAGTGCTTGATTCCGTCCTCGTTGCCGGTGATGAGGCAGCCGCCCACCTTCGGATAGAAGGCCCACTGGCCTTTCGCGTTCAGCTGCCCGGAGTGGGCGTAGAGGCGTTCGATGAGCTTCTTGGTCTGCGAAGAGTTGTCCCCCAGCCAGATGGGCCCGGCCACGACGACGATGTCCGCTTCCAGGACCGCCGGATAGAGCTCCGGCCACGCGTCGGTGGCCCAGCCGTGTTCGCGCATGTCCGGGTAGACGCCGCTGGCGATGTCGTGGTCCACGGTGCGGATCACGCGGGTGGTGACACCCTGCTTTTCCATGATCCTGCGGCTGACCTCGATCAGGCCCTGGGTGTTGGACACGTCCGGGGATTTCTTGAGCGTGCCGTTGAAGTACACGGCCTTGAGGTCGGCGTAGCTGGTGGAGCTGGCGTCACGGCTGGTCACTGGGTCGTTCACGGTGTCTCTCCTTGGTCGATGCAGACAGGCGATACAGACAACGGGAAAGCGGTGAGACCGTGCGTTTAGTGTACTTTGGCGAGGATGGCCGACGCGTGGGCTTCCAGCCCGCCGCCCGCCGCCGATTCCTTACCGGTGGCCACATCCCAGCGCCACAGCAGGTTCCCCTCCACGAGCCCGAAGATCCGGGTGGCCGCCGTGTACTCCTTGGAGTGGCTGCCGCGCATTACCAGGTCGGTGCTGAGCTGGATCTGGGGTCCCTTGATCTGGCCGTAATAGAGCTCCGAGATCCCGCCAGGGTGCGCGATGGAGACCGAGATGTCGAAGCCGCCGTCGCTGTTGCGCAGCGCCTCGACCTCATCGGCGCTCTTGAGCACGGGGACGATGTCCGCCGGGATCAGGCCGGGGCCGCCGTCCTCCTCGCGCTGTTTGCGTTCCAGCGCCCAGAAGCCGGTCTCGACCGTCAGGGGCCGCAGCTTGGTGCCCTCGTCGTCAGTCAGCCAGCTCTCGGCGCGGTACTGCAGGTACGGCAGGCCGTTGTGCGTGAACGAGACGTGCTGCAGGAAGTGCTCTGAGTCCTCGTCCCCGGCGCCCAGCCGGCCGCGGCCCTCCCACTCACCGATGAGCCAGGACAGCGGAACGATTTCGGGGGTCAGATCTGTAGGAATTTCAATCGGCACAGCAACTACCTCTGGAAACTACGGGGTCTGGAACGTGTGGGGGTTACTTCTGGCCTCTGAAGAGGCGGTAGACGACGAAGCCGGCAAACCACGCCATGGACAGGCCGGCCACGCCGAGCAGGACAAGGAAGAAGATCTCATATGCAAGTACGGACATGATGCCATCCTAACGCTTAGAAGATGAGTAGTTTGTCTATGAAGTACGCCAGGGATCCGACCGCGGACACGGGCCCCAGCCCCATTCCCACGGCCGCCAAAATGTTCAGGCCCTCACCGCTGAGGATGACGAGGCGGCGGAAACTCACCAGCACCGCCCCCACCACCACACCGGCGAGGGCGGCAGGCAGCACGGCGATGTCGGAGAACACCAGCCCGGCCAGCGGCCCGGCGAGCCCGGCGCCGATGATACCCAGCGGTGCCACGATCCGGTCGGGCCAGCGGATCAGCCCGGCCAGCAAGGCGACCGCAGCGCTGATGGCAGCCACGAGGAGCATCTCCCGGACCCCGTTGAAGCGCGAGCTCGCAATCCAGCCGGCGCCCAGGCAGGACAGCAGGACACCCGCGCATGAGCCCAGCGTGGATTCGAGTCGCTGGGCCTGGCCGGTACCCCGGAGCAGCTGCACGACGAAGATGGCCATGACCCCCACCGCAATGAACGACGGCGTCCAGTCCAGGAAGCCGGGTGCCGGAAGGTATGTCGCGGCCACCGCCGCCCCGACACCGGGCAGGCCGATCAGGACTGCGAGGGTCTTTTTGGCCGGGATGCCGAGAAAATAGGGCCAGCCGATGCCGACCCCGATTGCGCTGAGGGCTGCGGCGGCCAGAAGGACCTCAGGCGAGGAGTAGGCGCCGGCAACAATGGCGGCCAGGCCGGCCAGGCCGATGATCCCGACGCTCCACAGCTTCACGGGTCTGCTCGCCCTCGGCAGACCCGCCATGGTGGTACCTTCGCTCACTGCGGACCCCAATTCGACTCGGCTCAATTTCAACGGGCCGCGGGCCCTGACGGTTCAATCCTGCCCTATATGAACTCTATGTGTCGCAAAGGGACTGGCAGGAGGCGACGGAACCATGGCCGGAAAGGGGCCCTTAGGTATACTCGAGAGCAGCACCACAGACGCCCAATGATGCGCGGACACCCCTTGGAGGAACAATGTCGCACATCCTGCTCTTGACGAACAGCACCGGAACATCCGTGGACGTCCTGCCTGCTCTGGAATTGTTGAACCACCGGGTGCACATCCTTCCGGCCGAACCCACGGCCCTGCTCGAGACCGACCCCTGTGACATCGTCCTGCTGGACGCCCGTAAGGACCTGGTCGGCGCACGTTCCCTCACCCAACTGCTCAAGGCCACCGGCCTCAGCGCCCCGCTGATGCTCATCCTCACGGAGGGCGGCATGGCCGCCGTGTCCTCGGCGTGGGCGGTGGACGATATCCTCCTGGAATCCGCGGGGCCCGCAGAGGTCGAGGCCCGGATCCGCCTCGGCGTGGCACGGGCGGTTCCCGAGCAGGATGAGGCCCCGACCGAAATCCGGGCCGCCGGCGTCGTGATTGACGAGGCCAGCTACACCGCGAGGGTCAACGGCGCCGCCCTCAACCTGACGTTCAAGGAATTCGAGCTGCTGAAGTACCTGGCCCAGCACCCCGGCCGGGTGTTCACGCGCCAGCAGCTGCTGACCGAAGTCTGGGGCTACGACTACTACGGCGGCACCCGCACCGTGGACGTCCACGTCCGGCGGCTCCGGGCCAAGCTGGGCGCCGACCACGAAAACCTGATCAGCACCGTCCGCAACGTCGGCTACCGCCTGACCCTGGCCCGCCAGCCCGAGGACGAACTCACCGAGGCCTGAGCGGCAATCCCGCCCTCCGCGGGCGGACGGCGAACCACCGCACGGCACAGCAGAAGTTAACGCAGAAGGCCCCGGACTCTGGATTCCAGAGTCCGGGGCCTTCCCGCTGCACCCAAGAATGAATGCGGCTTCAGTGGAGGACATACGGGTCGAACGTATCGAGGCCACCCCAGTGGTGGATCCCCCTCGCATCTGGCTCAACGCCGGACGAGATAACGACTATACGTGACGGTCCGGACTTCGGCAAAATCGGCCGCCGCCGGGCCGGCACCCGATAGCCTTGCACCATGAGCCCTGCACACCCGGAAAACTGGCCCGTCCATACTGTCAAAGGACCCGTGGACGGCGGACTGCTGCGGGACGTCGCGGCCCTGGTCGCCGCCGCGGAAGAGTCGGACGGCAATCCTCCGCTGTCCGAGCAGACCCTCGTTACGCTGCGCGCGGCGGACGCCGGCAACCATTCGGTGCTGGCCCTTACCCTGTACGCCCAAGACGACACGTCCGATACATCCGCTCCCTCAACGGGTCAGGATCTGGCCGGCGTCGCCGTCGTCATCGAGGCCACTGACGGCACCGGCGTTCTTGAGGTCGCCGTCCACCCCAGCTACCGCAACCAGGGCGTGGCCGACCGCCTCGTGACACAACTGCGGAACGTTCGCGGTTTCGCCGGCCTGAACGCCTGGTCGCACGGAAACCACGAGGCCGCGGCGGAACTGGCCGCCCGGTACGGTTACGGCGCCGTCCGCGAACTCTGGAAGATGAGGCTCATGACGGCAACGGCGGAGCTCCCGGGGGTCAGCCTCCCGGAGGGCGTGAAGCTGCGCGCCTTCGCTCCGGGCCGGGACGAGGCCGCGTGGCTCGCAGCGAACAAAGCCGCCTTCGCCCACCACCCGGAGCAGGGGAACATGTCCCGCGCGGACCTCGACGCCCGGATGGCCGAGCCGTGGTTTGACCCGGCGGGCTTCCTGCTGGCCGTGGACCCGGCGGACCGGCTCCTGGGATTCCACTGGACCAAGGTGCACCCGCGGCACGGCGACCACCCCGCGATCGGCGAGGTCTACGTGGTGGGCGTGACCCCGGAGGCCCAGGGCTCCGGACTGGGCAAGGCCCTGACCATCGCCGGCATCAAGCACCTGCAGGACCTCGGACTCCGCGCCGTCATGCTCTACGTCGACGCCGACAACATCCCCGCCGTCTCCCTGTACCGCCGGCTCGGCTTCACCCGCTGGGATGTCGACGTCATGTACGCGCCGCTCCCGCAGCAGCAACAGTGACGGGCGCCGGCGGGCAGGCGTTAGTCAAGTCGGCGGATAACCGGGCCGTCCGGGCCGCAATCCGGGTCATCGGGCCGTGATTGCTTGTAAGGTTGGAGCTACATCGCGCCAGCATTGAGGAGACATCATGCCACGGGAAATTGCCCGGACATCCACGTCTGAACCCGCTACGCCGGAAAAGGGGGCGCGCCCGGCGCGTGCCCGCTTTGGCTCCTCGGAAGTGCCGGCCTCACGTGCCACCCAGGACCGGATCGACATTCCAGAGTTCGCCCCGAACCTGGAACCTGAGGGCGAAATCAGCCCCGACCGGTTCCTGGACCGGGAGCTGAGCTGGCTTTCCTTCAATGAACGAGTCCTGGAACTGGCCGAGGACCCCAACCTGTACCTGCTGGAGCGGGTCAGCTTCCTCTCCATCTTCGCCTCCAACCTGGACGAGTTCTTCATGGTCCGCGTGGCCGGGCTGAAGCGGCGGATCGCCACGGGTCTCGCCGTCCCCTCCCCCGCCGGGCTGAGCCCCATGCAGGTCCTGGAGCAGATCGGCGAGGAGGCGCACCGGCTGCAGCAACGCCACGCCCGGGTCTACGCCGAACAGATCCGGCCCGCCTTGGCGTACGAGCACATCCACCTCATGCACTGGGAGGAACTCGACTCCCAGGCCAAAGACCAGCTCAGCGCCATGTTTGCGGAAAAGGTCTTCCCGATCCTGACCCCGCTCGCCGTGGATCCGGCCCACCCGTTCCCCTACATTTCCGGGCTGTCCCTGAACCTGGCCGTGGTGGTCCGCAACCCGGTCAGCGACAAAGAGCTCTTCGCCCGTGTCAAGGTCCCTGACCAGCTTCCGCGCCTGATCTCCATCGACGGCGCCCGCGCCGGCTCCGTCCCCGGGCGCGTGGCACGGTTCATCGCCCTGGAAGAAGTCATCGCCGTGCACCTGGACCAGCTGTTCGCCGGCATGGAGGTCCTGGAGCACCACACCTTCCGCGTGACCCGCAACGAGGACGTGGAGGTCGAAGAGGACGACGCCGAGAACCTCCTGCAGGCACTGGAGAAGGAACTCCTCCGCCGCCGGTTCGGCCCTCCCGTGCGGCTCGAGGTCACCACTGACATCAACCCGAACATCCGGGCGCTGCTGATCCGCGAGCTCGGCGTGGAGGAATCCGAGGTCTACTCCGTCCCGGCACCGCTTGACCTGCGCGGCCTCTCTGTCATTGCCGGAATCGACCGGGCAGACCTGCACTACCCGAAGCACGTCCCGCACACCTCCCGGCACCTGAACGAATCGGAAACGGCCAAGGCCGCGAACGTGTTTGCCGCCATGCGCCGCCGGGACATCCTCCTCCACCACCCCTATGACTCCTTCTCCACGTCCGTCCAGGCCTTCCTGGAGCAGGCGGCTGCGGATCCGAAAGTCCAGGCCATCAAGCAGACCCTGTACCGCACGTCCGGGGACTCACCGATTGTCGATGCCCTGATTGACGCCGCCGAGGCGGGCAAGCAGGTCCTGGCGCTCGTGGAGATCAAGGCCCGCTTCGACGAGCAGGCCAACATCTCGTGGGCCCGGAAACTGGAGCAGGCCGGCGTCCATGTGGTGTACGGCATCGTGGGCCTCAAGACCCACTGCAAGCTCTCCCTCGTGGTCCGCCAGGAAGTGGACGGCCTGCGCCGCTACTGCCATATCGGCACCGGCAACTACCACCCGCGCACGGCCCGCTACTACGAAGACCTGGGCCTGCTCACGTCCAACGAGCAGGTGGGCGAAGACCTTTCGAAGCTCTTCAACCAGCTCTCCGGCTACGCGCCGAAATCCACGTTCAAGAGGCTCCTCGTGGCGCCGCGCTCGGTCCGGTCCGGGCTGATCGACAGGATCGAAACCGAGATCAGGAACGCCAGGGCCGGCATCCCCGCCCGCGTCCAGATCAAAGTCAATTCGATGGTGGATGAGGCCATCATCGATTCCCTGTACCGCGCGTCCCAGGCCGGGGTGCCCGTGGATGTCATAGTCCGCGGCATCTGCTCGCTGCGGCCCGGCGTTCCCGGCCTGAGCGAAAACATCACCGTGCGCTCGGTGCTGGGCCGGTTCCTGGAGCACTCGCGTGTCTTCGCCTTCGCCAATGCGGGCGACCCGGTGGTCTTCATCGGCTCGGCCGACATGATGCACCGGAACCTGGACCGCAGGGTCGAAGCCCTGGTCCAGCTCACGAGCGGCGACGACACGAGCTACGTCCTGGACCTGCTCAAGCGCTACATGGATCCGGAAACCGCCAGCTGGCATCTGGATAAGCAGGGGGAATGGACCCGGCACCATCTCGCGGAAGACGGCCGGAACCTCGAGGACGTCCAGTCCTGGTTGCTGGCGTCCCGCTCGCGTCAACGCACCACCAGCCTGCGGTAGGGGCCGTGAGTGTGAGCAGTGATGCACTGGTTGCGGACCAGACCGACCACCCGGGCGAAGAGATCGCCGTCACGGCGGCGGGCGCCATCCCGTGGCGCCTCAATTCGGCAAACAAGGACCAACTTGAGGTCCTGCTGATTCACCGCCCGCGGTATGACGACTGGTCCTGGCCGAAGGGCAAGATTGACCCCGGCGAGACCATCCCGGAGTGCGCCGTCCGCGAGGTGGAGGAGGAGATAGGGCTCACCGCTCCGTTGGGAATCCCGCTCCCGCCCATCCACTACCACGTACCCGCCGGACTTAAAGTAGTCCATTACTGGGCGGTCCACGCCGACGGCGCTGCCTTGCTGCCCGACGGCCGGGAAGTGGACAGCATCATGTGGTGCGCGCCCGAGAAGGCCGCCCGACTCCTCAGCAACCCAAGCGACATCGAGCCCCTGCAGCACCTCGTGAACGCCAACGACCGCGGGGAACTCGAGACCTGGCCGCTGCTGATCGTGCGGCACGCGAAGGCCAAGCCCCGTTCTTCGTGGACCAAGGCCGAAGGCGACCGGCCGCTGGCCGCCACCGGCATGCGCCAGGCGCAGGCGGTGGGACGGCTCCTGCAGGCGTGGAAGCCGGGCCGGATCGTCTCAAGCCCGTGGCTGCGGTGCGTGGCCACCATCGCACCGTACGCCAAGGCGGCCGACGCCAAGGTGAAGCTCAACGAGGCCCTCACGGAGCACCGGCACGGCCGCAACCCCCAGAAGACGGCCGCCGTCGTCGAGGGACTGTTCGACAAGCAGCGGGCCGTGGCCCTCTGTACTCACCGCCCGGCACTGCCGACCGTCCTGAAGCAACTCGGCAAACACATGAACTCCCGGCTCCGGGATCTGCTGCCGTCCTCGGACCCGTTCCTGGCCCCGGGCGAGATCATCGTGTGCCACGTGGCCCACGGCAGCAAGACGAAAGTCGTTGCCGTGGAGCGGTTCAAGCCCTTCGACGACTGAGGTCCTGAACCTCGCGGGACCTTGGCCTCAGGGGATCCCGCACCGGCCCGGCGTTTCCTGAACTGTTCCTTCACACTGCAACGCCCTTGGACCGGACCTCTAGACTGGAACCGTGAGCATTCCTACGCCCTACGAAGACCTGTTGCGCGACGTCCTTGAGCACGGCACGCACAAATCGGACCGCACCGGAACCGGCACGCTCAGCGTGTTCGGTCGCCAGCTCCGCTTTGACCTGAGCAAGAGCTTCCCGCTCGTCACCACCAAACGGGTGCACTTCAAGTCCGTGGCCGTGGAGTTGCTCTGGTTCCTGCGCGGCGATACCAACGTCAAGTGGATGCGGGACCAGGGCGTGACGATCTGGGACGAGTGGGCCGACGCCGACGGCGAACTCGGGCCGGTCTACGGTGTCCAGTGGCGCTCCTGGCCCACGCCCGACGGCGGCCACATCGACCAGATCGCCGAGCTTATCAAGAACCTGAAGTCCAACCCCGACTCGCGCCGGCACATCGTCTCGGCCTGGAACGTCGCCGAGCTCAAGGACATGGCCCTGCCCCCCTGCCATGCGTTCTTCCAGTTCTACGTGGCAGATGGCAAGCTCTCCTGCCAGCTGTACCAGCGCTCGGCGGACACCTTCCTGGGCGTACCGTTCAACATCGCCTCCTACGCCCTGCTGACCTGCATGATCGCGCAGCAGACCGGACTGGAACCGGGCGAATTCGTCTGGACCGGCGGGGACGTCCACATTTACGACAACCACATGGACCAGGTCCTCAAGCAGCTCGCCCGCGAGCCCTACGACTACCCCCAGCTGAAAATTGCCCGCAAGCCGGATTCCATCTTCGATTACACCCTCGAGGACTTCGAAGTGGTCGGATACCAGCACCACCCGACGATTAAGGCCCCGATAGCCGTATGAGCACAGAAAACACCCCGGACGCCCAGCCCGGCGCTTTCACTGAGCAACTCCGCGCCTCCACCACCGGCCTGGGACTGGTCTGGGCCCAGACCAGCACCGGAGTCATTGGCAAGGACGGCGCCATGCCGTGGCACCTGCCCGAGGACATGAAGCACTTCAGCAGCCTCACCACGGGCCACCCGGTCATCATGGGACGCAAGACCTGGGAATCCTTCCCCGATAAGTACCGGCCCCTGCCGGGCCGGACAAACATCGTCATCACCCGGCAGGAAGGCTGGGGCGGGACGCCCGGCGCGGAGGGCGCCATCGCCGTCAAGTCCCTCGACGACGCACTCCTGGAGTCGCAGTTCGCCCCCGGCCACGAGATGGTCTGGATCATCGGCGGCGGGGAGATCTTCGCGCAGGCACTGGACCTGGCCGACGTCGCGGTTGTGACCACGATCGACGCAACCGCGGAAGGTGATACGTTCGCGCCGGATCTCGGCTACGACTGGACCGCCTCCGCCAGCCTCCCGGCCAACGGGTGGCTGGCGTCGGCCAACGGCACCAGCTACCGCATGACCTTGTGGCGCCGCACGGAGGCCAAATAGTGCTCCGGAAACCCGAAACGCTCTTTGTCCTGGGGTACATGCTTCTGCCCCTGCTGGCGCTGCTCTCGGCCATCGTGGGACTGACCATGATCCTGGGCGGCAACAAGATCGTGGGGGCGATCGTGCTGGTGGTAGTGACCCAGGTCTTCACGTTCGGGGCGGTCTTTGCGCTGCGCCGGCGCAAGGCGGCGTTGCTGGCAGAGCCGCGCGGCGACTAGCGCGCCCTGCAAGCTCCGGGGCCCCGTGACGTAACCGACTGCCCGCCAGGCACCGGTGAAGTCTAAACTGGGCCCATGACTACAGCAGCTTCCCCGTCCGTCGGCCTGGTCGGTTGGCGCGGCATGGTCGGTTCCGTCCTGATGCAGCGCATGCAGGACGAAGGCGACTTCGCCAGCATCAACCCGGTTTTCTTCTCCACCTCGAACGCGGGCGGCGCAGCCCCTGCCGTGGCCGGTGCCGCCGCGGGCGCGGCCGGCACGCTTGAGGACGCGTACGACGTCGAGACGCTGGCGAAGCTGCCCATTATTGTCACCGCCCAGGGCGGGGACTACACCAAGCGGGTCCACGGCGAGCTGCGCGGCCGGGGCTGGGACGGCCTCTGGATTGATGCCGCATCGACCCTGCGCATGAATGACGACTCCATCATCGTGTTGGACCCGATCAACCGCGACGTCATCGACGCCGGTCTCTCGGGCGGGGTGAAGGACTACATCGGCGGCAACTGCACCGTGTCCTGCATGCTGATGGGCCTCGGCGGATTGTTCAAGAACGGCCTCGTCGAGTGGGGCACCTCCATGACGTACCAGGCCGCCTCCGGCGGCGGGGCCCGCCACATGCGTGAACTGCTGAACCAGTTCGGGACCCTCAACGCCGAGGTCAGCAGCGAACTGAGCGACCCGGCGTCGGCCATCCTGGAGATCGACCGGAAGGTCCTGGCACGCCAGCGGACCGGCATCGACGCCACGCAGTTCGGCGTTCCCCTCGCCGGTTCCCTGATCCCCTGGATCGACGCGGACCTCGGCAACGGCCAGTCCAAGGAGGAATGGAAGGCCGGAACGGAGACCAATAAGATCCTCGGCACGTCCGCGGATAACCGGGTCATCATGGACGGCCTGTGCATCCGGATCGGCGCGATGCGTTCACACTCCCAGGCCCTGACCCTGAAGCTGCGCGAAGACCTCTCGGTGGCCGAGATCGAGAAGCTCCTGGACGCGGACAACGAGTGGGCCCGCGTGGTGCCGAACACCAAGGAGGCCTCGATGGCCGAGCTCACCCCCGTGGCGGCGTCGGGCACCCTGGACATCCCGGTGGGCCGCATCCGCAAGATGGAAATGGGCCCCGAGTACATCAGCGCGTTCACGGTCGGTGACCAGCTGCTCTGGGGGGCCGCCGAGCCGCTGCGGCGCATGCTGCGGATCGCCACCGGGACCCTTTAGGCGCGGAAGCTCCTTTCGCAAAGCTTCTCAAAACTCCGTCAGGAACCGCGTCAGGAACCAAGGTACCTGCGGTATTTTGCGGCCTGCAGCTCAAAGGACCTTTGGGCGGCGGGCCGCAGCCCGTTAACGGCATCGAACGGCTGGGGCACGACGACAGGGGGCCGGCCGCCCGCCCGGGCCGTCCAGGTGCCGAGCACCGCTCCGCCCGCCACGATGGTTTTCTTGAACACCCCATTGCCTCCGGGGACGATCTTGTCCGCGTGCTCCGGCGGAAGCACGAGGGACCGGTCCGCGTAACCGAGCAGGAATTCGTCAAAGCCCGGCAGCGCCAGCACGGTGCGCTGGCCGGGGACGCCGCAGTCGAGCAGCGCGGCCGTTTCGGGCGACAGCCAGTAGCTGGTGCCCCCGAACTCCAGCTCCGCCAGCTGGCCCGATACCCGGGCCAGGGCCGCCCGGGTATCGGTCAGCGGAATGCCGGCCCACCAGGAGAAATCACGCTCCGTTGCGGGGCCGTGGCTGCGGAAATAGCGCAGCAACCACTCAGCAATGCCATCCGCGCGGTCCAGGGCCCGCGATTCCGTGATCCAGTCGTCGAAGGCCACGACCAGCTGCTGGTTGCCGGCCAGCGGCCCCTGCACCAGGCATCCCCGCTGGCAGAGAACCCCCAGCAAGTGGATGCCGCGCTGGCCTGCAGTGGACTGGCCGGCCCGTTCGAAGGCCTGAAACAGCTCCGCACGGCTGGCGGCTCCCCCGGAGACCAGCCGCAACGCGGCTGCCGCGGCCGCGTCGACATCCGCGGCAGCAATTTCGAGTTCCCGGTGACGCCCCGCGAGGCCCCGGATCACCCGGCCTGCGGTAATGGACAGCATCCATTTCAAGTCCTCGGGAGCCAGCAGGTGCAAGGTGCCGCGCATCGGCCAGGAGCGCACCACGTCGCCCCGGTCCAGGGCGATGCGGACGTCCTCAACGCTGGCGCCCTGCACCCGCTGGCCCACCGCCCAGAGCACGGACTGCAGGTCCTGAGCCTGCATCGCCGTCATGCCGCGGACCGCTTCGGGGACGCCCGGAAACCCGGGTCCCAGCAAGCCCTGGGCGGCCAGCCGCAGCCTGCCGATGATTCCGGGGCTCAGTCGGATGCCTGTGATAGCTGCCATGGAGCCATCGTAGGACGCCCGTACACACTCTGCCGGGGTGTTGCCCGGCTGTTCCCAGCCGCCGTCCAGCGGACTTCCTTACCCTTGATGCATGACTATGAGTGGGGTGTGGCCGCTGCTGCGGCCCCTGTGCCGGAAGCTGGCCCTGCTGGGCTGGGCGTCCAGCGCCGCCGGCATGGCTGCCGGACTCGCCGTCGCAATTGCCAGCGGAACCCGGCTTTCGCCCGTGATGAGTACGCTGCAGCTGGTGGCCGGAACGTGCATGGCGGTGTCTGTGAGCGCGTTCGTCACGGCGGCGGCGATGCAGCCGCGTGCCCGGCTCCAGGACAAGGTGAAGCCCGGACCCGCTGGCCCGCGCGGCCAGGAGCTCTGGCTCGAGCAGTCCGGCGAGTTCCCGGCGACCGTACAGGCCTTCCTGCTCGGCTCGCTGGCGTTCCTGGCCGGTGCCGTGGCGTTTGCGTGCGCCGGGCTGGTCCTGCAGAGCGGGCCCAGCGTTCAGTCGGTCGCGTTCTGCCAGGTCTTCCTGCTCGGCGCCGCAGCCTCCGGTTTCACGTTCATGCTCTTCAGCAAGGTGGCCCCCCGCCACTCGGGCCGGTAGCCGGCGGGCGAGGACGCCCGCCGGGGCCCCGTGTGGCTGTGAGGCCGGTTCTTCCCTAGAGCTCGACGCCGATCAGCAGCGGTTCCGGGTGAAGTTCAATCCCGAACCGTTCCACGACGCCGCGGCGCACCTCGCGCGCCACAGCCAGCATGTCCGCCGTGCTCGCCCCGCCGCGGTTGGTGATGGCGAGCGTGTGCTTGGTCGATAGCGACGCCCGGCCGCCCGAGACACTCTCCGGGTCCAGCCCGAACCCCTTGGCGAACCCGGCCTGGTCGATCAACCAGGCCGCCGAAAGCTTGGTCAGCCCGTCGCCGCCGCCCGGGTACCGCGGGGCCTCCTGCGGCAGCCGCTCCGCAACCTCGCCCGGCACGATCGGGTTGGTGAAGAAGGACCCCGTGGAGTAGGTGTCCCGGTCGTTCGCGTCCCAGACCATGCCCTTGGACGCGCGGAGCCGCAGCACTTCGCGCCGGACGTCATTGGAGTACGCCCGTTGCCCCTGCTCGACTCCGAGCGCCCGCGCGAGTTCGGCGTAGCGGACCGGGGCACTCATCCTGCCGAGCGGGAGCTGGAATTCCACGGTGAGCACCACATAGCGCGGCGAGCCGTTGACGGTGGTCTGTTTCAGGACGGAGTCACGGTAGCCGAACTTGAGTTCGGAGTTGGTGAAGGTCTTCACCGCGTTGCGCTCCCGGTCCCAGGTGCGCACCGCGGCAATCGTCTGGGACACGTCGGCTCCGTAGGCGCCGACGTTCTGCACGGGCGTGGCGCCCGTGGCGCCGGGGATCCCGGAGAGCGCCTCGACGCCGGACCACGCGTGCCTGACCGCGTGGTCGACAAATGCATCCCAGTTGTGGCCGGCCTGCACCACCACCGACACGCCGCCGCAGGAATCCTCGGCGTTGACAGAGATGCCCTCCGAGGCGATCTTCAGGACCGCGCCCGGGAACCCGTCGTCGGACACCAGCAGATTGGAACCGCCGCCCAGGATCAGCAACGGCTGGCCGGCCGCGTCCGCCGCCCGGACGGCGTCGATGATCTCGGCCTCGCTGCGGGCCTCGCTGTAGGTGCCGGCGGGGCCGCCGACGGCGGCGGTGGTCAGGGTGGAGAGCTGAATCTGGGTCACCTGACCAGCCTAGCTGGGATCATCGGCGCGCCTAAGCCGGCGTTGGTTGCACGTAGCTATCTGTGGTGTCCCGGCACGGGCGCGGGCACGGGGATTTTGCGCGCCGCCGGCGAGAGCAGGAAGCTGACGATCAGCATCGCCATGACGGCCAGCAGCGAGTGGAGAATGCCGACGTGCTCGGCCAGCAGCCCCAGCAGCGGCGGCCCACAGAGGAACGCACCGTAGCCGATCGTGGACACCACGGACACCCGGGCAGCGGCCTTGACGGGATCGTCCGCGGCGGCGGACATGCCCACCGGGAAGCCAAGCGAGGCGCCGAGTCCCCAGATGGCCAGGGCAACGTAGGCCAGCCACGGCACCGGGGCAAACACGAAGAGCCCGAGGCCCAGCACGGCCAGTGCGGCGCACCAGCGCATCACCGGGACGCGGCCGAAACGGTCCAGGACCACGGTGCCGGCGAAACGGCCGACGGTCATGAAGGTGACGAACAGTCCGTAGCCGGCGGCCCCGGCGGCGTCCGTCTGGCCATGGCCGTCCGCCAGGGCCAGTGCCACCCAGTCCCCCGCCGCCCCTTCGGCCAGGGCCAGGCCCAGTACCAGGACGCCGAGGAGCAGGGTGCGCCGGTCCCGCCAGGCCTGGGCGATCTGGCGTTTGTTGTCCAGGGGCTGTTCGAGGACGGCGTCCGTCTGCCGGACGATGGGAATGGGCCCGGTGGAGGGATCTTCAAAGGTATCGGTCCCGGAGGCCTTGAAGGGCCGCTCCGCCTGGACCGGCGTGATGTCCGCCCGGAACCACGCCGCGGCGGTGGTCACCGAGCCGGCCACTAGGAGACCCACCGCCGCCAGATGCCAGAAGACGGGGATCCCGGCGGCCGCAGCCCAGGCACCGAGCCCGGCTCCCGCCACCGTGCCCAGGCTGAAGGAACCGTGCAGCCGGGGCATGATGTGCCGCCGGACGGCCCGTTCCACCGCGGCGCCTTCGACATTGGACGCGGTGTTCCAGCTGGCGGTGCCCAGCCCGATGATTACCAGGCCCGCGGCGACCGCGACCGGGCTGGCGAGCACGGTGGTACCGAAGCCCGCGAGCATGAGCCCGAACCCGACCATGATGCTGCCGATCCGGATGGTGCGCTTGGAGCCGAGCCGCAGGACAATCAGGCCCGAGGCGGACACTGACAGGAAGGACCCCGCCGTCATGCAGAGCAGGAGCAGTCCGATGGTGCCGGGAGTCAGGTCCAGTCCGTCGCGGATGGCCGGCAGCCGGGACACCCACGTGGAAAACGCGATGCCGCTGGCCGCGTAGGCCACCACGACGGCGTTCCGCCAGTGGGTGATCTCGGCGGCCGGGACGAAGAGGTCTTTGGTCTCCTTTGCCGTCACAGGAGCGTCCTGGCTACGCCAGCCTGACGACGGCCTGGGCCTTGACCAGGACCTTCTGGCCAGCCGAGACGACCGTGAGGTCGACGCGGGCGGTGCCGGCGTCGGCGTCGAGCGCGCCGATGGCCCCGCTGACCTCGATCACGGCGCCCGGCTCCGGCGTCCCCGTGGTGTCAGCGACGGGCACCGGCTTGGTGAAGCGGGTCTGGAAGTCGACGACGGCGGCGGGGTCGCCGGCCCAGTCGGTCACGAGCTGGACGGCGGCGCCCATGGTGAACATGCCGTGGGCGATCACGCCCGGCAGGCCCACCGCCGTGGCGAAGGCCTCGTTCCAGTGGATCGGGTTGAAGTCCCCGGAGGCGCCGGCGTACCTAACGAGGTCGGTGCGGGTAACGGTGATGCTGCGGCTGCCGATGTCCTGGCCGACCGTGAGTTCCGCGAACTTGGGAGCAAAAGATGCTGTGCTCATGGCTACTGTCCCTCTCCGCGGACCAGGATGGACGAGGTGGTGGTGGCGACGGGCTCCCGGACGCCGGCAGCGGCGCCGGAATCGCCGTCTGCTCCAGGGGCAAGCGCGAAGATCTCCGAGCGTGTGGTGATCATGGCTCCGCCGCCCATCGCGCGCACGCCGTCGACGTGCAGCTCGGCGACCAGCCGGTCGCCGGCGACAATCGGGCGGTGGTGGGTGAACCGCTGGTCGGCGTGAACCACGCGGGAGAGATCGATTCCGGACGCCGGATCCTCGATCAGCTGCGCGTCGGCGCGCTGAGCGACGATGATGGCGAACGTCGGCGGCGCGACGAGGTCGCCGTGGCCCAGTGCCTTGGCGGCGGCGACATCGAAGTGGGCGGGGTGGGTGGCCTTGACAGCGCGGGCGAACTCGCGGATCTTCTCGCGGCCGACGTCATACACCTCTGCGGCAGGGTAGCTGCGCCCCTGCAGATCCGGATTGATAGTCATGGTTCCAGCCTATCGTCACGGCCGCGGGGGCCCGGATTCATGACAGGGGCGCGCGTTGTGGCCGGGCGGGCGCCGGCGGGTACCGGGTCTGCGGCCGCCTCGGCCCTTGACCGGCACGATATGATAGAAACATCATTCCATCAATCCACGCAACGGCTCGTCCCCGCCGGGCCGCCGTGCGGGAAAGCACCGGCCGCCTATGATCTCCCCCGCGCAGACGCCCCTGTATGAAATCAAGGCCAACCTGTTCAAGGCCCTCGCCCACCCGGCCCGCATCCGGATCCTTGAGCTCCTGGCAGCTGCGCCGGACACGGCAGCCCCGGTCAGCTACCTTCTCGCGGAGACGGGCCTGGAGGCCTCGCACCTGTCCCAGCACCTGGCAACGCTGCGGCGGCACGGGGTGGTGACCTCGGTCCGGTCGGCAAACGTGGTGACCTACCGGCTGGCCCATCCCAAGATCTCGGAGCTGCTCGCGATTGCCCGGGTCTTCCTGCTGGACAGCCTGGCCAGCTCCAGCGAACAGCTGCGGATCGCCCAGGGGCTGCCCGCCGGCCACCTCGACACTGCCGGCCACCTCGACGGCACGGCGCCGTGACCGCGGCCCCCGCGTCGAGCCCGGCTCGGGCATCCCGCAAGGCCCTGGGACGCCTCGCCCGGTTTGCGCCTTCCCGCCGCGACTACGAGCTCCTGCGCTCCGCCTGGAAGACGGACCTGTTCGCCGGCATCACGGTCGGCATTGTGGCGCTCCCACTGGCGCTGGCCTTCGGCGTCAGTTCCGGGGTGGGGGCGGAGGCCGGACTCATCACCGCGGTGGTGGCCGGGATGGTCGCCGCCGTCATGGGCGGATCCAATGTCCAGGTCTCCGGTCCAACCGGCGCCATGGTGGTGGTTCTGGCGCCGGTGGTCGCCGCCCACGGCGTCGGCAGCGTTGCCCTGCTCTCGGTCTTGGCGGGGCTGCTCGTCATGATCCTGGGGGCCAGCGGGCTGGGCCGGGCCGTCGCGTTCATCCCTTGGCCGGTTGTGGAGGGCTTCACCCTGGGCATTGCCGCCATCATCTTCCTCCAGCAGGTTCCGCTGGCCACGGGCACCGAGGCAACGCCGGGCCACAACACCCTCCTGGCGGCCGTCGAGAGCGCGTCACAGGCCACCGTGCCGACCGTGCTGCAAACGCTCGCGGTGGTGGCGGGCGTCGCGGCTGTAATGTATCTGCTGCCCAGGCTCAACAAGGCCCTGCCCGCGAGCCTGATCGCGGTGTTGCTCGCTACGGTCGCGGCAGAGGCGCTGGGGCTGGATATCCCCCGGATCGGCGCACTTCCGCACTCGCTGCCGGCGCCCTCCATGCCTCTTATTGATCCGGCGGCCGTGGGCGGCCTGCTCATGCCGGCCGTCTCCATCGCGACGCTCGCGGCGATCGAATCCCTGCTCTCGGCCCGGGTGGCCTCCGGCATGGTCGGTCCCGACGGCCGACCGTCCGGCCCGTACAGCCCGGACCGGGAGCTCACCGGCCAGGGGCTGGCCTCGATCGCTGCCGGATTCTTCGGCGGCATGCCCGCCACCGGCGCGATCGCCCGGACCGCCGTGAACGTCCGCTCCGGAGCCAAGACGCGGCTGGCCGCGATAGTGCACGCCGTGGTACTGCTGGCCATCATCTATCTGGCGGCGGAGCTCGTCGGCAGGATCCCCCTGGCGGCGCTGGCCGGCATCCTCATGGTTACGGCCACGCGCATGGTCTCCCGGCACACGGTGACCGCGATCCTCCGGTCCACGCGGGCCGATGCCGCGGTGTTCGTGATCACCGCCCTCATTACGGTTGCCTTCGACCTCATCGTGGCCATCCAGATTGGACTCGCCGCGGCGGCCGTGTTCACGTTGCGGACCTTCGCGTCCCTGAGTGGGGTCCGGCGCGAGGAGTTGCCAGGGCCCTCGGTCCCTGGGGACGAGCACATCGCCATCTTCCGGCTGGACGGTGCCATGTTCTTCGGCGCCGCGGAGCGGGTCCTCCAGGAGATCAGCCAGGTAAAAGACATCCAGGTGGCCATCATTCGGCTGTCCCAGCTGCGGATGCTGGACGCCACGGGCGCACACATGCTGGTCGAAGTGATCTCCGCGCTCGAGCTGCGCGGTGTGACGGTCCTGCTCAAAGGTGTCCAGCCGCAGCACCTGGCGCTCGTGACCAATGTGGGGGTCATCCGCTCGCTGCGGCACCACAAGCACCTGTTCACCACCCTGGCGGGAGCCGTGCAGCATGCCCGGAGCCATGTGGTGCGGAACGCCGCCGCTAGCGCTTGAGGTTCTTCCGGATCGTCTGGCCCCGGACGACTACCCCGGCAAGGTGCAGGATCAGGCCCAAACCGATGATGGGGAGCGAGGCCACGGCGAGAGCCTGGTTGCCGGTGCTGTTGCCCACCACGTTGAGGACGATGCCGACGGCGATCAGGCCCATGGCGCCGAAGACGAGCACCTTGTAGGTGGTTGACGCGGTGGCCCAGAATTCATTCAGCACCGTGCCAGTCTACCGGGGCGTGCGGGCGGCCCCGCGAGCCGCAAATTTCCTGGCGACACGCAAAATGCCTGGCGACGCCGGAATACGGAATAGATCAAGCTGTCTGTGACAGTTTGAGGGTTTCGTTTGGTTGGTTGATCCAGGCTTCCTGGGGCGGACCGGCAATGACTGGCGGTTTGCGGAAGCGTTCGGGGTGCTGGCGGTAGTAGTCTTCGTGCGCCTGTTGGCGCCGGTCCCGGACCTCTGCTGCGGTGCCGTCGTGGACCGACGCTGGAGTGAACCAGTTCAGGCCGCTGTGCAGGTGGTGGTGGTTGTAATCATCGAAGAACCAGTCCGCGAAGGTCCTGGCGTGCTCGATCGATGTGAAGCGTTCCGGGAACTCGAGTGAGTACTTCACGGTTTTGAACAGCGATTCGCTGTAGGGGTTGTCGTTGGAGACTCTCGGGCGGGAATGCGAGGGACGGATTCCCAGTGTCCTCAGTAGTTCCCAGGTTCGGGCGGACCTCATGGGCCCTCCGTTGTCGGCGTGGAGCACTTGCGGGGTGGCACTGGCCGCCAGTACGGCGTTGCGGATGAGGTCCTGGGCAAGTGCCGAGTCCTCGACCTGCTCGACCCGGTGGCCCATGACTTTGCGGGAGAACACGTCAATGATGGTGTAGAGCTTGAGCTGCTGTTTGCCGGGGCCCCGAAGCATGGTGATGTCCCAGGACCACAGCTGGTTTGGAGCCGTGGCCTGGCATACGGGCTTCGCACGGGATCCTGTTGCGGCACCGCCGGATCTACGACGCCGGTCCCCGTTCTGGCCGTGACGGCGGACGATCCGGTGGGCCGAGGCCATCGAGCAACAGATGTCCCCGGCGTCAGCCATCCGTCTCACGGCCTGGGTGACTGAGAGACCGGAATGCTCCTCGTCATTGATTCGCCGGAGCAGGTTCCCCTCATCCTCGGGGCTGATCCGGTTCGGATATGCCCGGTCACGGTGAGCGATGATCGTGCCAGGGCGCTCATTGCCTCTCCGGTGCCGGTACCAGGTCTCATGGGAGAGCCCGAGGAGGGTGCAGGATCTGCGGACTCCGTAGCCTGCAGCGTGCAACGCCGTGATTACTCCGAAGAGGAGGTCCCGTCGCCGGGTTTGTTCAGCCATTCCGGCCGACCCGGCTCCGGTTCCTCCAAGTGCGGGTCGGTTGCTGCCGCGCTCCTGGCCATCGCGTCCAGGAGCGCGGCAGCTTTTCCCAGGATCTCCACCGCGGCTTCCGACTTCTCCAACTTCTTCTTCAGCCGCTCGTTCTCAGTCCTGAGACGCTTCAGCTCGTCCCGCTCACGCGCTGTCATCCACCGGCTCCTTTCACCTGAAACGGCCTGAGCCGCCGGCGGCAGGAGCCGCCCCTCTTCCCGGGCAACCAGCCAATCACGGAACGTGCCGGAGTTCACCTGGACCCTTCGACAAAATTCAGACTTGGAACCCCAGTCCAGGCATTTGTCGTATTCCAGCAGCAAATCCCACTTCTGCTGAGCAGAGAACCGATGCAACTTACTCGGACGTGTCGGAATTTCCATCAGGATTCCTTCCCCGCCGAAGGTGTCACACAACAGGCTGACACACAGGGAATACCGGGCGCGTCCGGTATTTTGCGCCTCGCGGGGCAATTCCAGCGTCAGAACAAGGCTTCCTGCACGGCCGGGATGTCCGAGCCGTGGTCGCCGAGTTCGATGATCCGTGCCTTGAGCTGCGCCAGGTTCACCACGAATTCCAGCTCGCTGCCATCCAGCGCCGCCAGCGCAACACTGCCGCTCAGCGAGACGATCCGGAATCCGTGCGCTCCGGCCGCCAGATCGTGGGGGTAGGCATGCCGGGCGGCCGGGGTGCAGGCGTCGGCAGCGAGGTCCGGCCGGACCCACGGCTCATCCACCACCTCGAAGCCCTCCCCGCCGGCACCGGCGAGCAGTTCCCGGGTCTCCCCGGCCAGCCGCCGGTTGCGGGTGTCGAGTTCGACGGCGGCCAGCGGCGCCACGAGCGCAGCCGCTTTGGCGGCAGCGCGGACCTGCTGCGGCAGCCCGGCTTCGCGGGTGACTAGATCCTCCAGGACGCGGACCACGCGGCCGTCGTCGGCGCGGGCGACGTAGCGGGCGGTCACGGCACCCTGTTCGGCGAGCCGATGCCATTTACGCAGCTGGGACGCGGTTCCGACCTTGCTGGCACCGCCGGCAAAGGTGGCAATGTAGAGCCAGTGCGGCTGCATAAGATAGGCGCGAAGGCCAGGCGGGACCCGGCCGCCGCGGTGGAAGTCGTGGATCAGCCGGGAGTCGTCCCGCACGAAGCAGGGCTCGCACTGGCTGCCGTTGGTGGCGGCGGCCCGGGCCGGGCACAGGACGTGGTCCCGGTCCGCCGGGCCGTGCACCTTGTGGTGCCCGAGGCAGAACTTCCCGGCCGCCGCGAGCCGGAACCCGAGGCGGGTGCCGGCGTCGAGCGCCAGGTCGGTGACGGTCCCGGAGGGATCCTGCAGGCGCATCACCGGCAGGCCGCCGCCGCACGCCGCGCCTGGCCCGGCAGGTGCAGGACCGTCCCAAAAGACCCCGTGAACCAGATAACGGGTATCGGTCACGGGGTCTCCTCACATGGTGGGCCGCTACAGGGCCGGCTGCACCCCAAAGGCTACCGCGAGCTTCATGATCTTCTCGGCGCGGCCCAGGCGCGGGAGGTCCGAGCCGTCCCGGATGACGCGGCCGCTGGCTTCGAAGTCGGCCATGAAGTCCGTGGCCCAGGCGACGTCGGACGGGGTGGGGCTGATGACCTCGTTGATGACCGGCGTCTGGTCGATCGCGAGGCAGAGCTTTCCGGTCATCCCCATCATCACGGTGATGCCGGTCTGTTCGCGCAGGATCGGGTGGTTCGTGCCGACGGTGGGGCCGTCGATGGGGCCCGGCAGGTTCCCGACGCGGCTGGCCACCACCAGTTTGGCGCGCGGGTAGGCCATGGCCTCCGGGGTGGCCGCCATGCCGGTGTCGCGGCGGAAATCGCCCGAGCCGAAGGCCAGCCGGAAGGCACCCTGGGCCTTGGCGATGTTGTTGGCTTCCTCGATGCCGACGGCGGACTCGACCAAGGGAATGACCGGCGTCTTGCCGTCCATCCGGTGGAAGCTCTCCGTGACCTGGTCCGCCGATTCGGTCTTGGCCAGCATGATGCCCAGCAGCCCCGGGGTGCCGCGCAGCCCGGCGAGGTCGTCGGCCCAGAACGGGCTGGTGGCGTCGTTGATCCGGACCCACGCGCTGCCTCCGGCGGTCAGCCAGTTGACCACGTTGGCGCGGGCGGCGTCCTTCTGCGAGGGGTCCACCGCGTCTTCGATGTCCAGGATGATCGCATCGGCCCGGGAGACGGCGGACTGGTCAAAGAGTTCGGGCTTCATCGCGTTGACCAGCAGCCAGGAGCGGGCAATGTCGGCCGGGATGTTGCGCTGGGGCCGAAGGGATTCGGCGGTGGTGGTAGAAGTCATGCATCTACGCTATCCGCCCGGAGGCGTTTGCGGCTAAGCGATCCGGCCCTCCGGGGTGACCATTACGACCAAAATCACATCCGCGCCCAACCAGCTGGCAGCAGGAGCCGTTTTCAGCGCTCATAACGGCCTCATCTGCCAACTGGTTGGGGACATGCAGGCTAGGGGATGTTGCTTCCCCTGGCCGTCACCCAGAGGCCATACCACTCGGCGCGGGTCATGGCGGCGGCCGCCTCGGCGGCACCGGCGCAGGCGCGGATCCGGTCGGGCTTGGCGGTGCCGATCACCGGTGCGATCCCGGCCGGGTGCTTCATGAGCCAGCCGAGCACGATCGCCTCCCCCGTGGTTCCCTTCTCCGCGGCCAGGGCGGCCACGAGGGCGGCGGTCGCCTCCTCCGCCGGCGTCGGCTCGGCGGCCGGCGCCCCGGTGTACAGACCGCGGGCCAGCGAGCCATACGCCTGCAGCCCTATGCCGCGCCGAACACAATGCTCAACCGTTCCGTGCGGGAAGCTGTAGTCCGTGCCCTCGGCATGGTTGACCAGCACAGTGCTTTCAAGCCAGGCCCGCTTCAGCAGGCTCATTTCGAGCTGGTTGGCCACGACGGGGGCCTCAAGCCGGTCCTGCAGCATCTCGATTTGCGGCCCGGACATATTGGACACGCCAATGGCCCGCACCTTGCCTTCGGCCATGAGCTGCCCGACGGCGGACGCGACTTCCGCCGGGTCCATCAGGGGATCCGGGCGGTGCAGCATGAGCACATCGACGTAGTCCGTCCGGAGCCGGGCCAGGCTTTCATTCACCCGTTCCAGGATGCCGTCCCGGCTGAGGTCGTAATACGCCTCCAGGCCCTGCTCGTTGAGCCGGATGCCGCACTTGGTCTGCAGCCGGATCTTCTCCCGCAGCCCGGGGACGCGGGAGAGGACCTCGCCGAAAACGGCCTCGGCCTTGCCGTTGCGGTAGATGTCCGCGTGGTCAAAGAGCGTTATGCCTGCGCCCAAGGCCGCTTCGACGGCGGCAGCCGCCTCGTCCACATCCGCGGCCGAGTACGGCTCCGCCGACCAGCTGCCGCCCAGTCCCATGCAGCCGTAGATGAGCTCCTGGCCAAGCGTCACCGCGGCCGCGTCGGGTGCAGCGGTCGTTGCGGGGCTCACCGCAGCCAGACGGTGGTGTTGGCAGGCAGCATGCCGCCGTCGAGCGGCCCGCTGCTGACCAGCACCTCACCGGCGGGCAGCTCAACGGGTGCGTCACCGAAGTTGGTCACTGCCTGCCAGCCGCCGGGGCGGCTGAAGCGCAGCACGTCGGCGGCGCCGGACTCCAGCCACTGCAGCTCCTCCGAGGTCTGCAGTTCGCGGCGCAGCTTCAGGGCCTGCCGGTAGAGCTCCAGCGTGGACCCTTCCACGCCGTCTTGTGCCGCGACGGCGTAGCGGCTGAACCAGGCCGGCTGCGGCAGGTGCGCTCCGCCGTCGCCGAAACCGAACGAGGCCCCATCCGGGGCCCACGGCAGCGGCACGCGGCAGCCGTCGCGGCCGATCTCCACGCCCTTGTTCCGGAAGAAGGTGGGGTCCTGGCGCTCGGCGTCGGGGATCTCCGCGACTTCCTGCAGGCCCAGTTCCTCGCCCTGGTACAGGTAGGCGGATCCCGGCAGGGCCAGCATCAGGAGGGTGGCGGCGCGGGCCCGGCGCAGCCCGAGTTCAACGTCGAGCTCTTCGGGCGGGGCGCCGGCCAGCAGCCAGCCCTTGCCGTCCTGGCCCTGGGCGTGCTTGCCGCCGCCCTTGGGCAGGCCGTAGCGGGTGGCGTGCCGGACGACGTCGTGGTTGGAAAAGACCCATGTGGACGACGCGCCGGATTCCGTGGCGTCTGCGAGGTTCCGGGTGATGATTTCGCGGAACTCCCCGGCGTCGAAGTCGGCCTGCAGGAGGTCGAAGTTGAACGCCTGGCCCAGGCCCTGCGGGCTGGCGTAGCGGGCGCGGCGGGACTCATGCACCCAGGCTTCGGCGACGGCGGTGCGCGGCGGGTTGTACTCGTTGAAGACCTCACGCCATTCGGCGTAGATCTCGTGGACTTCGTCGCGGTCCCAGAACGGGTGCGAGCCATCCGCGAAACCGTCTGTGCCGGTGTTGGCCGCGCTCAGTTCCACCTTGGAGATGAGCGGCTCGGTGAGGTCCTTCGTCAGGGCGTGGGCGACGTCAACGCGGAAGCCGTCCACACCACGGTCGGACCAGAACCGGAGTGTCTTGAGGAAGTCGTCGCGGATTTCGCGGTTGGCCCAGTTCAGGTCCGGCTGCTCCTTGGCGAAGATGTGCATGTACCACTGCCCGGGAGTGCCGTCGGGTTCGGTGATGCGCTCCCACGCGGGGCCGCCGAACACCGACTCCCAGTCCGACGGCGGGACCTCGCCGTTTTCGCCTTGGCCGTCGCGGAAGATGTAGCGCTCGCGGGCGGCGGAGCCCTTCGGGGACGCCAGGGCCTCACGGAACCATTCGTGCCGGTCGGAGGAGTGGTTGGGGACGATGTCCGCGATCAGCTTGATGCCGGCGGCGTGCAGCGCGGCAGACATCTCATCGAAGTCTGCCAGGGTGCCCAGCTTGGGGTCCACGTCACGGTAATCGTCGACGTCGTAGCCGCCATCGGCCAGCGCCGAGGGGTAGAACGGGGAGAGCCAGACGGCGTCGATCCCGAGTTCCTTCAGGTACGGCACCTTGGCGGTGACGCCCTTGATGTCGCCCAGGCCGTCACCGTTGGAGTCGGAGAAGCTCCTGGGATAGATCTGGTACACCGAGGCCTGGCGCCACCAGTTGGGGTCGGCGGCGAGGTCGGAACCGGACAGGGTTGCCAGCGTGGCGGTGTTGGACAAGGGATGATCCTTCGGGGCCGGGAATGAGCTTCTGGTATTTTAGATACAAGCTAAATATATTGCCTGAACAATTATGGGTCCGGGATCGAAAGAGGTCAAGAAGTGATGCCGCACGCAGCCGCCGCCACGCCGCAGCTGCTGCGCCGCGTCAACGCCCAGGCCGTGCTGCGGCACATCCGCGGAGCCGACGTTGCCACGGGCTCCGAGCTGATGGCCCTGACCGGACTGACCCGCGCCTCGGTGATCGCCGTGTGTGAGGACCTGATGAGCCGCGGCTGGATCGTGGAACTGGACCAGCCCCGCACCGACGCAGGCAGTCCGCGGAAGGGCCGCCCGGCCCGGCGGTTTGCCTTCAACCGGGAGGCCGGGTTCGTGCTGGGCCTCGACATCGGCGCCGCGACCACCACCGCCGCCGTTGCCGACCTGCGCGGCACGGTCATCGGCCGGTCCAGCGAGAGCTTCCGCGCGGCGGACATCCCTGCGGAGGAGCGCATCGGCGTCATTGATCGCGCCTGCCGCCAGGCCCTGGAGGCCGCGGGAACCGATCCGGCCAGGGTCCTGGCCGTCGGTGCCGGGATCGCCGCACCGGTGGACCGGGACGGGAACGTGCTGGTGACCCAGCGGTTCTGGAGCCTGTTCGACGTCGGACTACGCTCGGCACTGATGGACCTGCACGGCTGGACGGTGCTGCTGGAGAATGACGCCAACCTGGCCGCGCTCGGTGAGCGCTGGCGCGGCTCCGGGGCGGGCGTGGACGATCTGGTGGTGCTTTTGGCGGGCGAACGCCTGGGCGCCGGGGTGATGGAATCCGGGCGGCTGCTCCACGGTCGCGGCGGGGCTGCCGGCGAGATGGGCTATCTGGACATGGTGGAGGGCGTTGGCTCCAGCGACGGCATCGCGGCCCTGGCCAGGCAGTGGTCCGCGGCGGGCGGCGGCCCGTCCGCGGGCGGCCCCGCAAGCGCGCCGCGCGTCTTCGAGGACGCGGCCGCAGGAGACGCGGCGGCGCTGGCGATCCTGGACCGGATGTCGGAACGCATGGCGCGCGTCATCGCCTCGATCGCGAGCCTGATCAACCCCGAGCAGGTGGTGATCGGCGGCGCCGTCGCCGAATCCGCCGGCGCCCTGCTGCCGGGCATCACGGCGTGTCTCCCCCGCTTCACCGCCACCCCGCCGCGGGTGACGGTCTCACCGCTGGGCGACGCGATCGTCACGGTCGGCGCGGTCCGGCACGCGCTGGACTACGTCGAGGCGAATGCGCTGGAGCTCGCGCCGGCCGGCTGAGCGCTTGCCGGGTGGCTACTTTTCCCAAGAGCGGTTGCTCAAGATTCGGCAACGATTGGATACGCGAGTCGCAAGTTTGGCGCAGGTTTCCCGATATTGCGGCCTGCCATCCGTAGACTGACCTCACTTTGGTCTCTTGCGGCCGTTCAGCTGACACGTCGGCTGGGCGGCCGTCTCATGAAAGATAAACGTGAACTCTTTACGGATGAAGACTGCGTTATTTGCCGCGTTTGTCCTTGCCTTGGCCTCGGTCCCGGCGACCGGCACGGCGCTCGCCCACGCCGAACAGTCGCCGGCGCCCGCCGCGACGGCTACCGCTACGGCACCAGCGACGGCCACCGCATCAGCTTCGGCAGCCCCGACGCCGGCCCTCACGGCGGCCCCGGCTCCCAGCCCTGCTCCGGTTCCCGTCGCGGAGACAGTCCAGCCGGCGCCAAGCCCCTCCGCCCCTGCCAGCGTCAGCCCGCCGCTCACGACAGCGGAGTCGCTCCCGGTGGGTGGCTCCGACGAGCCGTTCGTTTTCGAGAACCCGCCCCCGGTCGGCAAGAAGGGCACCCCTGCCGGCGCCTCGGCGACGGCACGGACCACGGAGTCCTTCTCGCTTTCCCGCTCCGGCATCATCAAAGTGCGCCTCGTCCTGGTCCAGTTGGCCGACAAGAAGGCAACCATCCCGCAGGCAGCGGCACAGGCTGCCATCACCACCAGCAGCAACTATTGGAAGGCCATGTCCAACGGCCGGCTGTCGATGACCGTGGCCACGGTGGAGAGCCGCACCAGCAAGGCCACCTCGACGCAGCGATACCCGGACATGATGAACACGATCGCCGGGGAACTCGGGTGGACGCCCAGCCCCACTACCGCCCTCGTCGTCTTCGTGTCCACGCCCACCCTGTCCGACGGCGCGTACGGCGCCGGCTGGAGTTACCAGGGCCTCAGCGGGCGGGTCATCATGCCGCTCCCGGCGACATTGACCAACAGCGTCCTGACGCACGAATTCGGGCACGTCTTCGGACTTATGCACGCCAACGCCCTTAACTGCACAGACGGCGCCGTGGACGTTGCTTCCAACCCGGACGGCTCGTTTGCGGATCCGAACTGCGCGTGGCAGGAATATAGGGACACTCTCGACCTGATGGGTGCTTCCCAACAAAGTCAACCAGTTATCAGCTCACCCATGTGGGAATACGGCGGCTTCGGCAATGGTCAGGAGATCCTCAACGTCGGCACAGTGGCCGGGAAAAGCTCCTACACCCTCAAGGCCTGGAGCGGAACGGACAACAACCGGGCCGTCAAATTCACGGACGCCGTAAGCGGCGAGACCTATTACCTGGAACTCCGACTCCCCGTGGGCAACGACGCTGCCACCGCAGTCAACGGCAACCAAGGCGTCAAAATCGTGCAGCCTTGGGGCGCCGGGTCAATAGCCCTGCCGCCGAACACGGTGAAATACTATTCGGCTTACTACAGTGGCAACCAGGCCTGGCAAGCGGGGCAGACCTTCACCACCCACGCCGGCACTCGGGTATCTATTGACGCGATCACCTCCACGTCCGCAAGCGTTACGGTTGAGTCGCTACTCTCGATAGTCGGGAAAGCCATCGCCCCTGTCGCTGCAGCCACACCTGCGCTGGGTAGCCCGACTTCCGCCGTCGCGTGCGGCCTAAAGGCTGGCGGGTGCTACAGAAGTTTCCAAGGCGGCTCTGTCCACTGGACGCCTAGCACCGGCGCAGTCGCCACTGTCGGTGCGATCCGTGCCTCCTGGGGCTCCTTGGGATACGAAAACGGCAAACTCGGCTACCCGCTTGGCAAGGAAACCTGCGGCCTGCTGGGCGGCGGCTGCTACCAGACGTTCCAAGGCGGCACCATCCAGTGGTCGCCCGCCACCGGTGCCTTCGCCATTTGGGGCGCCATTCGCACCACGTGGGCAAACCTGAGCTACGAAAACGGCAAACTCGGCTACCCGACCAGCAACGAAACATGTGGCTTGGTCAACGGCGGCTGCTACCAGACGTTCCAAGGCGGCACCATCCACTGGGCTCCGGGCGTGGGCGCTTTCGCCACCTCCGGTCCAATTCGCGCCACGTGGGCAAGCCTGAGCTACGAAAACGGCAAACTCGGCTACCCGACCAGTAACGAAACCTGCGGCCTGGTGGGCGGCGGCTGCTACCAGACGTTCCAGGGCGGCACCATCCACCGATCAACCACCACCGGAGCCTTCGCCACCTCCGGTCCAATTCGCGCCACGTGGGCAAGCCTGAGCTACGAGAACGGCAAACTCGGCTACCCGACCAGCAACGAAATCTGTGGCCTGGTGGGCGGCGGCTGCTACCAGACGTTCCAGGGCGGCACCATCCACCGATCAACCACCACCGGCGCCTTCGCCACCTCCGGTCCCATTCGCGCCACGTGGGCAAGCCTGAACTACGAGAACGGCAAACTCGGCTACCCGACCAGCAACGAAACCTGCGGCCTGGTGGGGGGCGGCTGCTACCAGACGTTCCAGGGCGGCACCATCCACCGATCAACCGCCACCGGAGCCTTCGCCACCTCCGGCGCCATTCGCGCCACCTGGGCAAGCCTGAACTACGAAAACGGCAAACTCGGCTACCCGACCAGCAACGAAACCTGCGGCCTCCTGGGGGGCGGCTGCTACCAGACGTTCCAGGGCGGCACCATCCACCGATCAACCGCCACCGGGGCCTTCGCCACCTTGGGCGCCATTCGCGCCACGTGGGCAAGCCTGAACTACGAAAACGGCAAACTCGGCTACCCGACCAGCAACGAAATCTGCGGCCTCCTGGGTGGCGGTTGCTACCAGACCTTCCAGGGCGGCACCATCCACTGGGCGCCGGGCGTGGGCGCTTTCGCCACCTGGGGTGCCATTCGCGCCACCTGGGGCAGCCTTGGGTACGAGAGGGGCCGGCTTGGCTATCCGGCTTCAGCCGAGGACTGCACCACGGTCAGCGGCATTTGCAGCCAGCGCTTTCAAAACGGAACGATCACGTGGTCTGCCGCTCAAGGCAGCGTCGTAACCCCCTGACCGTCTAACCCGATGCGGTTGGCCTCGTGAGAGCAGCAACTGTCCTGGGAATCCGAGGAACTCTGGGAGCATGAGCCACGCTGCTGCCGGCCACCGCGGTGGCCGGCAGCAGCCCACGATGAACTGTGGCCCCAGGGTGGGGCCCTAGGACAACGCGCCGGCCAAGACTGCTAGGCGTCGAGCTGCAGGGCAGCGGAGAGCGGCAGCGTGCCGTCCCGGAACTCGATGGTGCGCCCGATCGTGACGGGCAGCCCGAGGACGGCAGCCGCCACCAGGGCGACGTTGGCGCGGGCGGTGTCGGTGCCCTCCGACGTATCGGCGGGGTCGACGTCGATCATTCCGTTGCCGGGTCCGTCCGTGAGGGTCCCCGGGCCCAGGATGGTCCAGTCAAGACCCGTACCGCGCAGGTAGGCGTCCGCGGCGGCCTTGGCTTCCGCGTAGGCGTAGAAGCCGTTGTCCGCCGGGACGCCGTGATCGGGCCCCGCACCGAAGTAGGACACCATGACATAGCGTCCGACGCCGGCCTCCGCCGCGGCATCCATGGAGCGGATCGCGGCGTCCCGGTCCACGGCGTAGGTCCGCTCCGGGCTGCCGCCGCCGGCCCCGGCGGACCACACGACGGCGTCGTGGTTTCGCAGGGCCTGGGCGATCTGCGCCGTCGTCGAATTCTCCACGTCCAGAACCGCGGGCGTGGCGCCGGAGGCGGCGACGTCGGCCGCGTGGTCCGGGTTGCGGATGAAGGACGTGACCTCCTGCCCGTCCGCTGCGAGGTTCCTGGACAGTTCCATAGCCACTTTGCCGTGGCCGCCGATGATTGCGATGCGCGTCATGGACCTATTCTGTCCCACCCGACGAAGAACTGCTGCCCCATGGTCCACAGGTTGGTGGTGGTCCAGTAGATCAGGACGCCGATAGGGAAGACGACGCCGCCGACGCCGAAGACGACCGGCAGACTATAAAGAATGACCTTCTGCTGGGCCATGAGCGGATTCGCTACGGTTTCCTCGGACAAGGTCCTGGCCAGGATCAGCTTCTGCGTGATGAACTGCGAGGCCGTCATGGCCAGGATCATGGCGATGGACAGGATCCACACGGCCGTTTGGTCGCCGCCTGCGGTGCTGCCGTGGAGCAGGGACGCGGACAGCGGAGCCCCGAAGATGGTGGATTCGTCGAACTGCTTGACCTGTTCGGCGCTCATGGCACCGATCCCCTGGTTTTGGCCGGCGGCCGAGCTGATGCCCGAGAGCACCTGGAAGAGCGCGAAGAAGAACGGCAGCTGGATCAGCATGGGCAGGCAGGCCGAGAACGGGTTGGTGCCGTGCTTCCTGTAGAGCGCCATCTGTTCCTGCGCCATGGCCTGGCGGGACGGCGGGTCGGTCCTGCCCTTGTACTGCTCCTGGAGCTTCTTCAGGTCCGGCTGCAGGAGCCGCATCCGGCGCTGGGCGTTGACCTGCTTGACGAAGACGGGAATCAGGGCGGCGCGGATGACCAGCACCAGCCCGATGATGGACAAGGTCCAGGTCCAGCCGCTGGCGGCCGGCATGCCGATCGCACTGAGCCCGTCATGGAAGCCCACCATGATGGCCGAGACCAGCCATTTGAACGGGGCCAAGATCGATCCCACAAGGTCCACCGTTATCCCCATCCGTCAGATGCAGCCAAGCTACGACGAATGGGGGCGCTTGTCACTGCCTCGCGTGGCAGCTCCGGGCAACGCCGTGCGCCGACCGGGGCGCCTTTGGACACGATCCCGGCCCCTGGACCTGCTGTCCGCGGCGTGTCCGTGTCAAAGTGCCCCCGGACCGCATCCGCCCTTTGGCCGCTAACTCCGCTAACCCCTAACCCGGCTCAGGCGATCCTGTCCGGGAACCAGAAAGACCCCCGGAATCTCAAGGATTCCGGGGGTCTTGTCTGGTAGCGGTGGGGAGGCTCGATCTCCCGACCTCACGATTATGAGTCGTGCGCTCTAACCAACTGAGCTACACCGCCATAAATGAGGAAAACCTGCGCTAAGCCGGTCAAAAACCGCCTTGACACAGGCCCTCATTCAGAGCCCCCCACCGGAATCGATCCGGTGACCTCGTTCTTACCAAGAACGCGCTCTACCACTGAGCTAGGGGGGCAACGAGTAAATACTCTACCGGAAGATTCGCCCACCAACAAATCGGCAGCCGGACGACGTCGGACCCGCTGAAAGTGGCGGAAATCCGGGCTTCCGGGGCACCCCGGGGAGCCTAAAACGGCACCCCCGAGGGGTAGTCCGCGCGGGGTGTGACGAAGCGAACACGTGAGCGGAATGCTTAAACCGGAACGGGCCGGCTCAGCAGAGCCGGCCCGTTCTCAGACGGTGCTAGTGGTTACCACTTGTTGCGGGGCTTGAAGCCGCCTTCGCTGCGGGGCTTGCGGGTGTCGGCGCCGAAGCTCCGCTGCTCGGAGCGCTCGCTGAAGGAGCGGCCGCCACGGTCAGCGGAAGACCGCTCGCCGTCGCCCTTGCGGAATTCGCGCTTGAAGCCGCCGTTGCCCTTGAAGTTGCCGCTGCCACCGGAGTAGCCGCCGCGGTCGCCGCCGCGGTTGCCCTGGTAGGCGCCGCGGTCACCGGCGGGCTTGCGGCCGTTGTCGAGCTCGAGGTGGATCAGCTCGCCACCGATCCGGGTGCGGGACAGGGCCTTCAGCTGATCGGCGCTCAGGTCCGCCGGGAGCTCCACGAGGGAGTGGTCCGAGCGGATGTCGATGCCGCCGATCTGGGCCGAGGAGATGCCGCCTTCGTTGGCAATGGCGCCCACGATGGAACCCGGCATGACGCGCTGGCGGCGTCCGACGGCGATCCGGTAGGTGGCGTTGCCCTCAGTCAGGGTGCGGGTCGGCCCGCGGGAGCCGAAGCCGTCCTTGGAGCGCTCGCGCTTCTGGAACTCGGGCGCGGCCGGCAGTTCCTTGACCAGGAGAGGCTGTCCGCCCTGGGCCATGACGGCCAGCGCGGCGGCAATCTCGGCGGCCGGAACGTTGTGCTCTTCCTCGTAGGAGGCGATGAGGTCGCGGAAGGCCGCGACGTCCTCGGACGCCAGCGTCTCCGTGATGCGCTCGGCGAACTTGCCCAGGCGCAGCGTGTTGACGGTCTCGGCGGTGGGCAGGTGCATCTGCTCCACCGGCTGGCGGGTGGCCTTCTCAATGGACCGCAGCAGGTACTTCTCGCGCGGCGTCATGAACAGGATCGCGTCTCCGGAACGGCCCGCACGGCCGGTGCGGCCGATGCGGTGGACGTAGGACTCGGTGTCGTGCGGGATGTCGTAGTTGACCACGTGGCTGACGCGCTCCACGTCCAGCCCACGGGCGGCGACGTCGGTGGCGACCAGGATATCGATTTTGCCGTCGCGCAGGGCCTCGACCGTGCGCTCACGCTGCTGCTGCGGGATGTCGCCGTTGATCGCGGCGGCCTGGAAGCCGCGCGAGCGCAGCTTGTCGGCGAGGTCCTCGGTGGCCATCTTGGTCCGGACGAACGCGATGACGCCCTCGAACTCTTCGACCTCGAGGATGCGGGTCAGCGCGTCAAGCTTGTGCGGGCCCATGACCTGCAGGTAGCGCTGGCGGGTGTTGGCGCCCGTGGTGGTCTTGGACTTGACCTGGACCTCGGCCGGGTTGTTCAGGTACTGCTTGGAGAGCCGGCGGATCTGGCTCGGCATCGTGGCCGAGAACAGCGCAACCTGGCGGCCCGCGGGGGTCTGCTGGAAGATCTGCTCCACGTCTTCGGCGAAGCCCATGCGGAGCATCTCGTCGGCCTCATCCAGCACGAGGTACTGGAGTTCGGACAGGTCGAGGGACCCCTTGGCGATGTGGTCGATGACGCGGCCGGGGGTACCGACAACAACCTGGGCGCCGCGGCGCAGGCCGGCGAGCTGGGGACCGTAGGCGGAGCCGCCGTACACCGGGAGGACGGTGAAGTCGTCGATGTGCTTGGCGTAGGAGGTGAAGGCCTCGGCGACCTGGAGGGCGAGCTCACGGGTGGGAGCCAGCACCAGGGCCTGGGTCTTGCGGGACGGGCCGTTGAGGTCGTGGAGCTCGGCCAGGCGGGACAGTGCCGGTACTGCGAATGCTGCAGTCTTACCGGTACCGGTCTGGGCCAGGCCCACGACGTCGCGGCCTTCGAGCAGCAGCGGGATGGTTGCTGCCTGGATGGGGGACGGCTTCTCGTAGCCGACGTCCTGCAGGGCGGCCAGGACGCGGCCGTCGATGCCGAGGTCTACGAACTTGACGCCCTCGTCCTCGGTGTCCTCGTCCTTGGACGGGGCAGACGCGGCCTCAGTCTTGGCTTCATTCTTGGTGTCAGCCTGCGGGGCGGCCTCGGCGGCCGGCGCTTCAACGTTCGCAGGAGCCTCGGTGAATTCCGGGGCGTAGCCGGCTGCGGGGGCAGCCGTTTCAGAAGTCTCGACGTCGGCCTGGCTGTTCTCGGTGGCGAGTTCGGTGTCGACGGAGTTGTTCTGATTTTCGGGCATAGGTGAAATTTCCTCATCCATAGGGGCCAAGCGGCACAACCCGAGGTGAGCGGAGCCGCAGTACGCGTGACACGAAATGCCGGGCGTACGGTTGACCGGCGGGTCACAGAAGTCCGGCGCTTTCGCAATCCCGTGGCAGGACTTCCCGCTGCATCTCTTGGCTGCTATCCCAGCAGTCTGTACAGCGTTTTCTTTTGCCGGCTCTCCCTATGAAAATGCCCGCATCACAGTTGCGGGCCCCAACACTTGCCAGTCCTGCCTCAAGAATTGGGCAGGAATAAGGGATTTCCGGAGTGGGGGATATTTCAAGTGTAGGGCATGAATCAGAACAGTGGTAGCTGAGGGGCCGACGGCGGCCGGTGAGCTTGCGCACACCGGCGCGGTACGCCTAGGCCCCGAACTGGCGCTGGAGTTGCTCGAAACGTTCGTGGTACTCGGGCTGGAGGCGGATCTCGCCGTCGGCGTCGGCGTCGCGCAGGGCCTCCATGTCCTCCATCGTGGGGTCGGCGAACCACTTCGCGATGGTCACGCCGTGCGTGGGGACAAAGATCCGGTGAATGTTGTTTCCGGTTTCGACGCTGCCGGTCCGGACCACCCGGAGGTAGGCGCCCACCCTGCCGGCCTCGCTGAACCGTTTGACCCAGTGCGGCTCCCCCATCCGCCGCTGGAACGTGGCGCAGGGGATGCGGGGGGAGGTGACCTCCACCTCGACGTCCAGTCCGATCTTCCAGCGTTCGCCGATCACGGCGTTGGAGGCGCTGAGACCCGTGATCCGCAGGTTTTCGCCGAAGATGCCCGGCGGCAGTTCCCGGCCGAGCTCGGCAGCCCAATAGTCGGCGTCGTCCTGCGAATACGCGTAGAGGGCCTGGTCTTCGCCGCCGTGGTGGATCCTGCTCGCCTGGATATCGCCGCGCAGGCCGAGTTTGTGCACCCGCACCGGCCCGTCCACAGGGCGCTTGTCAATCGCGGTGACCCCGACGCTGCCCGGATCCTCGAGTAGCTGGTGAACCCGGCAGACAGCAAGCACAGATGCGGTTTCCATGGCACCAGTGTAGGCCTGCAGGGCATGCGTGGCCGGGCTCCGCCGGGGCTGGTCCCCCGCAAGCCTGGGCCCCGCGGCGGACGCAGCGGTGTAGGTGGAGCCGCCGTAGGATGCTGGCATGAGCAACGAGGCCCTTTCTGATGTGTCCGATGTCCTGGCGATCGATGCCTTGCTGAGCGCCGAGGAGCTGGCCGTGCGCGAGCGCGTCCGCGATTTCACGGACCAACGGATCCGTCCGGGCATCGCCGGCTGGTACGAGGACGCCGTGTTCCCCCTGGAGCTCGCCCCGGAGCTGGGCGAACTTGGCGTGCTCGGCATGCATCTTCAGGGCTACGGCTGCCCCGGCCGCTCCGCCGTCGAATACGGCCTCGCCGCGATGGAACTCGAGGCCGGCGATTCCGGCATCCGCACGTTCGTCTCCGTGCAGGGCTCCCTCGCCATGACGGCGATCCACAAGTGGGGCTCCGAGGACCAGAAGCAGGAGTGGCTCCCCCGGATGGCCGCCGGCGAACTGATCGGCGCCTTTGCCCTGACCGAGCCCACGGCCGGTTCGGACCCTGCATCGATGAAGACCTTTGCCCGCCGCGACGGCTCCGGCGACGACGCCGGCTGGGTCCTGGACGGCGCCAAACGCTGGATCGGACTCGCGTCGGTTGCGGACGTGCTGGTGGTGTGGGCCATGACCGACGACGGCGTCCGCGGCTTCCTCGTCCCGGCAGGCAGTCCGGGGGTCACCGCGACGCCGATCGGGCAGAAGCTGTCGATGCGCGCCTCCATCCAGTGCGACATCACCTTTGACGGCGTGCGGCTGGGCCCGGAGGCCCTGCTGCCGGCGGCGCAGGGGCTGCGCGGCCCGTTCTCCTGCCTCAATGAGGCCCGGTACGGGATAGCGTGGGGTGCGATGGGGGCCGCCCGGGATTCCTACGAGGCGGCCCTGGCCTACGCCCAGGAGCGGCTGCAGTTCGGCAAGCCGCTGGCCGGGTACCAGCTGACGCAGGAGAAGCTCGTGAACATGCTCCTGGAAATCCAAAAGGGCACCCTCCTGGCCCTGCACCTGGGCCGGCTCAAGGACGCAGGCGCGCTGCGGCCGGAGCAGATTTCGCTGGGCAAACTGAACAACGTCCGGGAAGCGCTCAGCATCGCCCGGGAGGCCCGCAGCGTCCTGGGCGGCAACGGCATCACGCTGGACTATTCCCCGCTGCGGCACGCCGCCAACCTGGAATCCGTCCGCACCTACGAGGGCACCGACGAGGTCCACACCCTGATCCTGGGCCAGCACATTACGGGGCTCCCCGCCTTCCGCTAGGCCGCGGCCACGATGACGCTCAGAGCGCTGAGGCCGCCCGGATGTCCCGGTCCGTAACGGGCGTGGACAGCAGTTCAAGGTCCGGCGCCAGGGACTCCCGCCGCAGGGCAACGAGCCAGCACGCCAGGATGGCCACGGCGCAGAAGACCCCGGCGCTGGAGGCCATGATCCACAACCCGGGCGTCTGGACATCGAGGTTTTCCGCACCCAGGGCTGTGCCGATGGTCTTCGGCGAGAACAGGAACACCAGGATCGAGAGGCCCAGCACGCCGCCCATGGTCCAGCGCAACCCGGCAAAGCGGCGGGGGGTTTCCCGCAGCGTCCACGCGAACGCGGGGAAGACCGCCGCGACCCACACCCAGTGGTGGGACCAGGAGACCGGGCTGATCAGCAGCATGGTGAGCGCCGTCGCCGACACCGCGACAACGCGGGCGCCCTGGTCGCTGGCGGCCTTGATGACTGCGGCGCCCAGGGCCGCCACTGCCAGGCTCAGCACCAGCCACGGCACGGTGACGTGCGCCTCGGGAACACCGAAGTGCAGCAGCGCGCCCTTGAGCGAGAGGTTGTCCACATAGCCTGCTCCGCCCAACCGGGACGTGTCCGGCAGCATCCGGAGCCAGAACTGCAGGGACTCCGCGGGGCGCAACAGCCAGCCGATCACCACCGTGACGGCGAAGCCGGCAGCCATGTTGAGCAGTCCGCGCCAATCTTTGCGGACCAGGAAGTACAGTCCGAAAGCCAGGGGTGTCAGCTTGATGCCTGCGGCGACGCCCACCAGGAAGCCGCTGCCGGGGAACCCGCGCGTCCAGCGCGGGTTGCGGACAAGCAGGTCCGCGGCGATCAGTCCCATGAGCAGGATGTTGATTTGGCCGAACACCAGCGTTTCGCGCCAGGGACCGAGATTGAGCACCGCCAGGACCAGCGCGGCGGCGGCCCAGCAGTTGCCGGGAGCCCGGAAGGTGGCGCGCCAGGAGGTCTTGGCGTTCCAGTACCGGACTGCGCGGACGGCGGCCAGGATCGCCACGGCCGCACCGGCCGCGTTGAACAGGGCCAGGGCCGTCGCCTGCGGTAACCGGGCCAGCAGCCCGAAGATCAGGGCGGCGAACGGCGGGTAGGTAAACATCAGCTTCGGTCCGCCGGCCCAGTCCACGTTTCCCGAGTAGAGGTCCGACGGGGCCGCGCCGGCGTCGTTGAGGATCTTGCCGGCGTACCAGTAGACGCTGAAGTCCAGCCCATGCTTGGCCCAGACGCCGAGCGACACCCAGATGAACCAGGCCACCCCGGCGATGGCCACGAGGACGGAGAGCCGGAGCAGGTGCTGGATGGGCGGCTGCGGAACGGAGGGCATTGGGGCGGGCTGCGCCGGGCTTTCGTCGGATTCGAGCACTGACATGATTACCCCAATCGGGCTGCTGGTGTAGACGCTGGCCGTTTGGTCGGTTCCGTCCGGGCGGCGCAAACGCGCCCTCGCTGTCGGGTCAGTCTACAGAACGGCTAGGCCGGAACCGGGACTGCCTGCGGCTTCCGGGCGTCCTTGCGGATGGAAGCACTGATGACGGCGGCGATGGTGCACATGGCGGCGGCGGCAAACCACGCGTAGGTGTACTGGCCGGTGGCGTCCCGGACCGCGCCCGCGGCCAGGGCCGCGGCCGCCGCGCCGAGCTGGTGGGCAGCGAACACCCAGCCGAACACGACGCTCCCGTCGGCCCCGAACACCTGGCGGCAGATCGCGGCGGTCGGCGGCACGGTCGCGACCCAGTCGAGGCCGTAGATGACCACGAAAACGATCATGCTCGGCTGGACCGTGGCGCTGAGCAGCAGCGGCAGGACCAGCAGCCCGATCCCGCGGAACTGGTAATACACGGCGAGCAGGATCCGGGGGTTGAAGCGGTCCGTGAGCCAGCCGGAGGCGATGGTGCCGACGATGTCGAAGAGGCCGACGACGGCGAGCAGGCCGGCCGCGGTGGTCTCCGGCATGCCGTGGTCGTGGGCCGAGGGGATGAAGTGGGTGCCGATCAGCCCGTTGGTGGTGGCGCCGCAAATCGCAAAGCCCGCCACGAGGGCCCAAAAGGTCCGGACCTTGCTGGCCCGTTTGAGGACCTGCAGTGCCCGGACCGCGGCGTTGCGGCGGGGCTCCGCGACCTCGGGCGCAACAGATTCAGACGCGGCAGAGTCGGGCCCAGCAGCTGTCCCGTCGGCGGCGGGCGGCGTGGCACCGTAGGGCAGCACGCCGATCTCGGCAGGTGAGTTCTTCAGGAACTTGAGCACGAGCGGCACCACGGCCAGCGCACCGGCGGCGATGAGGAGCGAGGCCTGCCGCCAGCCCGGGTCCTGGGCCAGGAGTGCGATGGCGGGCAGGAACACGAGCTGCCCCGCGGCGCTGCCGGCGGTGAGGATGCCGATCACCAGGCCGCGGCTCTTGGCGAACCACGTGTTGGCGATGGTGGCGGCGAAGACCAGCGCCATGGACCCGGTGCCGAGTCCGATCAGCAGCCCCCACGTCAGCAGGATCTGCCAGGACTGGTTCACGAGGACCGTCAGGGCGCTGCCGGCGCCGATCAGCATGAGGGCCGCGGCGGTGACGGCGCGGACGCCGAAGCGTTCCATGAGGGCCGCCGCGAACGGTGCCGTGAGCCCGAAGAGCACGAGGTTGATGCTGACCGCGGCGGAGAGCACGGTGGTGGACCAGCCGAACTCGTTCTGCAGCGGGATCATCAGCACGCCCGGCGCGGCGCGGAACCCCGCGGCGCCCACGAGTGCGAGGAAGGCGACGGCGGCCACGGTCCACGCCGGGTGGATCCGGCGGCGGACCGGCACGGGGCTCATGGTGGTTTTGGGGGCGCTCAAGCGGCGGTTCCGTTCTCGGGGCGGGTCGGGACGGGGCGGCCCGGGACACGCGTCCCGGTGCCGGCCGAGGCAAGGGGGACGGGGTCGGCCGTGCGGGTGAGGCTGTGCCAGCTCGTGTTCCCGGCCGTCAGCCGTTCCCCGCAGGCGGTGCAGGTGTCCGCGGAGGAGGTCCTTGCCCCGCAGCCGTTGTGGATGACGAACATGTGCGCCTGCTCGGACGGGGCGGGGAGGTGTTTTTCCGCCCAGATCACGACGGCGTTGAGCACCGGCAGGGCGTCCTCGCCCTTGGCGGTGAGGACATACTCCTGGCGGGTGCGGCCGCCGTCGTCGTAGGGCCGCCGGGCGAGCAGCCCTGCGTCCACGAGCCCGGCGAGCCGCTTGGTGAGCACGGAATCGGCCGCGCCGAGCCGGACCTTCATGGCCTCGAAGCGGCCGTTGCCGAAGAAGACCTCGCGCAGGACGAGCATGCTCCAAGGGTCGCCCAGGACATCGAGGCCGCGGGCCATGCTGCAGGTCCGCTGGGACCAATCGGATCGGAGTGCCATGCGGCCACCCTAGCTGACTCTCTTAGAGAAAGCTAGGGTGGCCGCGTGGGATAAGTGTGCCGGGGTGAGGGGCGGAGCTTAGCTGCCGGTTTCCAGGCCGGAGAGTGCGGCCTCGAGGTCCGCGATCAGGTCCTCGACGTCCTCGATGCCGCACGAGAGCCGGATCAGGTTGACCGGGACCGCCAGTTCGGTGCCCTTGACCGAGGCGTGCGTCATTTCGGAGGGGTAGTTCATGAGCGATTCGATCCCGCCCAGGGACTCGGCCAGGGTGAACACGGAGGTCGATTCGGCCACCTTGCGTGCCGCGGCCTCGCCGCCCTTGAACTGCACGGAGATCATCCCGCCGAACTTCTTCATCTGCTTTTTGGCCAGCTCGTGGCCCGGGTGCGAGGGCAGGCCCGGGTACAGCACGGCCTCAACCTCGGGGCGTTCGAGCAGCCATTCGGCCACCGCCTGGGCGTTATCGCTGTGCCGGTCCATGCGCACGCCAAGGGTTTTCAGGCCGCGGGTGGTGAGGAAGGCGTCCATCGGCCCGGACACGGCCCCGACGGCGAACTGGACGAAGCCGATCTTCTCCGCCAACTCCGGGTCGTTGACCACGATCGCACCGCCGACCACGTCGGAGTGGCCACCGATGTATTTGGTGGTGGAGTGCACCACCACATCGGCGCCGAGGGCGAGCGGGTTCTGCAGGTACGGCGAGGCGAAGGTGTTGTCCACCACGAGGAGGGCGCCGGCGTCGTGCGCCACTTTGGCGAGGGCCTCGATGTCGGTGATCTTCATCATCGGGTTCGACGGCGTCTCCACCCATACCAGGCGGGTCTTGCCGCCGCCGGCGGCCGATCCCCCGGCTGCGACGGCCGACGCGACCGCGTCGAGATCGGACATGTCCACCGGGGTGTTGCCGATGCCCCACTCCCCCAGGACCCGGCTGATGAGCCGGTAGGTGCCGCCGTAGGCGTCGTTGCCGAGCACAATGTGGTCGCCCGGGCGGGTCAGGGCGCGGATCATGGAGTCCTCGGCGGCCAGGCCCGAGCTGAAGGAGAACGCGGCGGTCCCGCCCTCCAGCGCGGCCAGCTGCTCCTGCAGCGAGTCACGGGTGGGGTTGGTGCCGCGGCCGTACTCGTATCCGGCGCGCAGGCCGCCAATCCCGTCCTGCGCGTAGGTCGACGAGAAGTGCACCGGCGGCACCACCGCGCCGGTGCGCGGCTCAAAGGCCTGGCCGGCGTGGACGGCGCGGGTGTTGAACCCCGGGGTTGCGGGGGAAGAGTTTTCTGGCAGAGACATGGGACTCCTTGAACTGGTCAGTTGCTGAGGTACGCGAGGAGGTCGTGGCGGGTCAGGATGCCCACCGGAGCGCCGACAAAGGTCACCATGAGGGTGTCGGCGTCGGAGAGGAGTTCCCGGGCGGTCGAGATCGATTCGAGCGAGCCGATCACGGGCAGCCGGGCCTCCATGTGTTCGGAGATCTTGTCCGAGAGCTTGGCCTCGCCCTTGAAAAGCTTGGCCGTGAGCGTGCGCTCGTCCACGGCGCCGAGCACTTCGCCCATCACCACGGGAGGTTCCTGGGACAGGACGGGGATGTGCGAGACGCCGAACTCGTTCATGATGTTGATGACATCGCGGACGCTCTCGTTCGGGTGGATGTGGACCAGGTCCGGGAGTTCACCGGTCTTGGCCTTGAGGATCTCGCCGACGGAAGCTTCGTCCCCGCTGGCCAGGAAGCCGTAAGAGCGCATCCACTGGTCGTTGAAGATCTTGGCCAGGTAGCCGCGGCCGGAGTCCGGCAGGATCACCACGACGACGGCGTCCGCCGGCAGGTCCGCGGCGACCTGCAGCGCCGCCACGACCGCCATGCCGGACGACCCGCCCACCAGCAGGCCCTCCTCGCGGGCAAGCCGGCGGGTCATCGCGAAGGAGTCGGCGTCGGTCACGGCAATGACGTCATCCGGGACGGACTTGTCGTAGTTGGCCGGCCACATGTCCTCGCCGACGCCCTCGACGAAGTACGGGCGTCCGGTTCCGCCGGAGTACACCGAGCCGGCCGGATCCGCGCCGATGATCTTGACGACGCCGCCGTCGGCCTCGTCGCGTCCGGCGGAAACTTCCTTGAGGTACCGGCCGGTGCCGGTGATCGTGCCGCCGGTGCCGGCGCCGATCACGCAGTGCGTGACCCGGCCGTCCGTGTCGTTCCAGATCTCCGGGCCGGTTGATTCATAGTGGCTTGCCGGGGCGGCCGGGTTGGAGAACTGGTCCGGCTTGTACGCACCGGGGATCTCGGTGACGAGCCGGTCCGAGACGCCGTAGTAGCTCTGCGGGCTGTCCGGCGGGACGGCGGTGGGCGTGACCACCACTTCCGCGCCGTAGGCCTGGAGCACCGCCCGTTTGTCCTCGCCGACCTTGTCCGGCACGACGAAGATGCACCGGTAGCCCTTCTGCTGCGCGACGAGCGCCAGGCCAACGCCGGTGTTGCCCGACGTCGGCTCCACGATGGTGCCGCCGGGCAGGAGCTTGCCTGTCTGTTCGGCCTCCTCGATCATCTTGGCCGCAATGCGGTCCTTGATGGAACCGCCGGGGTTGAGGTATTCGAGCTTCACCAGGACGGTGGCGGCGATGCCGTCGGTCACGTGGTTGAGTTTGACGAGCGGCGTGTGGCCGATGAGGTCCAGAACGGACTGCGCGTACTTCATAGGTACAAAGTTACCGTCTCCGGGGAGGCGGGCACGTCGGCGCGGCTCCAGGGCCCTGAGGTGCGACGATTAGCCGGTGAAGTGGATCGCCCGGTTGAAGAAGTTCCAGAGTTATGCGCTGCCCGCGGGCATGCTGTTTGCCGGATGCGCGGCGCTGGCGTCCGGGCTGCTGCCGGTCCCCGCCTTCCAGGAACTCGCCGCCCGGACCGTGCCGATACTGGCGTTCGTGGTGGCGATGTCGCTGGTCACCGAGCTGGTGGACGAGGCCGGACTGTTCCGGGTGGTCACCGAGCGGCTGGCCGCCCTGGGCCGCGGCCGGGTCCTGCTGCTGTGGCTCCTCGTCATCGCCCTCGCCACCGTCTCCACGGTGTTCTTGTCGCTGGACACGACGGCGGTGCTGGTGACTCCCGTCGTCGTGCTGCTGGCCATCCACGCCCGCATTCCGCCGCTGCCCTTCGCGCTGACCACGGTGTGGCTGGCGAACACGGCCTCCCTGCTGCTGCCGGTCTCCAACCTGACCAACCTGCTGGCGCAGGACCGGCTCAAGCTCAGCCCCGCCGGTTTCGCCGCACTGGTGTGGGCGCCGGCCCTGGTAGGAATTTTGGTGCCGCTGGTGCTGCTGTGGCTGGCGTTCCGGAAGGATCTGCGCGGCAACTACGGCCCGCAGCCGGTGCACAAGGTGCGGGACCGGGTGCTGCTGTACGGGGCTTCGGGGGTCATGGTGGTCTTGTTGCCGGCGCTTGTCTCGGGGGTTCCGGTGCAGATCCCGGCGATCGCCGCGGCTGCCGCCCTGCTCCTGCTGTTCCTCTGGCGGCGCCGCTCGGCTTTGCGCTGGTCCATGATTCCGTGGCGCCCGCTCATGCTCACGTCCGGCCTGTTCATGGTGGTGGAGACCCTGCACGCCAACGGGCTGACCCGCTTCCTGTCCGGGATCGCCGGAACGGGCGAGAGCCTGCCGGCCCTCCTGCAGCTCGCCGGGCTGGGTACCGTGGTGGCCAACGCCGTCAACAACCTGCCCGCCTATCTGGCCCTTGAACCCGTGGGCGGCTCCCCCGCCCGGCTGGCGGCCCTGCTGATCGGCGTGAACCTGGGCCCGCTGGTGACCCCGTGGGCTTCGCTCGCCACACTGCTGTGGCACGAGCGGCTGCGCTCCCTCAACGTGGAGATCCGCTGGGGCGGCTTCGCACTGGCCGGCGTCGTCGCCGTCGTGCTGACGGTCCCGCTGGCGGTCGCGGCGCTGTGGCTCACCACGGGAATGCACTAAGGCCGCTGCCCCCGGGGGTGCTCGGCTGCCGCCCTCAGGCGCCGATGTCATTCGCCGCGGCACCGCCTTCGCCAGCGCCGGCCCCTGCGTCGCGCGGGGCGTTCTGCCAGAGACCGACAACGTTGCCTTCGGTGTCCCGGAAGTAGGCGGCCCAGCCCGTGGTGCCGATCTCCTGCCGCGGCGAGACGGTGCTGCCGCCCAGGGACTTGATAGTCTCCAACGTCGCGTCGATGTCCTCAACGTCCACCGTGACAACCGGGGACCTGAGGTCACCTTCGCGGCGGAACATGCCGCCGTTGATCGAGCCCGTAACGGCGGGCATCCCCGTCGCGTCGGTCGGCGTCGTCTTGATCATGGCGTAGCTCATCTCCGGCACGGAGCTTATTTCCCAGCCGAACGCCGAACTGTAGAACTCCCGGGCGCGGCCCTCGTCGTCTGCCGGGATTTCGAAATGTACTACTCCACCAGCCATCACACTCTCCTAACAGAGATTCGAGTACAGGGATTCGGGGTACAGGGATTCGGGCCACGAGGCGGTCGTGGACGCTGCACGCCCCAGCGGGAGTTTAACCCCGCCGGCGGTGAAGGTTAAGGGTCCTACGGCCCGTGCGGCGGCGGTGCGGATGCGATGGATGCGGCCGCGGTCAGGCGGACATGGGAACATGTTCGGATGACCATCACTGACGTCCCCACAGGCGTTGCCGCCGCCGCGGACGCCTCAGTGCGGTGGCATCCGGGCGGCCCGTTCGACCTGATGCAGACCGTCGGCACGCTCCTGCGCGGCCACGGCGATCCGTCCGTCCGCAGCGCCCCGGACGGGGTTTGGTTCGCGTTCACGACGCCGGACGGGCCTGCCACGCTGCGGCTGGCTACCGCCGGGCCGCGGACGGACCCGGCAGTTGATGCGCAGGCCTGGGGCCCCGGCGCCGCTGCCGCCGTCGGTTCCGTACCGCGCATGCTCGGCAGCGAGGACGACTGGACTGCCTTTGACGAGCCAGCGTTCCACGCCACACTGCCCCGGATGGTGGTGGAGGCCCGCCGGCGAAACCTCACCGTGCGCCTGCCCGCCACCGGCCGGATGATCGACTCGCTGGTGCCGACCATCCTGGAACAGAAGGTCACCGTCATTGAGGCGCGGCGCGGCTACCGGTACCTGACGTACCGCTTCGGTGCGGCCGCGCCGGGCGCCGGCACGGTGGCACCGGCCAACCTGATGCTCCAGCCCACGGCCGAAAAATGGCTGCACATTCCGTCCTGGGAATGGCATAAGGCCGGGGTAGGCCCGCAACGCTCGGCGACCATCATGCGGGCGCTGCGCTCGGCCGCGGCACTGGAACGGCTCGCCGCCCTCCCCGCCGCGCAGGCCGCGGCGAAGCTGCAGACCATCCCCGGAATCGGGGTGTGGACGGCCGCGGAGGTGGTGCAGCGCACGCACGGCTGCCCGGATTCGATCGCGGTGGGAGACTATCACCTGGCCGCCTACGTGGGCGCGGCCCTGACCGGCCGCCGCACCGACGACGCCGGCATGCTCAGGCTGCTGGCGCCCTGGGCAGGGCACCGGCAGCGGGTGGTCCGAATGATCGGGCTGAGCGGCTTCCGGAAACCAACCTTCGGCCCGCGGATGACCATCCAGGACCACCGCGGCCACTGACCCGTCGCGCACAACAAGCCGCGCCCTCCCGGCCCAGGCGCTCTCCGGGGGCACTTTGACGCGGACACACCGCCAACCAGGGCGCCGGCGTCGGACATTGCGCCCAAAGTGCCCCCGGACGGAGCCGCCGCGACGCCCCTCCCGCGCCGCCACCCAGGAGCAACGCGGTTTAGAGCCCCAGCCGGGCCGCGGCCTCCCGGCGCATGTCCACCTTGCGGATCTTGCCGGAGACGGTCATCGGGAAGCTCTCCCGGACGTCCACGTAGCGCGGAATCTTGTAGTGCGCGAGCCTGCCGCGGCAGAACTCGGCGAGCCCGGCGGCATCCAGCGGCGCGGCTCCGGGCTTGAGGATGACGCAGGCCATCAGTTCCTCCCCGTACTTGGCGTCCGGGACGCCGATCACCTGCACGTCCTGGATGTCCGGGTGGGTGTAGAGGAATTCCTCGATCTCGCGCGGATAGACGTTCTCGCCGCCGCGGATCACCATGTCCTTGATCCGGCCCTCGATGACGATGTAGCCGTCGGCGTCCATCCGGGCGAGGTCCCCGGTATGCATCCACCCTTCGGCGTCGATCGCCTCGGCGGTCTTGTCCGGCTGGTTCCAGTACCCGTGCATTACGGCGTAGCCGCGCGTGCAGAGTTCGCCGATCCCGCCGCGCTCCAGCGTCTCCCCTGTGGCCGGGTCCACGATCCGGCTCTCCTGGTTGGGCATGGTCCGGCCCACCGTCTCGGTCCGCTGGGCCATGGTGTCCACGCTCCGGGTCATCGTGGACACCGGCGAGGTCTCCGTCATGCCGTAGCAAATGGCGACGTCGGCCATGTTCATCTCGGTGATGACCCGGTTCATCACCTCGATCGGGCACAGTGATCCGGCCATGACGCCTGTGCGCAGGGTCGAGAGGTCATAGGAGGCGAAGTCCGGCAGCGCGAGCTCGGCGATGAACATGGTGGGCACCCCGTACAGGGAGGTTCCGCCGAAGTCCTGCACGGCCTCCAGGGCCGCGGCCGGCGAGAACGACCGGCCGGGGATGATGGTGGCGGCGCCGTGGCTGAGCGCCGCCAGGTTCCCGATCACCATGCCGAAGCAGTGATAGAAGGGCACCGGAATCACCACCCGGTCGTGTTCCGTGTAGCCCAGCTGCTCGCCGATCGAAAACCCGTTGTTGAGGATGTTGTGGTGCGTCAGCGTGGCGCCCTTCGGGAACCCCGTGGTGCCCGAGGTGTACTGCAGGTTGATGGGATCGTGCGGATCCAGCGCCGCCATGCGCGACTGCAACGCGGCGTGCCCGACGTCGTCAGCCCGCCCGAGCAGCTCCGCGTACGTGCGCTCCGCCTCACCAACGGGTTCGCCGGCAACCAGACCGTCCGCGCCGCCAGCCGGAAGGAAGACCAGTTCGCGCAGCTCCGGGCACGCCGCCAACGCCTGCCGTGCCATCCCGGTGTAGTCGCTGTTCTTGTCCGACGGCGCGGTGACCAGCATGCGCATGCCGTTCTGCCGGACCACGAACTCGAGCTCGTGGCTGCGGTAAGCGGGGTTGACGTTGACCAGGATCGCCCCGGCCTTCGCAGTGGCGTACTGCAGGATGGTCCACTCGGCGCAGTTGGGGCTCCAGATCCCGATCCGGTCGCCCTGCGCGACGCCCAGGGCGAGGAGCGCACGCGCCAGCCGGTCGACGTCGTCGTTCAACTTGGTATAGCTCCACCGCCGGGCCTCTTCGCCGGGCACCGCGGACGCCTCGATCAAAGCATCGTGATACGGGAACCGCGCCGCGATCCGTTCGAAGTTCGCGCCAATGGTTTCCTCGAGCAGCGGGACGTCAGTGTCCCCGCCTGTGTAAGCAAGCATGGTGTGACGCTACCAACTGAGCCGAGGCAAAAGAAGAGCAAAGCTTGGAAGTCCTATGAAATCTTCCGGTCATCTTCCGACGCCGGCGCGGCCGCCCGGTAGGGTAAGTGCCATGAGTGCACCTATTGACCTCCTGGCCACCTTCATCCCCAACGACGGCGAGTTCTTCCGCGTGAAGCTCGCCCTGGACATCGCGATTGACGAGGTGGTCAACGAGCCCGGCTGCATCCGCTACGAGCTCACCGAGGCCAGCGAGGACAAGCTCGTGCTGACCGAACGGTGGGCCAGCCAGGCTGACCTGGACCTGCACTCCAAGGGCACGGCGGTCCAGGACCTGAACGAGTCCCTCAGCGCGCTGCTGGCCGAGCCGGTCAAACTCGAAAAGCTCTAAGCACCTTCCAACCGCAACCCGGTCCAACAACAACGCGGGGTCACTCCGCGCCCGTCCCTGAGGGATTTATGGGCGCGGAGTGACCCCGCGTTGTGGTTTAGGTCTGCGGTTGCTCAGGCGTCCGGGATCTGGGTGCCGTCCTGCTGGGGCGCCGCGGCGGCAGCCTCGGCCTGGGACCGGGCGACGTGGGCGTGGACCTCTTCCATGTCCAGGGCCTTGACGGCGTCGACCACCTGCTCAAGCTGCTGGGCGTTCAGCGCGCCGGGCTGCGAGAACACCAGGACCTTCTCGCGGAAGGCCATCAGCGTGGGGATCGAGGTGATGCCTGCCTCGGCAGCGAGCTGCTGCTCGGCCTCGGTGTCCACCTTGGAAAAGACAACGTCCGGGTGCTTCTCAGAGATTGCCGAATACGTGGGGCCAAACTGCTTGCACGGCCCGCACCATTCGGCCCAGAAATCGACAAGAACAATGTCGTTGTCTTCGACGGTCGATGCGAACTGTTCACCTGTGATGTCTACGGTAGCCATGAGTCAACGGTACGGGAGCGGGCGGGGATTGTCCCCGGCATTTCGCTGTTGGCACATCCAGGCTGACGGGGGCGCCGGTCAGCTCCAGGCGTGCGGGGCCGGGCGGCGGGCGCCGGGGAGGGCGTTGGATTCGCGCCATTCGTGGATCCAGTCAGGGAGTTCCAGATCCGCCGGCGGAGCCCCGAATTCGCGGATGATTTCCTCCTGGCTGACGGGTTTGCCCTTGCTGACCAGCCGGGTGGCGATGTGGGCGCGTGCGAAGACCTCGCCGTCCACCACCATCCGCTGCTCGAAGTAGATGGCCTTGGAGTCGAGCCCGATGATCTTGGATTCGATGGTGTACCGCTGCCAGAGCTGCAGCGAACGGCGGAAGGCGATGGTTTCCCCCGCCGCCACCGGGGTCCAGCCCCGGCGGCGCATCTTCTGCCAGGTTCCGCTGCGGGCCATGAGGTCGAAGCGGCCGAGGTCCATGAGCGAGAAATACATGCCGTTGTTGACGTGCAGGGCGATGTCGATGTCCGTGGGCAGGACCCGAAGCGGCAGCGACGAGCTGTCCCAAATGCTCAGGGGCGGGCGGCGCGAGGACGTGAACAGCAGCAGGAGGGTGCGGAGCAGGAGGTGCATGAGGCAATGTTACCCGCCAGTAATAACAGTGCCAAGGGGCGCGGCGCCTCCGGCTGTCAGCGCCCGGGCAGGACGGAGACGGTGGCCTTGGGGCCGGCGCCGCGAATCGTCCAGCAGTTCCCTGTGCCGATCACTTCCACGTTCTGCAGGTCCGCATGGTGCAGGACCAGTGCGGTGTTCTCGTCGACTGCGACTGCGCGGCCCACGAGACCTGCCGCGACCGCGCCAACGGCCCGGCTGAGCGTACCGGCCTGCGCAGCGTGCACGTCGACGGCGAAGGGCACCAGACCCAGCCCGTCGCGGATCTCCAGCTCCTCAAGGCCCTCCGAACACTCTTCAGAGCACACCTCGGTGCCCCCGATGCGATAGCCACCCACGATCGCCCGTTCCGGCGCAACCATCGCGCCGGCCGAGAACCCCATGTAGGCCACGCCCCCGGAGACGGCGCGGCGGATGACTTCCGCGGATGGCAGCAAGCCAGCCAGGTAGCCCGGCGTCGGGCCGCCGCCGACGACGATTCCGTCGACGTCGTCGAACGCGGCAGGATCCGCGGCCTGGTTGACGCGCAGCAGGACCGGGAGTGCCTCGCAGCCTATGCGGGATTCCAGAGGCTGCAGATAGGCAGGCAGGAAGTATTCCGAGCTGCCCTCGTGGTCAAAGAGCACGACGACGACGCGGGGCACCCTGCCAGGGGCCCGGTGCCGGAGTTCCTCGACGAACCGGTCGAAGACGGCGGGAGAGGTCACCGTGTCCGGGCCGCCGCCGACAAGCAAAATGGTCATGGTTCAACGTACCCGGATCCGGAGCAACCGCAACGGGCCAAGCGGCTCGCCGGTGCCCGTCGGGCGTGGACAGAACCGAGCCGACCGCCGCGACTCGAAAATACCTGTAGCGATTGACCGGCCCTGACGGTGAGGAACATAATCGGAATCGGCACTAGCTTCACGACACGACTGCGCCGACCATGAGGCCGACGACAGAGCATTCAATGGAAAGCGGTCGACATTATGAGTACTGCCCATCATCCTGTCGCTTCGACTGGCTGGACCGGTTGGGTCCGTTTCGCCGGAGTCATTTTGATCATCAATGGCGTCTTCAGCGGCCTGCAAGGCCTCGTCGCGATCACCGGGCCAGACACCTACTACCTGGCGACCCCGGGCTCGCTCTTCATCTTCGACGCGAAGGGGTGGGGCTGGTGGAATCTGGCACTCGGGGTGCTCTTGATCCTCACCGCCGTCGCGCTCTTCTCCGGTGCAATGTGGGCCCGAGTCGTGGGTGTTGTCATTGCAGGCGTCAGCGCGGTCGTTCAACTGATGCTCATCCCGGCGCAGCCGTGGTGGTCCGTTATCGTCATCGCCATGGACGTGCTGATCATCTACGCGATCATCGCCCACGGCGAGGAACTCAAGGCCGAACAGTCACCTCCGACAACCGCCCCGTAGGGCACCGACGCGAATCAGTCCGACGCGGTCAGTCCGCCGCGATCAGCTCCACTTCGTAGCCGTCAGAGTTCACGAGGTAGGCGGCGAAATGGCCGGGACCGCCCGCGTGCGGGTATGTCTCCGGGAACAATTCGGTCCAGCCGTGGTGCGGGGCGTCCCCTGCCAGGGTGTCCAACTGTTCCCGGGTCCCCGCGTTGAAGGCGAGATGGTTCAGCCCCGGCACCGTGCGTTCGTGCACGGCTCCGCTCAAGGCCGGGGACTGTTCGACGACGATGTACGTGGGCCCCTGGCGCCAACTGCACCCGTGATCCCAGTCTTGGTAGGACTCGTAGCCCAGCCGGCCCAGGAGCCAGCCCCACTGGGCTTTGGCCCGGGGCAGGTCCGGCACCCAGAGTTCAACATGGTGCAGGGAGCCGAGGGACGCCGGTGCTTTCGGAACGGGCGCCATGGGTGCGGCTGCCATCAGAACAGGATCCGCTGGAACAGAACGTGGTCCTGCCACGAACCGGCAATTCGAAGGTACCGAGGGGCCAAGCCGATCTGCTCGAAGCCGGCCCGCTGAAGAATCCGCTGTGACGCGGCGTTATGCGGGAGCGTAGCGGCCTGGAGCCGGTGCAGGCCCAGGTCCGACCCGGCGGCCTCGACGGCGAACCCTACCGCGGCCGAGCCAACCCCCTGCCCGGTCATTTCCTTGTCCACCCAATACCCGAGGTGGGCGCTGAGGAACGGGCCGCGGACAATCCCGCTGAGGTTCATCACGCCGACCACGCGGGACCCGTCCACGAGGACCCACGGCACGTCCGATCCCGCGATGAACAGTCCGAGCTTGGACTCGATGCTGGCGGCCTGCCCGTCGGCCGTGAAGAATTCCTCGGCCCGCGCAGGTTCCCAGGGCGCGAGGTGCTCGCGGTTCCTCTGATAGGCATCGGCCAGGCCGGCGGCGTCGGACCTGTGCAGCACCCGCACGCGCACTGTCCCCGTCAAAGCGGTGCTGTTCCCGGTCATCCGGAGACTCTAACGGTGATTCCGGCCGGCTTCAATTGCACGGCGTTCGGAATCGGACCCTCAGACCGTCAGGGGCCGGCGTCGTCGTCGTCCTCGTTCGCGTCGGCGCCGTGCACGGTGACGCTCTTCACGCCGGGCACGTCCAGGAGGTAGGGGACGAGCTCGCGCAGCGGGAGGTGCCCGTGGAAGCGGATGTCCATGAGGACAATCGGTTTTTGTTCGGTTCCCGCTTTGTTGGTGTTCAGGATCGAGGAGCTGAAGCCCATGTTGGTGGCGATCGCCAAAACCTCCCTGAGCACGCCCTGGTTGTCGGCGTAGCCCAGGTGCAGGATCTTGTTGGCGTCCTTGGTCGGGATCCTGCGGACCGCGGGCGAGACCACGTACAAGGTGATGAGGTGGAAGGCGGTCAGCGAGAGGGCCAGGGAAAGCATCCCGGCCCCGCATGCCATACCGACGGCGGCCGCCACCCAGATGCTCGCGGCCGTGGTGAGGCCCCGGACTACGTTCCGCCCCTTGAAAATCACGCCGGCACCGAGGAAGCCGATGCCGCTGACAATTTGTGCTGCGATGCGGGACGGGTCCATGGTGCCCCCGGGCGGCAGTGCGGCGGAGAAGCCGTAGGCGGAGATCAGCGTGAAGGTGCACGATCCGAGTCCGACCAGGACGTGGGTGCGGTACCCCGCCACCTTCTGCCGCACCTGGCGCTCGGCACCTATCAGGGAGCAGAGGACAAATGTCGCCAGCAGGAGCCAGATTTCCACCAGCGTCGTCCTGGTGAACAGCCCGTATGCGTCGCCCATCCGCCCTCCGACTCGGCCCGAGAGCGGCGCCCCGTCATTGCCGGGATGCGCCCAGAACTCTCGAATCTGATATTACCGCTGCCCCCAATTGGCGAGTAGTGGCGGGTCTGTTCCGCTCACGGGGCCAGATCCCGGCGGCGCCAGCCGGCGTAGCCCAGGGCAGCGAGCGCAGCGGCCGTCACGGTGAGTCCCAGCAACGGCCCGACGGCCTCGGCGTCGAACGGAAGCAGCGGCGAGTGCCGGAACGGGGAGAGATCCATCAGCCACTCCGGGGCGTTCCACAGCACGCCGAACTCACCCAGCGCGACAAAGAGCAACAGCAGCGCCCAGACCGTCCCCGTCAGCCGGGGCGCCCAGCCGAAGACGGCCAGCACCGCTGCGGTCATGACCCAGGCCGCGGGGATCTGGGCGGCAGCGGCCAGGGTGACGCGGCCGAGTTGGTTCGCATCGGCCAGGACGGTGGCTGCGCCGGCTCCGACGGACAATCCGGCCAACAGCATGAGCACCGTGACGCCGGCCAGCGCCAGGGCGAAATGGCTGGTCGCCCACCGCGGCCGGGTGGTGGCGGTGCCCAGCAGTGCCTCGACGTGACCGTCCGTCTCCTCGTCACGGAGCCGGCTGACGGCAGAGAGTCCGTAGGCGGCGGCCAGCAGTCCCATGATGCTGATCTCGGCGGCAATGAAAGCGTCCGTCATGGCCTGGGTTCCGCCCAGCGTCCTGATCAGGTCCTGCGCGTTGGGCGAACTCAACAGATCAGTGACATTGCCGACGAGGGAACCGATCACGACACCGAACACTACGAAGGCGACCGCCCAGGCCGCGAGCAGCCGGAACTGGAGCCGCACGGCGAGGTCCCAGACCCCGCGGAGCGAGCCGCGGGCCGGCCCGGGGCGCTCCTCCCGCAGGCCGGAACCGAGGTCCCGGCGGGCGCGGAGGGCCAGCGCCACGGGGACGAGTGCGGCGCAGAGCGCGAGGGGCAGGGCGAGCACCCACCACTGGTCCCCGGCAAAGGCCCGGATCTGCTGGTTCCAGCCGATCGGCGAGAGCCAGGACAGGGCGGACGGCCCCGGTTCGGCCAGGTCCCCCACCGCCCGGAGCGCGTAGGTCACGGCTACGATGCCGACGCTCATCCCCGTGGCCGCCCGCGCGCTGGCCGTCAGCTGGGCGGTTACCCCGGCCACGGCGCTGAAAGCCATGCCGGTGGCGGCCCAGCCGAGTCCGAACGCGAGCGAGCCTTCGGCAGGCAGCCCGCCGGCGGCCAAAGATGTCGCCGTGACGAGCCCCAGGACAATGCTCGCTCCGAAGCTGATGGCGAGGGCGGCCGCGAGCGGTGCGTCGCGGCCCATCCGGCCCCCGCCCAGGAGCTCGAGCCGCCCCGACTCTTCGTCGCTACGGGTATGGCGGACGGTGATGAACACCATGAGGACGGCCAGGATGGCAGCCATGAACGCTGTGTATTTGATGAGGGACAGGGCACCGAGGGACGTGGGGTCATAGACCCTGCCGAAGAGGGCCACGAGCGAGGCAGTGGCATTCAGGGCCGTCGCGGCCTCGACCCGGCCCGCGACATCGGGGTAGAGCTCGGCGCCAGCCACCGCTGTTGAATACGTTGTCGCGGCGAATCCGGCGATCCACGCCGGCAACAGCCATCGGTCACGCCGGAGCCCGAGCCTGATCAGGACTCCGGTCCCCGCCAACGTTTCACGCATCAGCGGTGCGCCCGCTGCTAGACCCGGCCGCGGCCGCGGGCACCGCCGCGCCGTAGTGGCGCAGGAAGAGGTCCTCCAGTGTGGGCGGCTGGCTGGTCAGCGCGACGAGTCCCGCGTCGGTCAGCGCCCGCATGAACGGGGCCAGACCGGACGGTTCCACTTGGGCGCTGACGCGGTGGTTCGTGACCACGACGTCGTGGACGCCCGGCAGGGCATCCAAGCCCGCCGGCACTACCGCGACATCGGCGGTGACGGAGGTACGGGTCAGATGCCGCAGTTCATCAAGCCGCCCGGTCTCCACCACCCGGCCCTCACGGATGATGCTCACGCGGTCCGACAGCGCCTCGGCCTCGCTGAGGATATGGCTGCTGAGCAGTACCGTGCGGCCCTGGTTCCGCAGTTCCCGGACACAGCCGCGGAAGGCCTCCTCCATCAGCGGGTCCAGTCCGCTGGTGGGCTCGTCCAGCAGGAACAGCTCAGCATCGGTGGCCAGCGCGGCGACCAGGGCCACCTTCTGCCGGTTGCCTTTGGAGTAGGCCCGGGACTTCTTGGTCGGGTCGAGGTCGAAGAGCTCCAGCAGCTGGTCCCGGCGGGCTACGTTCTGGCCGCCCTGGAGCCGGCCGAGGAGGTCGATCACCTCACCGCCGGTCAGGTTGGGCCACAACGCCACGTCTCCGGGGACGTAGGCCAGGCGCCGGTGGAGGCTCGCGACGTCGCGCCACGGGTCAAGGCCCAGCACCCGGACGGAACCCGCATTGGCACGAAGCATGCCCAGCAGCAGGCGGATTGTTGTCGATTTCCCGGAGCCGTTCGGTCCCAGGAAGCCGTGGACCTCGCCCGTTTCGACGGAAAAATCCAACCCGTTCAGGGCAATCACGGGCCCGAACCGCTTTACAACGCCGACCATCTCCAAGACATTCGCCATGTGGCACACGATACGCCCGGGACCGACAATATAGCCCCGGCCGAATGACCCCTTCGCCTGCTGGCGCCCTGTCGCAGTGTGCCCCGCCGATGTGGCCTAACGGGACCCGGCGACGTAGCCTAGCCAGAATGGAAGACCCTTACGATCTTGAGCGGTTCGTGACAGCCCAAAACGCCGGCGGCACCTACGGGCACGCGCTGGCCGAGTTGGGCTCGGGGATGAAGCGAAGTCACTGGATGTGGTTCGTGTTTCCCCAGCTCGCGGGCCTGGGCCGCAGCGAGACCGCCCGCAGGTACGCCATCACCTCGCTGGAAGAGGCCCGTGCCTACTGTCGGCACGGAGTCCTTGGTCCCCGGCTGGTGGCGGCCGCTGCCGCGGTGGCGGCCCTCCGGGGCCGGAGCGCGGTGCAGATCTTTGGCGACATTGACGCTCGGAAGCTGCACTCGTCCATGACGCTGTTCCATCGGGCGGCCCCCGGCGAGCCCGTGTTCAACGACGTCCTGGACCGCTACTTCGACGGCGCGCCGGATCCGGCCACCGGCCAGTTGCTGGCGGGAGAGCCAGGCGGTCCGGACGCGGACCAGGTTTAGTTGTCCGCCGCCAGCGCCGTGATCATCCGTTCCATCCGGGCGACGCCGGCAAAGCGGCCGGCGTTGTCCGTGACCAGCAGGGGGTCAAACCGGCTGGCCTGAACCCGCGTCATGGACCGTGCCAGCGCCTCGCTGATCGGTGTATCCAGGTTGACCCGCATTCCCGGGCTCACCACGCCCAGCGCCGCTGCGCTGGGGTCCAGCACCGCCACGGGGCGCAGGTGTTCCCCCACCAACACCACCGACTGCAGCGCGGGGTTGTCATCAAACGCGGCGGCCGCCGTCGCCGTCGTGGCGGCCGTCGTCGCGGGTTCCACAATGTCGCGAATAATGCCTTGGAGCGTCACGGGCGGTTTCGACGCCAGGCGGTGAGCGACGTCAAGACCGATCGGCTCCCAGGCCGGCCCCGGCCGGGCCAGGCAATACCCCTGGACCAGCGGAACGCCGAGGGCCACGAGGGCGTCCAGTTCCTCCACCCGTTCCACGCCCTCGGCCAGGATCCAGGCGTCGACTCGGCTGGCAAAGGTTCCGAGCATGGAAATCAGTGCGCGCTTGGCTTCGTCGCGGTCGACATCCTGGATCAGTTCCCGGTCGATCTTGATCAGCGAGGGCCGCAGGGCAAGGAGGTGGCGGAGTCCCGCGTAGCCGGCCCCGGCGTCGTCGACGGCGATCAGCGCGCCGGCCGCGCGGAGCTGGTTGAGGTCAGGCTCCAGCTCCAGATAAGAGTCGATGGGGGTTTGCTCCGTCAGCTCGACCACCAGTCCGCCAAGGTTTCCCTGACCGCGCCAGATGTCACGGATGCTCTCCGTCAGCAGCAGTTCCGGTGAGACATTGAGGGTCAGGAAGCAGTTCGGAGGCAGCGTGGGGCGCGCCGTGAGTGCGGCCCGCAAGGCTGCCGCCTCAAGCTCGGCAGCCTTGCCATGCGTGCGCGCGGCGGCAAACCACACCTCAGGGTTCTTTTCCTCGAAGCCCGGAAACCGCGCCAGGGCTTCGTAGCCCACCACCGTACCCCGGGCAGTATCAACGATGGGCTGGTAGAACGCGGACAGGCCTTCGCCGCGGCAGGCGGCCTCCAGATGCTCGTTCCACCCCGGGCCCGGAGCGGCCCCGGCGCCGGACGGGAGGCCGTCTGCCCCGTCAATCAACTAACGGGAACGATGGCTTTGTGGACGGCCTGCACGACATCGGCCGGCAGTGCCTCCAGCCCGTGTGCGGACGCGGCGTGGGCGGCCACATTAACCAAAATTTCATCTTCCGTGCTGCACACCCAGCGGGCTTCACAACCGGGAACCACATCTCCACAGGCAAACGACTTCACGAAGGCTCCTTCTTCTTCAACAGCGAACCCGACAACCCTACGACGGCCCCACACCGAAAACTGAGATTTTGCTCGCAGAATAGCGGAGTGTTGCCGGCGGGCATTTGCCCGCCGTGCCGGCCGGTGCAGGCTGCCCGCCGCCAGGGCTAGCTGCCGGTGTCGGCGGCTGATGCCGCAGCCTCGGCCTCGACGGCGGCCGCTTCGATGCGGGCCCGGTGGACGGCCCAGCCCTCGGGGGTGCGCTGCGAGAGATTCGGATCGCCCGAGCCCTGGCCGGCCCTGCCGTCGAGCAGCTCGCGCAGGATGTCCGCGTGGCCCAGGTGATGGGCCGTTTCCACGCACATGTGCACGAGGATCTGGTGCAGGGTCACGCGCCTGCGCTCCTCCGGCCACCAGGGCACGACGCCGGGCGCATCGAGGCTGAGCTCATCGATCGTGGCGTCGCTGTGCGCGGCCGAGAGCCGGTGCAGCTCCATGATCTGCTCCCGCGTCTCGCCGGGGGCGGCCCACATGTCAGCGTCCGGCTCCGCATCGTCGGCGAACCACGGCAGCGCGAACTCCCTGGGCCGGCCAAAAACCTCGCCAAAGTAGCCGAATTCGACGCTCGCCACATGCTTGACCAGGCCCAGCAGGTTTGTTCCGGTCGGGGTGAGGGGGCGGCGGACGTCGTACTCACTGAGGCCTTCGAGCTTCGCCAGGAGGCTGTCCCGCCGGGTCCGGAGGTACTGGTGCAAGATCGCTTTGTCGTCCATGACCGGCACTATACCGAACCCGTGGAGCGCGCCACTCTGCAGGACCGCTTTATTCAAACGTATGGAATAATTGCCCCGACGGGCCTCGGGGGGAGGCCCCGCGCGATAGGACTTCCGACATGAGCCATGGTTCCGGCGCAAGGCGCCTCGTGCCCGCCATCGCCGTTCCAGCCGCGGTCTCGGCCTTAGTTCTGGCCCCAGTTCTGGCTATGACAGCGGCGTGCGATTCCGGAACGGACACCACCGGCAGAACACCGGCCGGGCGACCGGAAGCCGCGGCGCCCGCGCCCTCCCCGGAACCTGCGGGATTGCGGGGCACAACGGAAATGAACGGATACTTCCTTCCGATGCGCTACACCGCTGCCGACGGCGACACCTGGGAGGGCATCGCCTCCCACTTCCGGATGACGCCCGAGATCCTGAAGAACTTCAACGAATCGGTGGTTATCTCCGCGGGGCAGGTCATCGACCTCAGAGGGGTGGCCGTGCCGCAGCTCGGGGCTGGCGGCAGCGTGACCGGGCACGACGAGCAGGGACGCCTCCTCTACAGGACCGGCCCCGGCGACACCCCCGCGGGCATCGCGAGCCGCTACGGCGTTCCGCTGCATGCGCTGCGAATCGCCAACCTGAACCTGCTGACCGGGGGCGAATGGATTCCGCCCGCTGGCACCATGGTGACCATCCCGAGTCCGCCGAAGGACTGAGCCGCGGCCGCTAACCCCCACCCCCGCGGTCAGTGGCTGGCGCGGAGTTCGGGCAAAGAAAAAGCCTCCGGAACCATGTGGTTCCGGAGGCCTTTCCAAGGGTGGCAGATGAGGGATTCGAACCCCCGTAGGCGTTGCCAGCTGATTTACAGTCAGCCCCCTTTGGCCGCTCGGGTAATCTGCCGAACTTCAAAAGAAGATCACTCGCGGTTTCCAGTCCCTGAACGCCTGTTTCCAGTCCGTTCCGCTTCCAGCACCCGCGGGCAAGACAACTTTACAGAACTTCCGCCGAAGAATCGAATCGGCGCTCTAGCGGTTCACAGGCAGGGTCAAAAAGGGCCGAAATCCGCGGAACTTCTGCAGGAAATCAGGCCTCTCCGAGAATGCGCCCGGCCAGCCGGGCCTCGAACCGTGCCGCCTGTTCCGGTGTGACCTGGTTCAGCTGCACGGCACGGGCCAGATCCGAGTGGACCCCATCCATGCGGGCCGACGCATCGGCGGCGGGACTAAGAATGATCGAGGCCGCCAGCGCGGCGGCGGCAACAGAGGTAGCCGTCGTCGCCAGGGTGCTGGCGGCGGCGGCGGTGGTGCGGGTGACGTAGCGGACGGCCTCATGGTGCATGTTCTTGCCTTTCAGCAGCGGTTCCAACCGTTGCAACTCTGCCGAGACCAGCTTCGTTCCCGCCGTGATTGAGCTATGAGCGGACTGTGAAATGTCACCCCACGCGGGCGGGCTCCAGATTCGGGGCATCCGCTAGGCTGGAATGCAGATATCCCGGCCTGGCATCAGGCACCCGGCAACCATCAGGAGGACAGTCATGGCAGGCGAATCCACGTTCGACGTCGTCAGCAAGGTAGACAAGCAGGAAGTCGCCAACGCGCTGAACCAGGCCCAGAAGGAAATTGCCCAGCGCTACGACTTCAAGGGCGTCGGCGCCGAGGTTGACTTCAGCGGCGAGAAGATCCTCATGAAGGCCAATTCCGAGGAGCGGGTGCTGGCAGTGCTCGACGTGCTGCAGTCGAAGCTCATCCGCCGCGGCATCTCGCTGAAGTCCCTCGATACGGGCGAGCCCTACGCCTCCGGCAAGGAATTCCGGCTCGAGGCCTCCATCAAGGAGGGCATCGCCCAGGACCTGGCCAAGAAGATCAACAAGCTGATCCGGGACGAGGCGCCCAAGTCGGTCAAGTCCCAGATCCAGGGCGACGAGCTCCGAGTGACGTCCAAGTCCCGCGACGATCTCCAGGAGACCATGAACCTGCTGAAGGGCTTCGACGAGGCCGACCTGCAGTTTGTGAACTTCCGCAGCTAGCGGCCGTCCGCGGCGCAAGTTTCCTCGCGACGCGCAAAAAGGCCCTCGACATCGGTATTCCGGTGTCGAGGGCCTTTTTGCGCGTCGCCAGACCCGCAGCCGGCGGACTAGCCGAGCGGCCGGCGGGCCATCCGTTCGAGTCGGCCAATCCGTTCGGCCATCGGCGGGTGGGTGGAGAACATCTTGGCCACGCCGGCGCCCCGGAACGGGTTGGCGATCATCATGTGCGAGGCATTGACCAGCTTCTGGTCCTGCGGCAAAGGCGCCAGTTGCACGCCCTGTTCGATCTTGCGCAGGGCGGAGGCGAGCGCCAGCGGATCGCCCGTCAGCGACGATCCGTCCTCGTCGGCGTCGTACTCACGCGTGCGGGAGATGGCCATCTGGATCAGGGAGGCGGCGAACGGGGCCAGCAGGGCCATGGCGATCGCGGCAAACGGGTTCGCGTTGCGGCGGTCCCCGCCGCCGAACAGCAGCATCATCTGCGCCACCGAGGTGATGACGCCGGCGACGGCGGCGGCCACCGACGCCGTCAGGATGTCCCGGTTGTAGACATGCATCAGTTCATGGCCCAGGACGCCGCGCAGCTCGCGGGCGTCCAGCAGCTGCATGATGCCCTCGGTGCAGCAGACGGCGGCGTTCTGCGGGTTCCGGCCGGTGGCGAAGGCGTTGGGCGCCATGGTGGGCGAGACGTAGATGCGCGGCATTGGCTGGTTGGCCCGGCCGGACAGCTCCCGGACGATCTGGTAGAGCTGGGGCGCCTCGGCCTCCGTGACCGGGTAGGCCTGCATGGCACGGATGGCCAGTTTGTCGCTGTTCCAGTATCCGTACGCAGTGGTGCCGATGCCGACCAGGGCCATGATCCAGATCGGCGCGGCACTTCGCGTCCCGGCGGCGATGAACGCCCCCAGACCCAACAGCACCGCCCACAGGACTCCGAAAAGTGCCGCGGTCTTCAGTCCGTTGTGATGCTGATGCACTGGTCCTCCTGATGACCCGTATTGCCCTGATCTGTTGTTCAACCCTGTTGGTCAACGCCCTACCAAGAAAAACGAACGGCTACGGTACCGGGTTCCACGCGTCGTACCGGAGGAAGCCCGACTGCAGGCGGGCGACCGTCCACGCCACACCGATGCACAGCACGCCGCCAAGCAGCAGAACCCACCCCTCGTTGACAAGTTTAGTCGCGCCGCCCGCCAGCATGTCCCCGATCCGGGGTCCCCCGGCCACCACCACCACGAAGACTCCCTGCAGCCGGCCGCGCAGGTGGTCCGGGGTGGAGGCCTGCAGCACGGTGGTCCGGAAGACGGCGCTGACGGAATCGGCGATGCCGGCCAGGGCGCAACACAGGGCGGCGGGCAGCAGCCACGCGGTCACGTCACCGTCTCCGGTATGGCCCGCCAGGACGACCACCAGGCCGAAGGCCCCCACCGAGGCGCCCCAGCCCATCACGGACCACACGACGGCGGTGCCCTGCCGGCGAACACCGCCGAGCGGCCCCGAGAACAGGCCGGCCAGGAACGCCCCCACGGCCATCGAGGCCAGCAGGACGCCCACCGTGGCCTCGCCGCCGCCAATCATCAGCGCGCCGATGGCGGGCAGCAGCGCCCGGGGCTGGGCAAAGATCATGGCCACGAGGTCGATCACGAACGTCATGCGGAGATTGGGCCGGGTGCCAAGGAAGCGGAATCCCTCCACGACGGACCGCAGCCCGGCCGGTCCCGCGTGCTGCCCGGGTGGCATGGCCGGCAGCTTCAGGAGCGCCCAGAACGCAAACGCAAAGCTGACGACGTCGATCGTGTAGGTCCAGCCGAACCCGATCCACGCCACGAGCACGCCGGCCAGCAGCGGGCCGGCGGTCATGGTCAGGCCGAAAATCATCATGCTTAGGGCGTTCGCGGCCGGCAGCAGCTCCTGGCGCACCAGGACGGGGATGATTGCGCTGCGGGCCGACTGGTTGATGGCCTGGGCTCCGCTCTGCACCGCAACAAGCGCGTACAACAGCCACACGTCCCCCAGCTCCAGCCACGCCTGGAGCGCCAGGGCGGCGGTGGTCAGCCAGAGGACCGATGAGGCGAGGAGGGCTACCGTGCGGCGGTCGTGGGCGTCGGCGATCGAGCCGCCCAGGAGGCCGCCGAACACCAGCGGCACCAGGGCGAAGATGCTCAGCAGTCCCACGTAGAGGCTGTCCTGGGTGAGGCGGTATATCTGCAGGCTGACGGCGACCACGGTCAACTGGCTGCCCAGCGCGGAGACGGCGGACCCCAGCCACAGACGGCGGAAGGCCGGACTCTCGCGCAACGGCGTGATGTCCGCCAGATATTTCCCCACCGGGCAACTCTAGCGGCGCGCCGGGGGTGCCTCGTGACACGCAGTTAGCGTCGACTTATTGTGAGGCAGTCATAATAAGTGCTTGAATGAGACCATGACGGATTCCGCGGGTACCCACGACGCATGGGCAGCCGCCCTGCGCGCCCACGGCCGCCGGGTGACCAAACAGCGCCTGGCCGTGCTGGGCGCCGTCGAACGTCACCCGCATTCGCCGGCCGAGGCGATCCTCGCCGCCGCCCGCCGGGAACTGCCGGACCTGACCGCCCAGTCGGTCTATGTGGTCCTGGGCGACCTCACCGACCTGCACATGCTGCGCCGCTTCGAACCCCCGCACTCCCCTGCCCTGTACGAGACCCGGGTGGGCGACAATCACCACCATGCCGTCTGCATCAGCTGCGGCCGGGTGGAGGACGTCGAATGCGCCGTCGGCCATGCACCCTGCCTGACCCCGCACTGGGACGCGAACGCCAAGCCGATGACCATCCAGATCGCGGACGTGCTGTACCAGGGCATCTGCCAGGACTGCCAGCGCACCCAACAACTTCCTTCCGAACGAAGCTAAGAAACCCCAACCAAAGGAGAACGATGACTGAGAACATCTCTGTGCCCGCCGTGTCCACGACACAGTCCGGCGCTCCCGTCACGTCCGATGCCCACTCCCAGTCCGTCGGTGCCGACGGCGCGATCATCCTCACCGATCACTACCTGATCGAGAAGCTCGCGCAGTTCAACCGCGAGCGTGTCCCGGAGCGCGTCGTCCACGCCAAGGGCGGCGGCGCTTTCGGTACCTTCAAGACCTCCGAGGACGTCTCGAAGTACACCAAGGCGGCACTGTTCCAGCCCGGCACCGAGACGGACATGCTCATCCGCTTCTCCTCCGTCGCCGGCGAGGCAGGGTCCTCCGATACATTGCGCGACCCCCGCGGCTTCGCAGTGAAGTTCTACACCACCGAGGGAAACTACGACCTCGTCGGCAATAACACCCCGGTGTTCTTCATCCGCGACGGCATCAAGTTCCCGGACTTCATCCACTCGCAGAAGCGCCTCCCGGGCACCCACCTGCGCGACGCGGACATGCAGTGGGATTTCTGGACCCTCTCCCCCGAATCCGCCCACCAGGTCACCTGGCTCATGGGCGACCGCGGCCTCCCGGCCTCCTGGCGTGAGATGCAGGGCTACGGCTCGCACACGTACCAGTGGATCAACGCCGAGGGCGAGCGCTTCTGGGTCAAGTACCACTTCAAGTCCAACCAGGGCGTCAAGTCCATGACCGGCGATGAGGCCGAGGCCCTGGCCGGTGCCGACGCGGACTTCTACCTCCGGGACCTGCAGGAAAACATTGCCGCCGGCAACTTCCCCTCCTGGGACCTGCACGTCCAGGTCATGCCCTACGAGGACGCCAAGAGCTACCGGTTCAACCCGTTCGACCTCACGAAGGTCTGGCCGCACGCGGACTACCCGCTGATCAAGGTCGGCACCATGGAGCTGAACAAGAACCCGGAGAACTACTTCGCGCAGATCGAGCAGGCCACCTTCGCGCCGTCGAACTTCGTGCCGGGCATCGCCGCATCCCCGGACAAGATGCTGCAGGCCCGCATCTTCTCCTACGCGGATGCCCACCGCTACCGCGTCGGCACCAACCACGCCCAGATCCCGGTGAACGCGCCCAAGAACCAGGTCAACAACTACAGCCAGGACGGCGCCGGACGTTACCACTTCAACGCTCCGTCCGTTCCGGTCTACGCACCGAACTCCGTCGGCGGTCCCGCTGCCGTGGAGCCCGCCGTTGCAGGCGGCGGCTGGGAGAACGACGGCGAGCTGACCCTCTCCGCGCACACTCTGCACGCCGAGGACAGCGACTTCGGCCAGGCCGGCACGCTGTACCGCGAGGTGTACAACGACGGCGAGAAGGGCCGCCTGCTGGAGACCGTCACCGGGGCCGTCAGCGGCGTCAAGAACGCCGACATCAAGGAACGCGCCATCGCGTACTGGACCAACGTCGACGCCGAATTCGGCGCCAAGCTGCGCGCCAACCTCGGTGCCGGCCAGGTCGAGTCCGACGCCGAGGCCGCCAACAAGGTCTGATAGCTGCATTGAACGTTGCCTGAAGGGCCGGCTGCTGTAGAGGCCGGGCTGATGGCAGCCTGCACCAACGGAACGCCCCGCCACGCACCTGCGCGGCGGGGCGTTCTGCCGTTATCCACATGGGGGTGCCTGCCGCTCGCCACCGCGCCCTGCGGCTCCGTAGGATTTGGGCATGACCGCATTCGCAGGCATTCCATTCACAGGCCTTCCATTCACAGGCATTCCAAGTGACGCCTTCCGGTTCTACGCCGATCTTGAACAGAACAACAACAGGGACTGGTGGCTGGAGCACAAGCCTGTCTACGACGCCGCGGTGAAAGGGCCGCTCACCCAGTTGCTGGCCGAGCTGGAGCCACGCTTCGGCCCGGCCAAGCTCTTTCGCCCGAACAGGGATGTCCGGTTCTCGCCGGACAAGTCGCCCTACAAGACCGCGCAGGGAGCCTTCGCGGCAGTGGACGAGGGCGTGGGCTTCTATATCCAGCTCAGTGCCGACGGTCTCCTCATCGGCGGAGGCTGCCACACGCACACCCCGGCCCAACTGGCACGCTTCCGCGGTGCCGTGGACGACCCCGCCAGCGGCGAGGCCCTGAAAGAGATCGTGCAGAAGGTCGAGGCCGCGGGGTTCGCGGTGGAAGGCGAACGCCTAAAGACCGTGCCGCGGGGCTTCGAGAAAGACCATCCGCGGGCGGAGCTGCTCAGGCACAAATCCCTCACAGCCGGGGTCAACGTGGGCCAGCCCGGCTGGCTTGCCGGACCCGGGGCGGTTGAGGAAGTCGCACAGCGCTGGGAACATCTGCGTCCCCTCGTGGAGTGGGAGGGCCGCTACGCCGCTCCCTGAGGGCAGCTCAGATGTGCTGACCATCGGTGGCGAGACGCCTGTCGAGGTTGTTGAAGAAGACCAGCATCATCAGCTCAAAGGCCTTGCTGGCTTCCTCGGGCTGGTTGTTGACCACGAAGTCGAACTGGAGCCCGTAGAAGGCTGCGGTGAAGAGGCGGGCGTCGGTGTCCGCGAACTCCGGCTTGACGCCCTGAATGATGAGCCAGTCCCGGGACTTCTCGTGCAGCAACCGGAAATGCTCCTGGGCGGTGCCGCGCGGTACCGCCGCCACAACGTCCTGGGCTGTCGCCTCGAATTCGAGCCGGGCCAGGTGCCTGTTGCGCTGCGCCATGGTCCACTGCCAGGACTCGAGGAGGAACGCACCCCACGCGTCCCGGTCGATGTCCCGGACGTCGGTGGCGCGGATGCTGTCCAGCCGTGACTCGATGCCGCGGGTGATCTCGTTGATCAGCTGTTCCCGGTTGCCGAAGTGGTACACCAGCACGTAACTGCTGACGCCCAGACCGTCGGCGAGGCTCCGAAACGTCAGCTCTGCCAGCGTCTTGTCCATGAGGTAGTCGAGAATCGCCGACAACAACTCTGTTTTGCGTTCCGGTCGTGCTTGGCGGGCCATGCCTCCATCTTAGGGAGGGGCGACCGAACCGCCGAAGGCCGTCCAAACGCCGGAGTCGCCGGAGCCGTGCGCTGACGCCGGAAGTTTCCAGCGCATTCGCACGGCTCCGGCGACTCCGAGGTGTCCGGGCCGGTCGGTCTCCGGTCAGGAGCGGGTGAGTGCGTCCTCGTCCTCCGCCGCAGCCGGTCCGGCCGCGTCGACTGTATCGTCCCTGCCAGGGCCTTCCGTGCCGGGGCCGTTCACCGAGGCGCGGGCCGCCGCGAACTTTTCGTTCAGCCGCGAGTGGCGCTGGCCGTAGGCGAAGTAGATCGCGATGCCGATCACAAGCCAGATGGCGAAGAAGATCCACGTTTCCACGGCGAGGTTGGTCATGAGGTACAGGCACAGCACGGCCGAGACGATCGGGAGGACCTTGCCGAACGGGACGCGGAAGCTCGGCTTCAGGTCCGGACGCTTCTTGCGCAGGACCAGGATGCCAAGGCTCACCATCACGAAGGCGGACAGCGTCCCGATGTTGATCATTTCCTCCAGCAGGTCCACGTTGGTCAACCCGGCGACAACGGCGACTGCGGCGCCGCAAATGATCTGGAGACGGGCCGGCGTCGCACGGATAGTGCTGGTCTTGGACAGGGAGCGCGGCAACAGGCCGTCGCGGCTCATGGCCAGGACCACGCGCGACAGGCCCATGAGGAGCACCATGATGACCGTCGTGAGGCCGACGAGGGAGCCGAAGGCGATGACCTTGGCGGCGTCGGTGTTGCCGACGGCCTCGAAGGCCGTGGTGAGCGTGGGGTTCTTGGCCTCGGCCAGCTTTGTGTAGGACACCATGCCCGTCAGCGCCAGGGACACCAGGATGTACAGCACCGTGACAATCGCTAGGCCACCGAAGATGCCGCGGGGCAGCGTCTTCTGCGGGTTCTTGACCTCTTCGGCCGAGGTGGCGACGACGTCGAAGCCGATGAAGGCGAAGAAGACCAGGGCTGCGCCGGCGAAGATCCCGAGGGTTCCGTACTGGGCCGGGGCTGCGCCGGTCAGGAAGCCGAAGAACGACTGCTTGAGCACGTCCGCGGTTCCGGCGCCGCCGGTGGGCTGGGAGGTCGGGACGAACGGGGCGTAGTTCTCGAACTTCACGTAGCTGAAGCCGACCACGATCACGAAGAGGACCACGGCAATCTTAATGAGCGTGAAGATGTTGCCGACGCGGGCGGAGAGCTTTGTCCCGAGGACCAGCAGCACGGTGAAGATGGCGACAATCAGGAAGGCGCCCCAGTAGAGGTCGATGCCGCCGAGCGAGATCGATGGCGGAACGTCCAGGCCCATGAGCGCGAAGACCTTGCTGAGGTAGATGCCCCAGTACTTGGCGATCACGGCGCCGGCTGTGAAGAGTTCGAGGATCAGGTTCCAGCCAATAATCCATGCGAGGACCTCCCCCATGGTCGCGTACGTGAAGACGTAGGCCGAGCCTGCCACCGGGATGGCCGTGGCAAACTCGGCGTAGCACATGATGGCGAGCGCGCACGTGACGGCTGCGATCGCAAAGGAGACGGTCACGGCGGGGCCGGCGAAGTTCGCGGCGGCCTTCGCGCCGACCGAGAAGATCCCGGCGCCCACGGCAACCGCGACCCCCATGATCATGAGGTCCCACGTGCTGAGCGAGCGCTTCAACTTGCGTCCGGGTTCATCGGCGTCGGACATGGACTGCTCGATGGATTTGGTCCGGAAAAGGTTCATAGGAAAGTCCGCAATCTCGATAACTGGTTTGGAAACAGACCTATCTAGTGTAATGTCCATCCACTGGGCGGCCATTTTAATCTCACATAGTGAGACGAAAGAGCGGGCCGGGCAGGATCATCCTGCCCGGCCCGCTTGCGCCCCTGGCACCGCCGCAGACCGCCTAGACGGGCCAGTCCATGAGCGTCGAGCGGATCAGGAACCGCTTGCCTTCCGGTGCCTCCACCGAGAATCCGCTCCCCCGGCCGGGGACGACGTCGACGGTCAGGTGGGTGTGGCTCCAGTAGTTGAACTGCTCCCGCGACATCCAGAATTCCAGCGGCTGGGGCTGGATACCGTCCGAGATGTCGAACAGGCCGAGCAACACGTCCGAGTCCCCCGTGAGGAACTCCCCGGCCGGGTAGCACATCGGCGAGGACCCGTCGCAGCAGCCGCCGGACTGATGGAACATCAGCGGACCGTGCTGCACCCACAGCTTGCGCAGCAATTCCACGGCCTCGGGAGTGAGCGCCACGCGGGAGAAGTCCTCCCCGGGGCGGGTGACGGCGGCGTCGAGCTTCGTCTCCGGCATCAGCGTCCTTCCTTCAGCAGAACTTCAGCAGAACACGCCGTCGATCCTGGCGTGTTTCCCCGCAGGTGCTGGAAATGGTGCGGGCGGGGCGGATCACGTCCGATCCGCCCCGCCCGGGTCAATGCGGCTTAGAAGAAGCCGAGCTTGTTTTCGTTGTAGCTGACCAGCAGGTTCTTGGTCTGCTGGTAGTGGTCCAGCATCATCGAGTGGTTCTCACGTCCGATGCCGGAGGACTTGTACCCGCCGAACGCGGCACCGGCCGGGTAGGCATGGTAGTTGTTCACCCACACGCGGCCGGCCTGGATCTCGCGGCCGGCACGGTAGGCGACGTTGCCGTTGCGGGACCAGACGCCTGCGCCGAGGCCGTAGAGGGTGTCGTTGGCGATCCCCATGGCGTCGTTGTAGTCGCTGAAGCGCGTCACGGACACGACGGGGCCGAAGATCTCCTCCTGGAAGATCCGCATCTTATTGTGGCCCTCGAAAATGGTGGGCTGCACGTAGTAGCCGCCGGCCAGGTCGCCGGACATTTCGGCCCGGGCGCCGCCGGTGAGGGCCTTGGCGCCTTCCTGCTTTCCGATGTCGATGTAGGACAGGATTTTTTCCAGCTGGTCGTTCGAGGCCTGGGCGCCCAGCTGCGTCTCGGTATCCAGCGGGTTGCCCTGGATGATCTTCTGCGTGCGGGCCAGCGCATCGGCCATGAAGGAATCGTAGATACCTTCCTGGACCAGGGCGCGGGAAGGACAGGTGCAGACTTCGCCCTGGTTGAATGCGAAGAGGGTGAAGCCTTCCAGTGCCTTGTCGTAGAAGGCATCATTGGTGTCGGCCACGTCATTGAAGAAGATGTTGGGGCTCTTGCCGCCAAGCTCCAGGGTGACCGGAATCAGGTTCTGGGAAGCGTACTGGCTGATCAGCCGGCCGGTAGTTGTTTCGCCGGTGAAGGCGATCTTGCGGATCCGCGGGCTGGAGGCCAGCGGCTTGCCTGCCTCCACACCGAAGCCGTTGACCACATTGATGACGCCGGCCGGCAGAAGGTCGCTGATCAGTTCCATCAGGACCAGGATCGAGGACGGCGTCTGCTCGGCAGGCTTGAGCACGACGGCGTTGCCGGCGGCGAGAGCCGGGGCGAGCTTCCAGACCGCCATGAGGATCGGGAAGTTCCAGGGAATGATCTGGCCGACGACGCCGAGGGGCTCGTGGTAGTGGTATGCCGTGGTGTCGTCGTCGAGCTGGGACAGCCGGCCTTCCTGGGCGCGGACGGCGGAGGCAAAGTAGCGGAAGTGGTCCGCGGCGAGCGGAATGTCGGCGTTGAGGGTTTCGCGGATCGGCTTGCCGTTGTCCCAGGATTCGGCGACGGCGAGCATCTCGGTGTTCGCGTCGATCCGGTCGGCAATCTTGTTCAGGATCGCGGCGCGCTCGGCCACGGACGTCTTGCCCCAGGAGGGTGCAACCTTGTGGGCGGCGTCCAGCGCCAGCTCAATGTCCTCGGCGGTGCCGCGGGCGACCTCGCAGAAGGCCTTGCCGGTGACCGGGGTGATGTTCTCGAAGTACTGGCCCTTGACCGGGGCGACCCACTCGCCGCCGATCCAGTTTTCGTAGCGGTCTTTGAAGGTGACCTTCGAGCCCTCGGTTCCGGGCTGGGCGTAAACAGTCATTGCTAGCTCCTTTGCTGTGCAAGATGGGGGCGGCAAGGCGTTCCCGGCCCCGGTTGCCCCCAGCCTAGGGGCGCAAAGGTTGCAGTGAGGTTGCGCCGGTGTGAGCCCGGTCACCGGAGGGATTTCCGGCCGGTTCGCGGCTCAGGCGCTCAGTTCCCGGTCCAGCCGTTCCAGATCGGCGACGACGGCGGCGCGCTTGGGCGAGCGCGGCGGCAGCAGCTTCAGGGCCGCGGCCCGGACCTCGACGTCGTCCTTTGCCTCGGGCAGTTCGGCGTACTTCAGTAGCGATTCCGCGCTGCCGTCCGTCAAGAGGGCCTCGCGCATCAGCGCGGAGACCCTGGCCCGCAGCGCCGCGATGCCGGGCGCCTCGGAGCGGGGCAGGACGGCGCCCCGGTAGATTTCCAGCGCTATCCGGTGTGCGCCGCGCTGCAGACAGTTCAGTACCTGTCCGGCATCCGGAACCACGTCCAGCGGCAGCCGGTACGGGCGCGACTCCGGGACCGCGCCGGGATTGAGCTGCTGCAGGACCTTGCGCAGGCGGACCATCTCCGCGCGCAGCGTCATGGTGGATGCCTCCCCGGGGTACAGGAGTGTGCAGAGCTCCTCGGCATTCAGCCCTTCCGGGTGGGTGCTGAGCAGCGCCAGGATTTCACTATGCCGGGCGGACAGGGCCACGGTGCGGCCGTCGATGCTGAGCAGGGCCTGATCGCGGCCGAGGAGCTGGAGGCTGTTGCGGTACAGGCTGTTGGCGGCCGGCATCCCGGCCGTTCCCGGGGCGGCCGGACTCCGCCGCCGGGACGGCGGGGACTGGCGTGCGGCGGCGAGCTGCAGCCGTTCCACCCGCAGATGGGCCTGGGCCGCGGCGACCGTCGCCTCAACGAGGGACAGTGTGTGCGGGGCCACGGCCGACTCCGTGCCGGTGATGTCCACGACCCCCAACAATGCGCCGGTATCCGGATCGTGGAATGGCACTGCCGTGCAGCTCCACGGGTGGACCGAGCGCTTGTAGTGTTCGGCCCCGGAGATCTGGATGCCCCGGCCGAGGGCCAGCGCGGTGCCCGGGGCGCTGGTGCCCACTGTCGCCTCGGACCAGTCGGCGCCCGGGACGAACATCATGCCTTCGGCCCGGCGCTGCAGGGCGGCGTCGCCTTCGACCCAGAGCAGCCTGCCGACCTCGTCCCCCACCGCCACCAGCATTCCGCTGTCATGGCTCGGCAGGACCAGGAGCTTGTGGATCACGGGCATGATGGCGGCCAGGGGATGCCGGCGGCGGTATTCTTCGAGTTCGTCCCGATCCATGGCAAGCGGCGCCTCGGGATTATCGGGGTTGGCGTGCAGTTCCGCGGACCGCCGCCACGACTCCTGGATCAGGCTGCTGAGTCCGGGCAATTGCAAGTTTTCGGGAAAGACCAGTCCGCGCGAATCCAGTTCCTCATGCCCGGCGCTGGCATGCTTCTGGCGCAGCGCTGCGGTGACCCCGCCTGCCGGCGGTACCAGTGCTGCCGGATGAACCGGATTCCTCATTGAACTCCCAGCGGACGGGCTCGACGGCGCGCCGTAGGCCGCCTCGTCCGGCCCAGTCTAGTTCCGTCCGGGGACTTTGGAAATGCATCGGCCCGCGCGGCCCCGGGCGGACTCAGGCGGTGACTCCCGGTGGCAGGACGTAGCTCTTGATCTCGCCCAGGTGCCCGATCTCGGGGCGGGGCAGCCCGGCGGCCGCCACCAGTTCTTGGAAGTCCCGTCCGGTGCTGAACCGGTCAAAGACCTCCCGGTTCGGGCAGGTGTCCAGGACGGTGATGCCGTCCTCGGTCTGCACGCACAGATGCAGTTCCAGCTGGCCCGCGGGCAAGAGGGCCAGCATGCGGTCGTGGCCGGCGAGAAGCTCTGCCGGGTCACCCCGAAAGGTGTACATTCCCAGATACATCGCCTGTCTCCTTCACATGGTTTGCGGTGTTTGACGGCTCTCGAGCCGGCTGACGGCCAACCGGCACGGGGCTATCTCACGGCACGGCGGTCGCAGGCCGCCGACCGGCCCAGGGCCTGGCCTGTTCCAGCTGGGCCGCCAGCCGGAAGAGCGTCCCTTCGGCGCCGAATCCGGCGAGGAAAGACATCCCCACGGGAAGCCCGGCAGAATCGGTCCCCAGGGGAACGGACATGGCCGGGTTGCCTGTGATGTTCGCGTACTCGCCGTCAAACATCAGGAAACGCCCCGCCTCCCGTTCCCCGCGGACGGGGTCCTCCGGCGTCGCGGTCAGCGTGTCCAGCGGCAACGGCGGCCAGCCGACCGTGGGCGTCAGCCAGAGATCGTACCTCTGGAAGAAGGCCGCAACCTGGCGGCTGAAGCGCTGCAGCTCCTCGACGCCCTGCAGGTAGTCTCCGGCGCCGATCTTCCTGCCGCGCCCGAACAGGACCTCGGTATACGGCTCCAGCTCTCCCGGTTCCGGTCCCCGGCCCAGCCGGCGCGTCCAGTAGCCCTCAATCCAGGCGGCTGCGGCGGCGTAGACGGCCCGGATGGCCCGGTGCCCTGCCCGGCCCAGGGAGTCCGGGCGGGCCTCTTCGACGTCGTGGCCCAGATTGCTCAACAAGTCCACGGTGGCGCGAAAGGTCCGCAGGTAGTCAGGATGGACCTGCTGACCGCTGTTGGGGGCGGCTGTGGCGGCGATCCTGAGCCGTCCAGGCGGCGTCGCGGTTTCGGCCACGTAGGGGCGAAGCCGCGGCGGGGCCCAGTAGGGGTCCCCGGGTGCCGGACCGGCCACGGCGTCCAGGAGCGCCGCGGCGTCCCTGACCGTACGGGTCAGCGCGAATTCGGCGGCGAGGCCGCCGACGACGTCGCCGTATTCCGGGCCCAGCGGCACCCGGCCCCGCGTCGGTTTAAGGCCGAACAATCCGCACCAAGCCGCAGGGTAGCGCAGCGACCCGCCGAGGTCGTTGCCGTGGGCCATCGGGACGATCCCGGCTGCCACAGCGGCCGCCGACCCGCCGCTCGATCCGCTCGTGGAGCGCGACAGGTCCCAGGGGTTGCGCGTTGGCCCGTGTAGCAGCGGTTCGCAGTGCGGGCTCAGCCCGAATTCACACGTGTTGGTCTTGCCGACGATGGCGAGCCCGGCCTGCCGGAAGCGCCGCGTGAGTTCTTGATCGTGGCGTGAGATGTTCCCGGCCAGCCAGCGCGCGCCTTCGGAGAACGGTGTCCCCGCGATTTCCAGCGCGAGGTCCTTGACGAGGAACGGCACCCCGGGAAAGGGACGTGCGCCGGGCGGGGCGTCCTCCCCGGGGCCGGTGCTTGCGGAGCCTGCTTCCGAGGTGCTGACCAGCTCAACGATCACGGCATTCAAGGCGGGGTTGAGTGTCCTGGTGCGGTCCCGCGCCTCGGTGAGAAGTTCGGCGGCGCTGACCTGTCCGGAACGGACCAGATCAGCCTGCTCCGTGGCATCCATCCAGCGGAGTTGTTCATCCACGGCACCCTCCCGGAGGGGATTACGGCACAGGGATTACGGGAAAGCGATCACGGCAGTGGGACGTCCGCCGCGGCAGTCCTTGTGCGTGAAAATTCTACGTCCGGACGCCGCCTTGGGACAGGGCATGCCTTCGCCGTCGGCACAGGCTATCCGCGGGAAATCTCGATCATGTCCTCGCGCGGCACCACCTTGATGCGCTCGCGTTCGATCCCGTTGGCGGGCTCGGCCGCGGACCATTCGGCGCCGAGGGCGAGTTCGTGGGCATCGAGCTTGATCCACCCTTCCCACGTGGTGTACTGGATGCCCCGTTCCTGAAGCAGGTCAATGATGGCCTGGGGGTCCGGGTTCTGCGCCGGCGGCAGGGTCAGCCGGTCCTCCAGCAGGCAGCCGATGGTTTCCAGCGCGTCGCCCTTGGTGTGGCCGATCAGCCCGACGGGCCCGCGCTTGATCCATCCCGTGGCGTAGATGCCGGGGACCGGCTTCCCTTCGGCGTCGAGGACCCGGCCGCCCTCGTTGGGGACAATGCCCCGGCGGGCGTCGTATTCCAGCTCGTCCAGCGGCGAGCCGTGATAGCCGATCGCCCGGTACACGGCCTGGACCGGGTAGTCGAGGAACTCCCCGGTTCCTTTGACATTGCCGGTGCCGTCCAGCTGCATGCGCTCGAACTTGATGCCGGTGACCTTGCCGGGATTGGCCGCGTCGTCATGGATCTCGACGGGGCTGTGCAGGAAGTGCAAGTGCAGGCGGCGCGAGGACGGCTCCTCGGCCTCGGCATGTTCCTCGACGAGCCAGTTCGTCAGGGTATTGACCATGGTCCGGATCTGGTTGTTGCTGCGGATGGCCTCATCCGAGGCCTCGTCAAACTCGAAGTCCTCCGGATATAGGACGATGTCGACGTCCTTGGCATGGCTGAGTTCGCGCAACTCCAGCGGCGTGAACTTCACCTGGGCCGGGCCGCGGCGGCCGAAAACGTGGACATCGGTGACGGGAGAGTCCTTCAGCGCCCGGTAGACGTTGTCCGGAATTTCGGTGACCAGGAGTTCGTCAGCGTGCTTGACCAGCATGCGGGCCACGTCGAGGGCCACGTTGCCGTTGCCGATCACAGCGACTTCCGTGGCCTCCAGCGGCCAGTCCCGCGGCACGTCCGGGTGGCCGTCGTACCAGGAGACGAAGTCTGCCCCGCCGAAGGAGCCCTCCAGGCCGATTCCGGGAATGTCCAGATCGGCGTCCTTGATGGCTCCGGTGGAGAAGATGACGGCGTCGTAGAAGGCACGGAAGTCATGCAGCGTCAGATCCCGACCATAGGTGACATTGCCCAGGAACCGGATGTCGCCGCGGTCCAGGACCTTGTGCAGCGCGTTGACGATCCCCTTGATCCGCGGATGGTCGGGCGCCACCCCGTACCGAATCAGGCCGTACGGGGCCGGGTATGCCTCGAACAGATCGATGCTGACCTCGACGTCGCCGCCTTTGACCTCATTGGACTTCGTCAGGATGTCCGCGGCGTAGACGCCGGCCGGGCCGGCACCGACAATCGCGACACGCAGGGGACGAGTAGATGTGGATTCGGCCGAGTTGGACACCGGGAGCCCTTCTGAGTCTTAGGGACAGCGCCAGTAGATACAGCGCACAGGCCCCTATTCTAAATGTCGCCGGCCCGCCTGTGGTCCGGCTGGTAGGAATAGGCGCCACGAAGGTGGTGTTATTGGTTTTGTGCCTAAACCTGACGGATCTTTCTCCCTCGCCCCGCCGACCGTTTCGCCCGCCCCGGCATCTGCGGGCTTGGCCCCAGTGGACAAGGACACGACGGCGGGGATCCTGTTCGGGATCGGCGCCTACGGTCTCTGGGGGCTGCTCCCCCTGTACTTCTACGTTCTACATCCGGCTGGCGCGATCGAAATCGTCGCCAACCGGGTGGTCTGGTCGCTCCTGTTCTGCGTTCTGCTCATCACCGTCACCCGGTCCTGGCGGGTGCTGGCTGCCGCGTTCCGGAACCGCACGGTGATCGGTCCGCTGTCCATCGCCGCGGCCTTGATCGCGGTGAACTGGCTGACTTACACCTACGGGGTGACCACCGGCCAGGCCGTTGAGGCCTCGCTGGGCTACTTCATCAACCCGCTGGTCTCCGTGCTGCTGGGGGTCTTTGTCCTCAAGGAGAAGCTGCGGCCGCTGCAGTGGGCTGCCGTCGGCATCGGCTTCATCGCCGTGGGGGTCCTGACTGTCTCCTACGGCAAACTGCCCTGGATTGCGCTGACGCTGGCGTTCAGCTTTGGCCTGTACGGCTTCGTCAAGAAGCGCGTCGGCCCGCGGGCGGACGCGATCACAAGCCTCTCGGTGGAAACGATCGTGCTCGCGCCGGTGGCCGCGGCCACCATGATCGTCCTCGCCGTCAGCGGGGCGGCGAGCCTGGCCACGAATGGTGCCGGGCACTTCTGGCTGCTGGCGGCGTCGGGCGTCATTACCGCCGTGCCGTTGTTGTTCTTCGGGGCCTCTGCCCGCCGGCTGCCGATGACCACGATCGGCCTGCTGCAATACTTCGCACCGGTCCTGCAGTTCATCGTGGCCCTCGTCGTGTTCAAAGAAACGATGACCCTGGACCGCTGGATGGGCTTCGGGGTCGTCTGGCTGGCGCTGCTCGTGTTAACCGTGGACATGCTCCTCGCTGCCCGGAAGAACTCCGTGACACGGAAGCGGGCCCGCGCCGCCGCCTAACGTCCCACTTGGCCCGTCCGCCAATCGACTGCGCACCAGGGGCGCCGTGCGTTAGTGTCATCATGGACGGACACGGTGGGGCGGAATTGAGGATTGCTGGTGCCAGAAAAGGATCTTGACAGTCCGGGCGGGCGGGATATTTCGTCCCTCGACTTCGACAGCAACGGCATCTTGCGCCTCCAATGGGCCCGGGGCGTCGTGATTGACGCCCCCAACGCCCAACGTGCCATGGATCGGGTCAATGACATGTGCGCGGGCCGGCCCACGCCGCTCCTGATCGACATGGCCACCACGGAGTCGGTCAGCCGGGCCGCCCGGGCCGTGTTCGCGAAGCGCTGCGACGCCTCGGCAATCGCGCTCCTCGGCTCGTCCGCCGTGGACCGCGTCCTTGCCAACTTCTTCCTCGGCGTCAACTCGGCACCGGTTCCGACGCGCTTTTTCACGAACAGCGATGAGGCGGCCCGCTGGCTGACCTCCCAGGGCCATGACAGGGCATGATGACGACCGCCGGCTCGAGGAACTCGTAGACGGCATCGTCGTATTGTCCTCGGGCGATCTGTCGAACCGCTTGCAGGTATCGCCGGCACGGGACGGCATCGACGCCGTCACCACCGGCATCAACCTGCTCGCCGAAGAGCTCCAAAGCATGTATGAAGACCTCGAGGTCCGGGTTGCCGAGCGGACCGCTCTTCTGGAGGCGACCAAATCCGAACTCCGGCGCGTCATCAACACCGACGAGCTGACCGGGCTGGCCAGCCGCTCGCTGCTGCGGGAAAAAGTGGCAGAAGCCGTCGCCACGGCCGGAGCGAACCGCCAGCCGGCGCTCATCCTGCTGGACCTCGATTCCTTCCGGCTCATCAATGACAGCCTCGGACATGCCGCGGGGGACGCGGTCCTGCGGGAGGCGGCCCAGCGGCTGGGCGCGGCGGCGGGGGCCGGCCACCTGATCGCCCGTCTCAGCGGCGATGAGTTTGCTGTGCTCGTCGTGGACCAGGAGCCCGGCGCCGTTCTGGAGATCGCGTCCCGGCTCGGCGAATCGCTGAAGGACAGAATCGTCGCCGGGGGCGTCGCGGTCACCCTCACGGCCGGGACCGGTGTCCGGCTGGGGGAACCCGGGCTGCGCAGCGAGGAACTCATCCGCGATGCCGACATCGCCATGCACGAGGCCAAGAAACGCGGACGGGACACCCTGCTGGTGTTTTCCGCGGCCATGCACGAGGCCGCCAAGCAGCGGGTCCACCTGGTGGCGGAGCTCCGGACGGCGCTGGCCACCGACGAACTCGAGCTGGAATACCAGCCCATCATGAATCTGCGCACCGGCAAGATTGCCGGCGCCGAGGCCCTGATCCGCTGGCGCCACCCCACGATGGGTCTGCTGGCGCCCGATATCTTCCTCGACGCCGCCGACGAAGCCGGGCTCACCGTGGAAATCGGCCACTGGGTGCTCGGGAAGGCCATCTCGCAAACCGGTCGCTGGAAGTCCGATCCCGGACTCCCGGCCGGCTTCAGCACCCACATCAACCTCTCACCGGCGGACCTGCACCACGTCGATCTGGCGCCGTACGTCGAAAGCCTGCTGGCCCGGCACGGCGTCGAGCCGGGCGATATCTCGATCGAGATCACCGAAACCGCGATCATGCGCAGCGGGCCGGAGGTGGCAGCCACCATGCAGTCCCTCAACGACCTTGGCATCAGGATCGAGATTGATGACTTCGGCACGGGCTATTCGTCCATCAGCTATCTGCGCACCCTGCCGGCCGCCATGGCAAAGATCGACAAGTCCCTCCTGGACGGAATGACCACGGACCGGCAGCAGGAGACCTTCGTCGCGGCCATCTTGCAGCTGATTCATTCGGCCGGACTGGGCGCCGTCGCCGAGGGCATCGAGGACGGCGCGCAGGCCGAAAGGCTGCAGCAGCTCAACTGCGAATTCGGCCAGGGGTACTTCTTCAGCCGGCCATTGCCCGCTGTGGACATGACCGCCCTGCTGGCGCACAGCAACGGTGCCGCAGCATGAGCGGCCCCGGCCCTGAGAGCACGAGCAACGCAGCCACGCTTGCAGAAGCCGCCAACAACGCGGCCAAGCACGACGCCGCCCCGCAAAAGGCCGCCACGCACCACACCGCCAGCCCCGGCGCCGGCAGGGCGCGCCGGGCGGCAGACACGCTCCGCCTGGTAGGCCGCGTCGCGGCGCTGTCTTTGCACCGTCCCCGGCGACCGGACCGGCGCTGGGATGTCTTTTGGCGCGGCGTGGCGCAAGGATCGCTCAGGGAACCGATCATCTGGGACGCGGCGCCGGGCGTCCGGAACGAGGAGATCCGGCAACACCTGCACACCATGGCGACCATGATGGACACCAGCCTTCCCGTGGTGGACCTCGGCTGCGGGAACGGGGCCATCTCCCACCGGCTCACCGGGACTTTCCCCTCGGTGCTGGGCGTCGACGTCTCGCCGGAGGCAGTGGCGGCAGCCCATGCCGTCCACGCCCACGTTCCGGATCTTAGCTTCCGGAGCCTGGATGCCACGCAGGCCGCCGCCGTGTCCGGGCTGGCGCGTGAACTCGGCGACGCCAACGTCTTTGTCCGCGGCGTTTTCCACGTCCTGAGCCGGCGCCGCCAGGCGCGCCTCGCAGCCTCGATCAAAGCGCTCCTCGGCACCAGGGGGCGGCTTTACCTGGTGGAAACCAATGTCCCGGGCAGCGCGCTGAGCTATCTCCGGGGTTTGGGCGCCACGGGCGACCGGATCCCGGGGCCGCTCCGCCAAGCCATCTCGGCGCTGCCCAAGCCGGGCCATTTCGGCGCCACGCAACGCGCCCGGGTGTTCCCCGCGTCGCGGTGGACCCTCCTCGGCGAGGGTCCCACCGTCCTGAAAACCGTGCCGATGCAACCCGGCGGACCGCCCGGCAGCATTCCGGCCTACTGGGCGGTCCTGGTCCCAAAACCCTAGGCCCAAGAACTTAGGCCTTAGACCTCCGGGAAGGAATCCACCCGCTGGTAATCGCGAGGGACCACAACCATCGGAACCGGCAGTGCCCGCAGCACCTTGTTGGCCGTGCTGCCGATGAACAGTTTGTACTTCTCTGCCAGACGGGAGGACCCGACGATCATGACCTCGCCGTCGTCCCATTCCAGATCATCGATGGCTTCCTCGATCGTGCGCCCGTGGGCGACCTCCACGCTGACATGGTGGCCCTCCGGCAGGCGGTGCGCGGCGGCGGCGAGGATGGTGTTGGCGTGGATGTGGGCGGCATTGACGTTTTCCCCGCCGTCCCCCTCGACGTCCAGTTCGACGAGGGAGACCAGCCGGAGCGGCACCCCGCGGCGCTCGGCGGATTCGATCGCGACGTCGATCGCCGCTTCCGCTCCCGCCCGCTGGCCCACGGCGAGAGTCAGTCTCGTGATCGCCTCCGTCCGGCGGTAGCCGAGCGGCGCCAGGGCCACCGGAACCGGGGCGGCGTGCAGGAGTGCGTTGGCCACGCTGCCCACGGTGTGGCGTTTGAAGAGGCCGCTGCTGGCGGCGCCCACCACGATCAGGCCGGCCCGGTACTCCAAGGCCGCGTCGATGAGACCGGCCGCGAGCGAGTCCGCCTGCCGGACGTGAAAGTGGGCTTCCAGGCCGTCCGGGACCAGTTCCATCCCCTGCCGTTCCGCCGCGTGGATCTTCTGCTCCACGGCGGTGGCCAGGCTTCCCTCCGGACGGGTGGCCACGTAGGGCGTGTTCCGGTCCACCACATAGACAAGGTCGAGATGGGCTCCCTGCGCCCGGGCCATGGCCGAGGCCAGGGCGACGGCGTCCGCGCCGCGTTCGGTGGGTGTGTAGCCGACTACATATCGCATGTATGAACCCCTCGTGGGTCTGTGGCAGACGCCAGCCATCCCCCGGGGATCCGGGCGACGTCGGCCGGTCTGCGTTCCTGCAGTGGTAGGAATGACTCTAGTCCAGCCGGCGCCAGAAACGGTGGTGACTTATGGCCCTGAGCAGGAGAATCTTCGGCGCCTACGCTGGGATGGTGGAAGGGAGGCCATCATGGATGCGGTCTTTAGCCATCGGACGGGGGCGCGGTCCGCGGTGGGAGCCCTGACGCTCGCGCTGGTCCTGACCGCGTGCACGCCGCCGACCCCGCAGCCCTCCGCCAGCAGCCAGCCGGCACCGCAGTCCCCCTCCGGCAGCGCGTCCAGTACCGCGATGCCGAGCGCCTCGGCGTCGCCGTCAACGGCCGGTGATGCTGACGAAACGGCACCGCCGCACCCCGGCGACAAGGTGATCTCCTCCACCGTCACCCACGAGTGGACGGTGCCCGGACCCACAGCCTCGTTGCACACGGACCACAAGAACCCTGTACCGATCGCGCCGCCGCCGGCGGCTCCGCTGCCGACTTTGCATGCCATCGGTGCGGGCCAGCACCCCGCCGAAACACCGCCCTATGACCAGCTGAGTTTCCGGTTCAACGGAGGATTCCCCAGCTACGACGTCGCGGCGGTCCCCGAACTTATCAGTGACGCCAGCGGCCAGCCCATTCCGATGCCGGGCACGGGAAGCATTCTCAAGGTGACGTTCCGCGGCGCCCAGGCACACACCGCGGACGGCACGGCCAGCACCGTGACGAGCGCCCCGGCCCCGGCGATCGGGTACAAGGCGCTCACGAGCTACGCTCCTGCCGGGGACTTCGAGGGCGTGCTGACTTATGGAATCGGCGTCGGCCGCCCGATGAACCCGGTGCCGGAGACGAAAGTGCGGGTCTACGAGGTGGAGAAGATCGAGCAGGGCCAGCACCTCTATGTGGTCGCCATCCAGCTGGACGCGACCAACTGGAAGTAGGCGCCGGTGAGGGACAAAGGAAGAGCCGCGGACGGTGCGTCCGCGGCTCTTCCTTTGGCAACTCTGTCCGGGCGGGACGGGCCGCCGGGTTGGGATCGCCTTCCCGGCAGCTCGTTGGCTGGCAGCTTAGGCGTTGGCCTTGATGGCCGCAGCCAGGACGCCGAGTCCGTCCAGCAGCAGCTCGTCGCTGATCACCAGCGGCGGGAGCAGCCGGATGACGTTGCCGTAGGTGCCGCAGGTGAGGATGATGACGCCCTCCTTGAGGCAGGCTGCAGCGACAGCCTTGGTCAGCTCCGGGTTCGGCTCCTTGGAGCCGGGCTGGACGAGTTCGATCGCCAGCATGGCGCCGCGGCCGCGGACATCGCCGATCGCGGGCTGCTCAGCCGCCAGCTCGCGCAGCTTACCGAGGGCGATCTCCTCAATGTGCTTGGCACGGGCGTTGAGGCCGTACTGCTCCATCGAGCCGATGGCCGCGAGCGCCGCCGCGCAGGCCACCGGGTTGCCGCCGTAGGTGCCGCCGAGGCCGCCCGGGTGGACGGCGTCGAGGAGATCGGCGCGGCCGGTGATGGCGGAGAGCGGCATGCCGCCGGCGATGCCCTTTGCCATGGTGATGATGTCCGGGACAACACCCTCGTGGTTCACGGCGAACCATTCGCCGGTGCGGCAGAAGCCGGACTGGACCTCGTCGGCGATGAAGACGACGCCGTTGTCCTTGGCCCACGCGGCCAGCGCCGGGAGGAAGCCCTCGGCCGGGACGATGAAGCCGCCCTCGCCCTGGATGGGTTCGATGATGATCGCGGCAACCTGCCCGCCGCCGATCTGCTTCTCAATCATGGTGATGGCGCGCTTGGCGGCCTCGGCACCGGTGATCTCCGGGTTTTCCTCGCGGAACGGGTAGCTCATCGGCATGCGGTAGACCTCGGGCGCGAACGGGCCGAAGTTGGTCTTGTACGGCATGGCCTTGGCGGTCAGCGCCATGGTCAGGTTCGTGCGGCCGTGGTAGGCGTGGTCGAAGGCAACCACAGCGTCCCGGCCGGTGGCGAGCCGGGCCACCTTGACGGCGTTTTCGACAGCCTCGGCGCCGGAGTTGAACAGCACGGTGCGCTTCTCGTGGTCGCCCGGGGTGAGGCGGTTCAGCTGCTCGGCGACGGCCACATAGCCTTCGTAGGGCGTGACCATGAAGCAGGTGTGGGTGAAGTGCTCCACGGCTTCCTTCACAGCACCGACGACGGCGGGGTCCGAGGCGCCGACGCTCGTCACGGCGATGCCGGAGCCGAGGTCGATGAAGGAGTTGCCGTCGACGTCGTGGATGATGCCGCCGTCGGCGTCAGCGACGAACACCGGAACGCTCGAGGCAACGCCCGCGGCGACGACCGCTTTGCGGCGCTCGGTCAGGGCGACGGACTTGGGACCCGGGAAGTCGGCCTGGACGCGGCGTTTCTGCTCAAGCCGGTAGGTGATGTCATGTGCGGTGGTGGTCATGGGAAAGCCTTCCTAAGCGTGCGGTTGATGCGCGCGAGTTATGCGTCAGGTTGCGTGGTGCGGCTGCGTTTGGCGTTATGCATCTGCGTTATGCGACAGCGTTATGCATCCAATGCACTCATGACGTGCTTGATGCGGGTGTAGTCCTCCACGCCGTACATGGACAGGTCCTTGCCGTAGCCGGACTGCTTGAAGCCTCCGTGCGGCATTTCGGCGGTGAGGAGAATGTGCGTGTTGATCCAGACGGCGCCGAAGTCCAAGTCCCGGCTCAGGCGCATCGCGGTGCCGTGGTTCGTCGTCCAGACGCTGGAGGCCAGGGCGTAGTCGACGTCGTTCGCCAGCTCCACAGCTTCGTCCTCGGTGCTGAACTTCTGCACGGTGATGACCGGGCCGAACGTTTCCTTCTGCACGATGTCATCACTTTGCTTGGCGCCGGTGACAATGGTGGGCTCAAAGAAAAAGCCCTTGTCCCCGGCCCGGTGCCCGCCGGTCTCGATCTTGCAGTTCGCCGGCAGGTGCTCGACGGCGGACGTCACCGCATTGAAGTGGTTGACGTTGTTCAGCGGGCCGAAGTAGTTGTCCTCGTCGTTCTGCGAACCGGTGTGAAGGGTCTTCGTGTGCTCGACCATGGCGGCAACGACGTCATCGTGCACCGAGTCCTGGACCAGGACGCGGGTGATCGCCGTGCAGTCCTGGCCGGCGTTGAAGAAGGCGAACTCGGCGATGGCCGCGGCGCTCTTCTTGAGGTCGGCATCGGCGAACACAATGGCCGGGGCCTTGCCGCCGAGCTCCAGGTGGGCGCGCTTGAGACCCTTGGCGGCGCCCGAGGCGACGGCGATGCCGGCGCGGACGGAACCGGTGATGGAGACCAGGCCGGGGACCTTGTGCTCCACCATCATGGCGCCGGTCTCGCCGGTGCCCAGGACGACGTTCAGCACACCCGCCGGGAAGATCTCGCCGGCAATCCGGGCCAGGACCAGGGTGGATTCGGGGGTGGTGTCCGAGGGCTTGAGCACCACGGTGTTGCCGGCGGCCAGGGCGGGGCCGATCTTCCAGATGGCCATGAGGAACGGGTAGTTCCAGGGGGCAACCTGCGCGACGACGCCGATCGGTTCCCGCCGGACGTAGGAGGTGTGGCCTTCGAAGTACTCGCCGGCGGACTTGCCTTCCATGATGCGTGCGGCACCGGCGAAGAAGCGCAGCTGGTCGGCGCCCGTGGCCACTTCCTCGGCGGCGATCAGGGAACGGACCTGGCCGGTGTTGCGGTGCTGGGCCTCCACGATCTCGTCGCTGTTGGCCTCGACGGCGTCGGCGAGCTTGAGAAGCATGAGCTGGCGCTGTCCCGGCGTGGTGTGCTTCCAGGTCCTGAAGGCGTTCTTGGCAGCCGTCATGGCGGCGTCGACGTCGGCCTGCACCGAAATCGGCGCCTGCGCCACCACGTCTCCGTTGGTGGGGTTCACGATGGGCAGCAACCCTGTGCCGGCGGGGGTGACGAACTCGCCGTTGATGAAGTTCTGCAAGGTTTGAACCACGGTGTACAACCTCTTTCCTACTGCCAATGACGGATGTGTGACTGGTCACGAGCCTATGCCAGCGGGACAAGCCAGGGAATAGGCACCTGCACACCATGCCCGCAAGGCTTTAGTGCGCTTGCCCAGCGCCCGGCTATCCTGAATCCATGGCCATTTCACTCGCCGCACTGCAGGGAGTTTCCTCCCTCCGTCTCACCAAGGCCGGCCTCGCCGAAACCACCTGGCACCAGGACATTGTCTGGGTGGCCGTCACGGAACAGGAGGATCCGCAGCGGTTCCTCAACGGCGGCGAATTGATCCTCACGACGGGCATGCGGCTCAAGAGCGCCGCGGAGCAGCGCCGCTTCGTCCGGCAGGTGCAGCGCGCCGGTGCCGTGGGGATCGGCTTCGGGGTCGGCCTGACGCACGACGCCGTGCCGCCGGCCCTGATCGCCGAGGCCAACCGGTGGGGGCTGCCCGTAGTGGAGGTTCCCTACGAAACCCCCTTCATCGCGATCGGCAAGCTCGTGGCCGACGCCCAGTCCGCGGACCACCTGGTCAAGCTCGAACGGCTCATCGCCGGGCACCAGATCCTGGCCCGGGCCCTGCTGACGGGCGGCGGGCTCGCCGAACTCCTCAAACATCTGGGGTCGATGCTGCGGACCGAGATCGTCCTGACCCAGTTCACGGCACAGCTGTTCAACAGCATGCCCGGCCATCCGGCACCCACGGCCGAGGGCTGGGTCTCCTACCCCATCCCCACGGGGCGCCGCGATGCCTGCACGCTCTGGGTGAAGCAGCCATTCGAGGACTCGGGGATTGTGGGCTACGCCCAGAACCTGATCAGCGTCGAACTCAACAACATGGTCAAGCAGCGGCAGGCCCAGCGGGCGCTGGCCGGCCAGGTCCTCGAGGACGTCATCCACGGGACGCTGGAAACGTCCGAAGCCACCCGGCGCCTCGCCGGCATCGGCGTCAACAGCACTCGCAAGAACGTCGTCCTGCTCGCCGAATCCGCGGCCCACTACAAACAGCTCGTGAGTTCATCCCTGCCCCAGCCGCTCGACGCGGCGGTCAGCGCCGTTGTCGGGAAGGACCTGGTGGTGGTGATGTCCGACGACGGCAGCGGAGCCAGCGCCCGCGCCCGCAGCCTCAGCGACCACCTCGCCGAGGCCGGAATCCACGCCACGATCGGCATTGGCGGTGCCTACACCAAGCCGAACGGCCTGCGGTGGAGCTACTTCGAGGCCCGCGACGCCGCCAGCCACGGCCTCCCCGTCAACGAACCCGAGCGGCTGAGTCTGACCTCACTGCTGCTGGCCAGCGAAGACGTGCCGCTCGCGGACATGGCCAACGAATCGCTGAACCCCCTGCGGGCCTTTGACGCAGCGCACGGCGCAGAACTCATGACCACACTGGAGAGCTACCTCAGCAACAACGGCTCGGTGGCGGCGGTCGCCGAGGAACTCACCCTGCACCGCAACACGGTCCGCTACCGGCTGGCGCAGATCACCGAACTCACCGGCTACGACCCCGCCCAGACCGCGGACCGGGTGCAGCTCTGGCTCGCTCTGGCGGTGCAGCGGCTCAACGCCCGGCACCCGCGCTGAGGCCCAAGCAACGCGGGGTCACTTGGCGCCCATTCCGGGCCGCACAACGGGCGCTGAGTGACCCCGCGTTGCTTTTCGTTTGGTCGCCTGGGGCCGAGATCTTCGCCACTAAAGGCTAAGCCTCAAACATCAAACGTCTAACTTCTAAGAATGATAGGCACGGCTAGCAGCACGGCGGTTTCCGCTCTCCCCCAGACAGCTCCACCCGGTGACGGACGCCAGCGGGGGGTGATCGTGGCCGGCGTCGTGGCGCTCGTGCTGATCGGCCTGAACCTGCGCGCAGGCATCACCGGCTCCTCGGCGCTGTTCCACGACCTGCAGGCGGTCCTGGGGTACGGCCCGCTGATCGCAGCCTTGCTCCCCTCGATTCCCACCCTGTGTTTCGCGGTGGCCGGAACTGCCACGTCCTGGCTGACGCGGCAGTTGGGGCTGGAAAAAGCCATCCTGCTCTCCCTCGTGATGCTGGCCGCCGGGCTCCTGCTCCGGGGCATTCCATCCACCGGAATGCTGCTCGCAGGAACCGTGGCCGGAATGTCCGGGCTGGCCATCTGCAACGTGGCAATGCCCTCCTTCATCAGGGTGCACTTCGCGAACCGCACGTCGCTCATGACCGCCGTCTACACGCTGACCATGACCACCGGCGCCACCGTCACCGCCGTCCTGATCGTGCCCGTGGCACAAGCACTCGGCTCGCCCTCCGCGGGCGTCGGGTCGATCGGCTTCCTGGCCCTGTGCGCCTGCCTGGGCTTCCTCCCGATTGCGTTGCACGCCCACCGCAACCCGGCCGGCGGCAGGACCGCCCGAATTTCCCCGTGGCCCCTACTGCGGACCCGCACCGGCGCGATGATCACTCTGGGTTTCACGGTGCAGTCGCTGCTGGCCTATGCCGTCCTGAGCTGGTTCCCCTACATGCTGGCCACCACCGGGCTCTCCGCCTCCGAAAGCGGACTGATGTTCGGGCTCATGCAGCTCGTCTCCGTCCCTGCCGGCATGGTGCTGGTCGCCATCGGCTCACGCCCCCGGATGCTGCGGACGGCCTTCTACCTGGCCACCGTGGCCATGGCCCTCGGCGTCCTGGCGATGCTGGTCCTGCCAGCCGTCTGGGCTCCGCTGACCGCAGTGCTGCTGGGCTTCGGGCTCGGGATCTTCCCGCTGGTCATGGTGATGATCAGCCGCAGCGGCCGCACCACGGCCGAGACCACCGCGCTGTCCACCGTGGCACAGTCCGTCGGCTATCTGCTGGCCACCCTCGGGCCGTTCGGCATGGGCCTGCTGCACAGCGCCACGAACTCCTGGACGCTGCCGCTGTCCCTCCTGCTGGCGGTGGCGCTCGGCCAGATCGCCGTGGGCCATCTCCTGACGGCTAAAGCAAAAGAACAGCACCCCAAAGAACAGCGCCCCGCCGCTTCGCACTCCCCCGAAGAAACCCGGCCATGACACTCACCGCCTCGCACCGGCCGCCGCTGGCGGAGGAAATCACTGCCAAGCTGCGGGTGCTGATCCACTCCGGCGAGTGGCCGCTGCAGCAGCGCATCCCGGCCGAGCCGGAGCTGATGGCCGCGTTCGGCGTCTCCCGCGGCACCTTGCGGGAGGCTGTCAAGGCGCTGGCCCACAGCGGAATGCTTGAGGTCCGCCGCGGTGACGGCACGTATGTCCGGGCCACCAGCGAGATCGCGGGGGCCACGCAGCGGATGTACGAGGACCACTCTCAGGAGCACATCCTCGAGGTCCGCGTCGGGCTGGACACCCAGGCTGCCCGGCTGGCCGCCCGCCACGCGACGGCCGACGACGTCGCCGCCCTGCGCGGACTGCTCGCCGCACGCCGCGTCGCCTGGCTGGCCGCGGACTACACCGCGTGGGCCCGCGCAGACTGGGATTTCCATGTACTGGTGGCGCAGGCGTCCGCCAACCCGCTGCTGCATGAGCTGTATGTCAGTTTCGGCGTGGTCTTCCACAATGACCTGCTCCGGCAGCAGCGGCGGGGAGGTTTCAACGGCCTGCCGCACGAGGGCCACGACGAACTCGTGGACGCGATCGCCGCCCGCGACGAGGCGGCCGCCGTCGAGAGCGTCACCCGGAACCTGAATTCCTGCGCGGAGTGGCTGCGGGAGTAGCCGCCAAGGGTTTTTCCAAGGTGTCCGGACAATGCTCTGTCTCAGCCTGCGCCCCTGCGCCCAGCAGCGGGGCCTGGCGGCCGAAGGCCCCCGGCGGAACTTTCGTTCCGCCCGGGGGCCTTCGTGCTGCTCGGGGCCTTCGTGTTGGTGGGGCGGCCGTGCCTGGCCCCGAGCCGCGCCGGGGCCAGGCGGCCCGTGGTTCGGCGGGCACCCATTTAGGGTCTTAGTGCCGTAGACCCGTCTCCGGCCCCGGCCAACACTAAGAGTGGTAGGACGCTGTAGGAGGGTGCCCGCGATCGGGTGCCTGCACTTCCGCCCCAGTCACCGGGACAAGAGTGCCGGCCTCATCGCACGGCAGTCTCCTTGGTGTTGCAGTGCCGCAGATTTGCCCCAGTAAGTACGCCGCGAGGAGGTCGACAGTGGGGAAGAAGAAGAAGAAAAACAACCAGGGCGCCGACGGTCAGGACGAACGGAAGAAGATGCGCCGCAAGGACTACGAAGCGGAGATGGAAGTCCTGCAAGGCGAACTGGTCGCGTTGCAGGAGTGGGTGAAATCCACCGGAGCCCGGATCTGCATCGTGTTCGAGGGCCGCGACACGGCCGGCAAGGGCGGCACCATCAAGCGCATTGTGGAGCGGGTGAGCCCCCGGGTGTTCCGGGTGGTGGCACTGCCCACGCCGACGGAGCGGGAGAAGTCCCAGATGTATCTCCAGCGCTACATGGCACATTTCCCGGCGGCCGGCGAGGTGGTCATTTTTGACCGCAGCTGGTACAACCGCGCCGGCGTCGAACCTGTGATGGGCTTCTGCACCCCGGAGCAGACCAAGCGGTTCCTCGACATGACACCGATGGTTGAGAAGGCGATGGTCGACTCCGGAATGATCCTGCTCAAGTACTGGCTGGAGGTCAGCGCGGACGAGCAGACCCGGCGGTTGGAGAGCCGCATGGATGACCCCCGCAAGACCTGGAAGTTGTCGCCGATGGATCTCAAATCGTACAGCCGGTGGTACGACTACTCGCGGGCCAGGGACGCCATGTTCGAGGCGACCGACACGGCCTGGGCGCCGTGGTACGTCGCGCACAACGACGTCAAGAAGCGTGGCCGGCTCAATGTGATCAGTCATCTGCTCAGCCAGATTCCCTACGAGCCGTACCCGGGGCTCGACGTCGAGCTGCCGAAGCGGCAGAAAGCCGGCGACTACCGCGAGCCGACCCTGGCCGTGCGGCACATCCCGACTCCGTTCTAAACAGCGCCCCGTCGATGAGGAGAAAGTCATGAGCGACGATCCCGTAGCAGCGGCCAGCTTGGCCGCGACCGACACGGACGCAACGTGGTATGCCCTTGCCCCGGCGGAGGCGGCGGCCGAACTGAGGGTGGATCCGACCATAGGCTTGAGCGCGGGCGAGGCGCAGCAGCGGCTGCAGGAGTACGGCCCGAACGCCCTGGCCGCAGCTAAGCAGGAGCCGGTCTGGAAACGGTTCTTCAAGCACTACTGGGACTACATGCAGATCGTGCTCGTGGTCGCCGCCTTCGTCAGCCTGTTGATCGCCGAATACGGGACCGCGATCGGGCTTGCCGTGCTGACGCTGTTTAACGCCTGGCTGGGATACCACCAGGAGGGCAAGGCCGAGGAAGCCGCCGCTTCCTTGGGGCAGATGATGAAGGCGATGGCCAAGGTGCGCCGTGACGGCGTCATGACCGAGCTCGCCGCAGAGGACATCGTGCCCGGGGACATCGTGGTGGTCGACGCCGGTGACCGTGTCCCCGCCGACGGCCGGGTGATCCTGGCCGCGACGCTCCAGATCGAGGAGGGCGCCCTGACCGGCGAGAGCGTCGCCGTCGAGAAGGACACCGCCGCCATCAGCCGGCACGACGTCGGCATCGGCGACCGCGTGAACATGGCGTTCATGAACACGAATGTCACCCGGGGGCACGGCGAGATCCTCGTTACCACCACAGGCATGGGGTCCGAGGTGGGCCACATCGCCAACATGCTGTCCCAACAAAAAGTGGAAAAGACCCCCCTCACGAAGCAGGTTGACCGGCTCACCATCTTCATCATCATCGCGGCCCTCTTCGCCTTCATCGCGATCGTGGTGATGGGCCTGGCCCAGGGCGAATCCTTCGCGGTGCTCTTCGGGATCGGCGTGGCGCTGGCGGTGGGCTCCATCCCGGACGCGCTGCCGGCCGTCGTCACCACAATCCTGTCCGTCGGCTCGGTCAACATGGCCAAGAAGAACGCCATCATGAAGGTCCTGCCCGCAGTTGAAACGCTGGGCTCCACGTCGGCCATCAACTCCGACAAGACCGGCACCCTGACCCTGAACCAGATGACGGTGCGGGAGATCGTGACCGTGCAGCACCACTACACCGTGAGCGGGGAGGGGTACAGCTTCGAAGGCCAGGTCCAACGGACTACCGGCGACGCCGAACGCGACCTCGACTACGTGATGTTCCCGTGCGCGCTGTGCAACGACTCGGACATCCAGGACGGCGAAGTCGTCGGGGACCCCACGGAGGCGGCCTTGTACGTGCTGGCGCAAAAGGGCGGCGTGGACGTCACGGAATTCCGCAGGAACAACCCGCGGGTGGCGTCCGTACCCTTTGACTCCGACTACAAGTTCATGGCCACCTTCCACCGGATGCCGGGGGCCGATGGCCGCCCCGTGATCCGGGCCTACGTGAAAGGGGCGCCCGACGTCGTCCTGGACCGGTCCTCGTCCGGGCGGATGCCGGGCGGCCGCGCCGAACCCCTTACCGACGAAATGCGCGCCCAAGTGCTGGCCGCCAACGACCGCATCGCCAGCCAGGGCAGGCGGGTGCTCGCCCTGGCGCAGCGCGAGTTCGACCCCGCGACGTTCCAGCCCTCGGGCGACGTCATGGCGCTGATGCAGGACCTGGAGATTTCGGCGCTGATCGGCGAGGTGGACCCGCCGCGCGCCGAGGCGGTGGCCGCCATCGCCAAGGCCAAACACGCCGGCATCCGGGTTCGGATGATCACCGGCGACCACGCCGTCACCGCGGCGGCAATCGCCGACGAACTTGGCATCAGGGGACGTGCGGTGACCGGCGCCGAGTTCGCCGCGATGTCCGACACCGAGGCCGACAGCCAGGTGGACGGGATCGGCGTGATCGCCCGCGTGGCGCCCGAGCACAAGGTCAGGCTCGTCCAGGTGCTCAAGCGCAAGGGCCACGTCGTGGCGATGACCGGCGACGGCGTCAACGACGCTCCGGCAATTGCCGCGGCAGACATCGGGATCGCGATGGGCATTACGGGCACGGATGTTGCCAAGGGAGCGGCCAAGATGATCCTGGCCGATGACAACTTCGCCACCATCGTGACCGCCGTCGAACAGGGCAGGCTGGTCTATGACAACCTGCAGAAGTTCATCCGAATCCAGGTCGCCAACCTGTTCATGTTCATCCTGGCCTTCATCGGCTCGTCCGCGTTCGCGATCGCCGGCACGGCGCTGCTCAGCCCGGCGCAGGTTTTGTGGATCCACATGGCGATCGTCGCCCCCATCGGCGCGGTGATGGGCCTGGACCTGGCGACGCCGGGGATCATGGACCGCAAGCCGCGGCCGTTCAACCAGCCGATCATCGTCCGGTCCATGATGGTGCGGCTGTTCGTCGTCGGACTGTTCATGGCCGCCGCAACCCTGGTGCTCGTGCAGGTCGGCAAGACAAACTACGGCTCACTCGAGATTGGCCAAAGCATGGCCATTGTTGGTCTGGGGCTGATGAACATCGCCGTGGCCCTCAACCTGCGGTTCCCGGAGGAGAGCGCCTTCGGGCCCTCAACGGTGTCGAACCCGAAGCTGCTCTGGGCGTTCGCCTGGGCCGTCGTCGGCTCGATGCTGATCACCCAGATCCGCGTGCTGCAGGACCTGTTCGGAACCGTCCCGCTCACCGGCTCCCAGTGGGTGGCCTGCCTGGTGCCGGCCGTGCTGCTGCTGCTCCTCGGCGAGCTGTTCAAGTTCGTCCTGCGGGCCAGGCGTCCGAAGGAAGGATCCAAGGCCCTGGCGGCTCCCGTTCCTGCGTGAGGCAGCCTGCGGCCGGGGCCGGAACGCCATGTTCCGGCCCCGGCCGTCTGCTGCTTCGGGGTTCCGGTCTAGCGGACGAGGCCCTTGAGGACGTTCTTGGGGCGCTGCATTTCGCCGTGCTTGGCGCCGAGAACAATCACCCAGCCGGCAAACACGGGGATAGCCCACTGCAGGGCCTTCAGCTGCTGCTGCGCAGTCCGGAGCTCCTCCGAAGCGCCCGGCTTCGGCTCGGTGGCGCCCTTCGCTCCCTCGGCTGCCAGCTTTTCCACCTTGGCTCCCTGCAGGCCGGCGTAGAGGGTCACGGCCGCGCCGGCGACGGTGACGACGGACTTGTAGACGCTGAGGCGCGTGACGCCGTCCTGCTTGGCCATCCGGCCCTGGTTCTCCTTGATGATGGCGAGTCCGGAAAGGAAATGCGCACCGAACGCCGCCGCCTGGTACGGCGCCCACTTCTTCCAGCCCAGGCTCGACAGCCGGGTTCGTTCCGCCGGGTCCTTGGCTTCCGCCGCGGCACCGTTGAGCCCAATGGCACCCATCAGCGAGCCGCCGAACCAGGCGGCCGCCGTCAGGTCATGAATGGATCGGGCAACGAGATTTCCTGCCATGGTGAGCTTCCTATCGTCTGTCTTCGAATCCGAAATCGCGGCGGCAGCGAGGCTGCCACGTGGGCCAGGTCCGCGAGCGCGGACCTGCCCTGGCTATGGTAAGCATACTTACCACCAGCTTGATAGTCCCCACGGCCGCCGCGTCGGCCGGGGTAGAATCGGCATTCGGGGCAGGACGCCGATTCAACGGAGCAGATGAGGTTCAGCAGCACCGTCATGATCAATGAAAACTCCGAAATGGAAGCTGCCATAGGCGACGCCGCGGACGCAGCGGAGGCTGCGTCGGACAGCACCGTGCTCGACGTCGTCGCACGTTCGGGCTTCGCCGTTATGGCCCTGTTGCACGTGGTCATCGGGGCCATCGCCGTCGCCCTGGTCTTGGGCGCCCCCGGCCAGGCCGAACCCTCCGGTGCCATTGAGCAACTCGACGCCAACCCTTGGGGTACTGCCGTGATGTGGGCGTGCTGCATCGCCTGCGCGGGGCTCTCGCTCTGGCAACTGAGCGAAGCCACCCTGCGGGCCCGCCACCTGCCGCGTGGTGAGCGGCCGGGAAAACTCATTTCCTCCGGCTTCCTCGCGATTGCGTACGGCAGCGTCGGGCTGAGCTTCGCCGGCTTCGCCCTCGGCCAGCCCGGCGACTCGGGCGAGTCGACCCGGGACTTCAGCGCCACTGTCGTCCACGGCCCTTTCGGCATGCCTGCCCTGATCGGTCTCGGACTGACCGTCATGGGGATCGGCGTGTACTTCATCGTCAAGGGCCTCGGGAAGAAGTTCAAGGAGGAACTGCACCGTTTCGAGGGGACCCGCCGGGGCAGGCTGGTCAGCGCGCTCGGAGTCGCCGGGCACGTCGCGAAAGGGCTGGCGCTGATCCTGACCGGATTGTTGTTCGTGGTTGCCGCGGCAACCAACGATCCCGAATCCTCCACCGGCTTGGACGGCAGCCTCAAGGCGCTCCGGGACCAGCCCTTCGGCCCCTACCTGCTCCTGGCGATCGGGGCGGGTTTCATTGCCTATGGCGGCTTCGCCCTGCTGCGCGCCCGCTTCGGACGGATGTAGCCCGACGTCGCGGGTGCGGTTTCCTTGATGGCGGCCACCGGCGGGACTATCGTGGAGCTACCCTACGGGCCGGGCTGGGACGGCCACCGGCGGCAGGTCTCAACGAGGTATGCCATGAGCTATATCCCGGTCAGCAGACGCACCATCCGACGGCACCGTGAATCCGAACGGTCCACCCGGCGCCTCGTCGTCGCCCTGTCCGCCGCGGCCGCCGTGGCCTGGCTGCTGTCCGTCACCTTGTCCGCCGCAGTCCACGCCGACACCCTTGTCCACAACCTCGCCGTCGTGCTGCACGTGCTGTTCCTGGTGGTGGCCTTTGGCGCCATCATCCTGGTGGACTGGCACGGGCTCCTGTGGCTCGTCGGCAGACGCGACCTGAGCGAAATCCTCCGGCTTGACGGGGCGGCCACACCCCTGATCTGGGGCGGCCTGGCCGGAATGCTGGCCACGGGTGTGTTCTTGAACCCGCACCTGTCCAACCCGATGACAGACGTCAAGCTCGCGGCCGTCCTGGTGCTCAGTTTGAACGGGATCATGCTCATCCCGCTCATGCGGCGCCTGGCCCGGCTGCCATCCGAGGCCTCCTTCGAGGACCTGACCGCCGGGCAGCGGACCCACCTGGTGCTGTGCATGATCATCTCGCAGGCCTGCTGGTGGACGGCGATCATCATCGGCTTCATCAACGCGGAATCCTAACCACGACGCCGGGACCGTGCCCGCTCAGCGCAGTTCGACCACGCTGCCCTCCTGGTACAGCAGGGCCCGGAGCTCGGATTCGGCGGAATCCAGCCGTTTGGGGTCGATGGTCTCCCCGGCCGCGAAATGGTCCAGCAGACGGGGGTCCACGTAGCTCTTGCGGGTGATCGACGGCGTGTTTCCCAGCACCGCGGACGCGTCGACCATAGCCCGGCTCACCGCCCGCTTGCGGGCGGCAACCTTTGCCTGCGGCCCGCTCTTGGCCAGGCTGACGGCCGCCGCCACCGTTCCGCGCAGGGTCCGGAAGTCCTTGGCGGTGAAGTCCTCCCCCGTGCGCTCCTTGACGTACTCGTTGATGTCCGGACTGGACACGGGGTGCCAGCGCCTGCCTTCCTTGTAGGCCAGCAGCCGGGCGTTGCCGCCGCGCCGCTTGAGCTGGCGCACGACGGCGGCGAGATCGGCGTCGTCGATCCGGGATTCCCAGGCCTTGCCGCTCTTGGCGGGAAAACTGAGCCGGAGCTCGTCCTTGTGCACGCGGACGTGGGCGCACAGCAGCGTGGCCAGGCCGTGGCTGCCGTTCTCATTGGTGTAGCGCTCGGACCCCACCCGGAGCGAGCCGCTGTCCAGCATCCGGAACGCGGCCGCCAGCACCCGTTCCCGGGTGAGCCCCTCGGAGCGCAGGTCCATGGTCACGCGGCGGCGAGCGGCGGGGAGTGTCTCGGCGAGCTGGAGGGCACGATCGAACTTGAGCCGGTCCTTCTTCTCGCGCCAGCCCGGGTGGTAGATGTACTGCCGGCGGCCGACGGCGTCCAGACCGGTCGCCTGGATGTGCCCGTTGTCGTACGGGGCAATCCAGACGTCCGTCCAGGCCGGCGGAATACCGATGTGCTCCAGCCGGTCCCGCACCGGACCGGGCGGCAGCGTGGACCCGTCCAGGTCCCGGTAGCTAAAGCCGGTCCCGGCCGCGACCCGGCGGTATCCGCGGCCGGACGCGTTGCTTTGTCGGAGCCTCATTGGGCCGCCCTGTATTGCCCGGCCCAGGGCGAAACGTGCTCATCCATGACCATAAGCCTACTGACTACCGCCCGTTTTCCACCCCCACCAAACAACGCGGGTCACTTCGCGCCCATAATCCTGTCCGGGATGGGCGCGAGGTGACCCCGCGTTGCTGTCTGAGGCTGGTGATTAGACCTCCGCCGCCACTCCGCCGCGGGAAATCTCCACCATCTCCTCGCGCGGGACCACCTTGATGCGCTCACGGGCGACGGCCACCCCGTGCGAGCCGCCGGCCGCCGTCGCGGTCTCGCCGAGGCCGCGTTCGTGGGCGTCGAGTGCCAGCCAGCCTTCCCAGCTGGTGTACTGGATGCCGCGGCGTTCCAGGAGTTCGACGATCGCCTCCGGGGCGGGTGCCGCGGCCGGGGGCAGGGTTGCCCGGTCCTCGAGCAGGTAGGTCACGGTTTCCAGGGCATCGCCCTTGGTGTGGCCGATCAGGCCCACCGGCCCGCGCTTGATCCAGCCGGTCGCGTAGATCCCGGGAACGTGGGTGCCGGCGGCGTCCAGGACACGGCCGCCGTCGTTCGGCACGACGCCCTTGCTGTGGTCGAACTCGACCTCCGGCAGCGCGGAGCCGAAGTAGCCGATGGCGCGGTACACGGCCTGGACCGGGTAGTCGACGAACTCGCCGGTGCCGCGGGCGTTGCCGGTGCCGTCCAGTTCGGTGCGTTCGAACTTGATTCCGGCGACGCGGCCGGGTGCCTCGGCGCCGTCGTACACCTCGACCGGGCTGTGCAGGAAGTGCAGGTGCAGCCGGCGGGAGGCCTTGAGCTCGGAGAGGTCCTCGGGCTGTTCGGCGATCCAGTTGGTGAGCGTGCCCACCATGGTCTTGGTCTGGTTGTTGCTCTGGATCTGCCGGTCGGATTCGGCGTCGAACTCGAAGTCCTCGGCGTAGAGGATGATGTCGACGTCCTTGGAGTGGGAGAGTTCGCGCAGCTCCAGCGGGGTGAACTTCACCTGGGCCGGGCCGCGGCGGCCGAACACGTGGACGTCGGTGACGGGCGAGGACTTCAGCCCGGCGTAGACGTTGTCCGGGATTTCGGAGACCAGGAGGTCGTCGGCGTGCTTGGAGAGCATGCGGGCCACGTCCAGGGCCACGTTGCCGTTGCCGATCACGGCGATTTCCTTGGCCTCCAGCGGCCAGTCGCGGGACACATCCGGGTGGCCGTCGTACCAGGAGACAAAGTCGGCCCCGCCGAAGGAGCCCTCAAGCTCGATGCCCGGGATGTTCAGGTCCGCGTCCTTGATGGCGCCGGTGGCGAAGATGACGGCGTCGTAATGCGTGCGGAGGTCATCGATGGACAGGTCCGTGCCGTAGTCCACGTTGCCGAAGAAACGGATGTCGCCGCGGTCCAGGACCTTGTGCAGGGCGTTGACGATGCCCTTGATGCGGGGGTGGTCGGGCGCCACACCGTAGCGGATCAGGCCGTAGGGTGCCGGGTAGCGGTCGAAGAGGTCGATGCTGACGGTAAGTTCGCCGCTCTTGACGGCCTCGCTCTTGGTCAGGATGTCCGCGGCGTAGACGCCGGCGGGGCCGGAGCCGACGACGGCGACGCGCAGCGGACGGGCGGCGGTTCCTACGGTGGTGCTAGTTGACACGGCTGTGTTCCTTTTTCTGTCACGGCCCAACTAACTCGCACTTACGGCCGTTTTGAGGGCTCAAAACGGCCCCTGCTGCGAGCTAGTTGGGTGGGGCTAGGGGGGTCAGTACGCGGGTCTCGGTGGTGCGGGATGTACGGGGTGCGTTCGGGGTGGTGGTGCTGTAGTCCGCGGCCTTGAAGTGCGACGGCGCGAACGGGCTGACGCGGACGACGTCGCCGATCACGATCACGGCCGGATTCGCAACACCTGCGGCCTCGGCCTGGTCCGCGATGGTCCCGAGCGTCCCGATGGTCACCCGCTGGTCCGGCAGGTATCCATTCTCTACGATGCCAACCGGCGTGTCTGCTGGCAAACCGGCGTGCGCCAGGGAGGCCGCGGATTCGCGGAGCTGACCCACTCCCATGAGCAGGATCACGGTGTGGTCGGCGCGGGCCGGGACCTCGGAGAGCTCCTCGTGGCCCGTGACCACGCTGAAGCCCTTGGCCAGCCCACGGTGGGTAACGGGAATGCCGGCCGCGGCCGGGACGGAAATCGCGGAGGTGACGCCGGGGACCACTTCAACGTCGACGCCGTTCTGCCGGCAGAATTCGGCCTCCTCGCCGCCGCGGCCCAGGACGTACGGGTCACCGCCCTTGAGCCGGACCACGCGGCGGCCCTGGCGGGCCTCGTCCACCAGGATCCGGTTGATCTCGGACTGCGGGACCGGATGGTGGCCGGGGGTCTTGCCGACCTCGATCACGCGGACGTCGGGAGCCAGTTCGGCCAGGAGTTCGCGCGGGCCGAGGCGGTCCGCCACCACGACGTCGGCCTGGCCCAGCAGCCGGCGGCCGCGGACAGTGATGAGTCCGGCGTCGCCGGGTCCGCCGCCCACGAGGGCCACCGAGCCGGCAGTTGCGCCTGCGCCCGAAGCACGGTGCCGGCGCAGCGGCAGGTCGCCGGTTTCCAGGGCCGTGGCGACGGCGTCCCGCAGGGCCATGGCGCGGCGCGGGTCTCCCCCGGCGTTGACGGCGATCTTGACGTCCTCGACGACGGCGACGGCGGGCGTCCAGGCGGCGGAGGATTCGTGGTCGGAGGCGTTAACGCACCAGATGCGCTGCGCCTCGGCGTCGGCGGCCACCTGGGCGTCGACGGCGGCATCGCCCGTGGCGGTCTGGACGAACCAGACGGCGTCGACGTCGGATGCACGGTACGGGCGCGGCTCCCAGGTGAGGAGGCCGGCGTCGGCGAGGTCGGTCAGCGCCGGGCAGGCGGCGGGGGCCACGACGGAAACGCGGGCTCCGGCGTCGAGCAGTCCCTTGGCGCGCCGCGCGGCCACTGGGCCGCCGCCAACCACCAGCACGGAACGGCCGAGGAGGCGCAGCGCCGTGGGGTAAATGTCCTGAATTGCCATGCATCGACGATAGGGCGGCGTCACAGGGCGGAACAACGGTGCGGAAACACCAGTTCACGCAGGGTCATGCCGCGTCACATAGTTGGCGCGCCTATGGTTCAGGCGGGCAGCGGCCCGGGGGCACTTTGCCGGCCGGAGCAGGCATCGCGGGCCAGAATGACGGCGTGTCCGTTTCAATGTGCCCCCGCCCGCAGGAGCAGAGGCCCCGGCCTACTTCACGGCGATGAGCTCAATCGGCCGGATGTCCGGATCCTTGGCGAGCAGGGACGGGCCGTGCTGGCCGAGGGCGGCAGGAATGGCCCCGTTGAGGTGGGCCTGCCGATCCTCCTCGGTGTCAAAAGTGTCGAAAATGCCGAAGGTGTTCTCGTTGACCCGGAACGCGTACCAGGTCCTCGTGCCGGGCTCGGAGAGCACGATCTCGCGGCCCCCGTTGAGGAAGTCCCAAACTTCCTGTTCCTTCCCGGGCTTGGCCTCGACCAGTGCCAGCAAGCCAAATTTCGGTGCCACGGCTACCTCCTGAACAGTTGCGGGATGGGCCGGACGCCGGCCCTGTCGTGAGTCTAGGCGCGCGGTTTCGGCGGAACAAGAGTCCGCCGGCGGACAGCAAAAAGCCCGACGGCGGGCATCGCCGTCGGGCTTTCTTGTTCAGCCAGGGCCGGGGCGCTTAGCGGGTGCTGCCGGCGAGCAGGCCCCGGCGGCGGAGCAGCCGCTTTTCGATCGGGGCGAAGACGAGCAGTTCGATCAGGATGCCGACGGCCAGGATCAGCAGGATCGCGGACAACGCGATGGTCATGTCGGACAGGTCCCGGCCCTGGTTCAGCATGGAGCCCAAGCCGAAGCCGATCGTGCCGCCGACGGCGATGATTTCCGCTGCCATCAGCGAGCGCCAGGAGAACGCCCACCCCTGCTTGAGACCGCCGAGGTACCCCGGCAGGGCCGCCGGCAGGATGATCTGCAGGGCCAGCTGGAGCCGGGACGCCCCCAGGACCTTCCCGACGCTGCGGTACTGCGGCGGAATCTGGTCCACGCCGGAGATCAGGCCGTTGATGATCGAGGGGATGGCACCCATGAACACCACGAAATACACCGTGGCGTCGGTGAGGCCGAACCAGAGGATGGCCGCAGGCACCCAGGCCACGGACGGCAGCACCTGCAGCCCGGAGATGAGCGGCCCGAACGCGCGCCGCAGCGGCGCCACCTGCGCCAGCAGGAGCCCCACCGGAGTCGCGACGACCACGCTGATCAGGAAGCCCACGACGCCGCGCTGCAGCGACGTCCAGACGGCTTCCTGCAGCTTGTCCTCGCCCCAGAGGGTTCCGACTTGGCCGATGACATCCAGCGGGCCGGGCACGAGGTCGCGCCGCTTGAAGCCGAGGGACACGTACAACTGCCAGAGGATGACCAGCACCGCGAGCGCCGCGACCGGCAGCAGGATCCTGCTCCAGTCGATGCGGGACTTCCGGAGGGAGTCGGACTGCAGCGAATCGAGGCCCGCCTCAAGCTCGCGCAGGTCTTCCGTGCCGCTGGAGGAACGGGTCAGTGCGGCGTGGACCTTGCGGTTTTCGGGCGGGGCTTCCGCCACGGGGAGTTGGTTACTTGGCATGGCGGCGGATCTCCTCGCGTAGCCGGGCGGTGATGACGCCGGTGAGCTGCCCGGCCAGGGCGGCGTCGGTGCGGTGCTCTTCGCTGACGTGCCATTCCTGCACCACGCGGCCCGGCCGGGAAGAGAGCAGCAGCACACGCTGGCCAAGCCGCACGGCCTCGCAGACATTGTGGGTGACAAAGACGATCGTGCGGCCGGTCTCCTTCCAGATCCGCTCCAGCTCGTCGTGGAGGAGGTCGCGGGTGATCGCGTCCAGCGCCGCGAACGGCTCGTCCATCAGCAGCAGCTGCCGGTCCTGGGCCAGGGAACGGGCCAGGGCCACCCGCTGGCGCATCCCGCCCGAGAGTTCGTGCGGCCGCTTGTCCCCTGCGCCGCCCAGGTGCACCAGGTCCAGCAACTCCCCCGCCCGGACCCGGCGGTCGGCCTTCCCGACGCCGCGCAGCTTCAGGGCCAGCTCGATGTTCTCCCGCGCCGTCAGCCAGGGAAAAAGTGCCGCGTCCTGGAACATGAAGGCGGCGCCGTCGCTGGGCACCTCCAGGGCGCCCGACGTCGGCGCTTCCAGTCCCGCCATGATGTTGAGCAGGGTGGACTTGCCGCAGCCGGACGCACCGAGCAGGGCGACGAACTCGCCCTGCCCGATGGTGGCGTTGACGTCGTCCAGTACCGGGGCGCCGGCGCCGAAACGCTTGCCCAGGTTTTCCAGTACGACTGGCATGGTCTGGTCCTTACTGTTGTGGCGGATGGCTGGAGGCCAAGGAGCTAGTCCTTGCCAAGCCCTTCGGCGGAAATCTTCTTGCCGGCCGCACTCTCGCCAAGGACGCTGTTGAGCGCCGTGAGGTCGAAGATGCCGTTGATGTCGGCCTGCTTGGTGGTGCCGGCGTCGACGCCGTCCTGAAGCAGCTTCTTGTACGTCCCGGCGAGCGGGTCGACGGTGAAGACGATGTTCTTCAGAGAACGGTCGATCACGTCGGCCGGCAGCGCCTTGCCGGCGGCCGCCTTGAGTCCGCTGTTGAGGACGGCGGCCTTCTCGGCGGCGGGCGCCGCGTTGAGCCAGTCGACGGATTCAACGTGGCCCTTCAGGAGCGCCTGCACAGTGGCGGGGTGCTCGGCCGCGAACTTCTTGTTGACGATCAGGACGGTGGTGACGAACTCGCCCTTCTCCCACAGGTCCTTCTCATCGACGAGGACCTTCGCGCCGGCCTGCAGGACCAGGCGGGAGGCCCACGGTTCCGGCAGCCACGCGCCGTCGAGCTTGCCGTCCTGAAACAGCTTCAGGGTCTGGGCGTTCTCGGTGGGGTTGATTGCGACGTCGCCGCTGCCGTCCGTGGAGGTCTTGAACCCCTGTTTGCCCAGCCATGCGCGCAGGGCCACGTCCTGGGTGCCCCCGAGCTGCGGCGACGCGAGCGTTTTGCCCTTCAGGTCGGCCGCGGAGTTGATACCGGGCCTGACCACCAGTTGGGCCCCGCCCGACGCGGCGCCGGCGATGATGCTGATGGACTGGCCGTTGCTCTTGACGTAGGAGTTGATGGCCGGGTTGGGGCCGATGTAGGTGGCGTCGATGGCGCCCGCGTTAAGGGCCTCAATCGCGGCCGGGCCGGCGTTGAACGTCTGGGTGGTGAGCTTGGTTGCGCCGAGGTCCTTGGCGAAGAACCCCTTGCTGACACCGACCAGGGCCGGGGCGTGGGTGATGTTGCCGAAATAGCCGAGCCTGAGTTCGGCGGCCGGGCCGCTGTCCGCGGCCGCCGCCGGGGCGGTTTCCTGGCTGCGGGACAAGGTGGAGGCCATGGCGGCGCCGGCGCCAATCAGGAGCACGAGCCCCGCGGCCAGGGCGATCTCAAGGGTGCGCCGGCGCTTGGGCTTGCCGGTCTCGCCGGCGACGATCCGGGTGGTGCCGGGCTGCGTGCCGGACTGCTCGCCGGGCGCGGGGCTTTCGGGGGTGCGTGACATGGGTGAAGTCCTGTTCTGGGGTGAGTGCGGAGGGGCCGGGCTGGGTGGTCAGTGCCGGCGACATCGCCCCTGGGAGTCCCTGCCCGGGAGGCCGGGGAACCGTTCCGTCGTCTTCATTCATTCACCATAGGGAGTGTCATAATCGCGGTTCAACGGCCCGGAAACCGGGGGTCACGCGGGTTCACGCAGCGTCACATTGTGCCCCAAACGACGGCAGCCTGTTTCCCGAAACGCCGCACACGGCGGCGGGGAAACAGGCTGCGCCCGTGTGACATGTGGCTTAGATCGAGTAGCGCTCGTCCTCGTGGTCGCCGGGATGGTCCTTGACCAGGCCTGCGGCCAGAGTGTTGCCGTCGAGCGGGTCGATCACGAGGAACGCCCCGGTGCGGCGGTGGTGCAGGTAGTTCTCCAGCGGGAGCGCGGCGGCGAGCCGGAGTTGCGCGTGGCCGATGTCGTTGAGCTCCAGGGTGGTGGTGGGTTCCAGGCTAAAGCTGGCGAGGTCGAGCCTGCCCGTCACGTTCCGGACCAGGGCCTGGACCGTGCTGGTGCCGTGTTTGACCAGCACCTTGGCGCCTTCCCGCAGCGGCTTGGGCGAGAGCCAGCACAGGGCCGCGTACACGTCCGCGCTGCTCTCAGGTGTTTTCCCACCGGCGGCCCCGGTCGCCGCGATCGTGTCGCCCCGGGCGACGTCGAATTCATCCGCCAGACGCAGGGCCACCGACTGCGGCGCCACCGCCTCGGCGAGTTCGCGGCCGGCAAAGTCGATGCCGGTCACCGTGGTGGTGCGCGGGGCCTGCCCCGGGGTGAGCACACTGACCTGGTCCCCCAGCCTCACGGAGCCCTCAGTGATCTGGCCGGCGTAGGCGCGGTAGTCGCGGTAAGCCTCCGGATCGAGGCCGCCGGCAACGGCGCCGGGGGCCAGCGCACCTTGCGGCCGGATGACCAGCTGGACCGGGAACCGGAAACTCTCCAGATGGCTTTCGAGCTCGTCGGCGGCCGGCAGGGTCTCCAGGACTTCCAGGAGCGCCGGGCCGTCATACCAGGGCGTGCGCTCCGAGCGGTCCACAACGTTGTCGCCGTCGAGCGCGGACACGGGAATGACCCGGAGATCCGCCACTCCATCGGAACCAAGCCCGAGTTCGCGCCCCACCCGCTGGACGTCCGCCTCGATCGCGCGGAACACGTCCTCGCTGAAGTCCACGAGGTCGATTTTGTTCACGGCGACGATCACGTGCGCCACGCGCAGCAGCTGCAGCACGGACAGGTGCCGGCGGGTCTGCTCCAGGACACCCTTGCGGGCGTCGATCAGCACGACGACGGCGTCCGCGGTGGATGCCCCGGTCACCGTGTTCTTGGTGTACTGCACGTGCCCGGGGCAGTCCGCGAGGATGAAGCTGCGCCGGTCCGTGGCGAAGTAGCGGTAGGCCACGTCGATGGTGATGCCCTGCTCGCGCTCGGCACGCAGGCCGTCGGTCAGCAGGGCGAGGTCGATCCCGCCACCCGAACCCCCGAACCCGCGGTCCGCGGAAGTGCGGGCGACGGCGTCGAGCTGGTCGGCGAGGATCGCCTTGGAATCGTGCAGGAGCCGGCCCACCAGCGTGGACTTGCCGTCGTCGACGGAGCCGGCGGTGGCGAAGCGGAACAGCGTGGTGGGCAGCGCCGCGGCTGCGAGATCCGGGGCCGGGAGAAACGTTTCCGTGCTCATTAGAAATAGCCGTCCTTCTTGCGGTCTTCCATGGCGGCCTCGGAGATGCGGTCATCGGCCCGGGTGGCGCCACGTTCGGTGATGGTGGAGGCGGCAACCTCGATGACGACGTCGCGCACGGTGGCGGCGGCCGATTCCACGGCGCCGGTGCAGGACATGTCGCCGACGGTCCGGTAGCGGACGGTTTTGGTGATGACGTCCTCGTGGTCGCGCGGCTGGGAGACGTCGCCGACGGCGCGCCACATGCCGTCGCGGGCGAAGACTTCGCGCTCATGGGCGTAGTACAGGCCCGGCAGTTCGATGTTCTCGCGCTCGATGTAGCGCCACACATCCAGTTCGGTCCAGTTGCTGATCGGGAAGGCCCGGACATGCTGGCCCACCGTGTGCCGGCCGTTGTACAGGTTCCACAGCTCGGGGCGCTGATTGCGCGGATCCCACTGGCCGAACTCGTCGCGCAGGCTCAGGATCCGTTCCTTGGCCCGGGCCTTGTCCTCGTCCCGGCGGCCGCCGCCGAAGACGGCGTCGAACTTGTTGCGCTGGATCGCATCCAGCAGCGGCACGGTCTGCAGCGGATTGCGGGTGCCGTCGGCACGCTCGGCCAGCTCGCCGGAATCGATGAACTCCTGGACGGACCCGACCACCAGCTTGAGGCCCAGCCGCTCCACGGTCCGGTCGCGAAACTCGATGACCTCCGGGAAGTTGTGCCCGGTGTCCACATGCAAAACCGGAAACGGAACCTTCCCCGGCCAGAAAGCCTTGGTGGCGAGGTGCAGCATCACCACGGAGTCTTTGCCGCCGGAGAACAGCAGCGCAGGCTTCTCGAACTCGGCAACGACCTCGCGGATGATATGAATGGCCTCCGACTCGAGCGTGTCCAGGCTGGAAAGGCGGCCCGGGGCTGTGACGCCGATTGCCGCCCCCGCCCCTGCGCCGCGCGGCTGATCTTCGATCAGCCCAGCGCGCGGCTCCGACAGGCCCGATGCCACTCCCGGGGCGGCAATCGGCGTCTCAGCAGCGTCGTTGTCCAGCCCAGACAGCTCCAGGTCCTCGTTGGTGATTTGAGTTCTCATACGTGTAGTCCGCATTCTGTCTTGTCGGTTCCTGCCCAGCGTCCGGCGCGGGGGTCGTCGCCGGGCGCCACCTTGCGGGTGCAGGGCTGGCAGCCAATGGACGGGTAGCCCTGTGAAAGCAGCGGGTTGACGGGCAGGAGGTTATCGTCGGAATACTGCACCAGCTGGTCGAAGGTCCACGCCGCCACCGGGTTGACCTTGACCAGGCCATTGGCCTCGTCCCAGGTGACCAGCGGCGTGTTGGTGCGGGTGGGGGCCTCGTCGCGGCGGACCCCGGTGAACCAGAGCTCGTAGCCGGCCAGGGTGCGGCGCAGCGGATCCACCTTGCGCAGGGCGCAGCACTGGGCGGGGTCGCGGGCGAAGAGGTCCTTGCCCAGGAGCCGGTCTTGCTGCTCCACGGTGTTCTCCGGCAGCACGTCCACGACGTTGACGTGCAGGTTGGCCGCGACCTCGTCGCGCGTCGCGTACGTCTCCGGGAAGTGGTAGCCGGTCTCAAGGAACAGGACGTCGATGCCGGGGAGCTGGTCAGCGACGAGCGCGGGCAGGACGGCGTCGGCCATGGAGCACGCGACGGCCACCGCAGGCAGCTCGAAGTTGCGGGCTACCCAGGCGATGACGTCGCGGGCCGGGGCGTCCCAGCCGAGCTCGGCGGCGCCGGCCTCGGCAAGGGTCCTGAGCTCCTCGTGGGTGCGGAGGGCTGCGGTCACTGCAGATCACCCTCCTCCGCGGCGAAGGCCCATTCGGCGAAGCTCTGGCCCTCGGAACGGTCGGCGACGAACTTCCGGACCACGCGCTCCACATAGTCGGGGAGATCCTCGACATAGACCTTGAGTCCGCGGACGGTGCGGCCCAGGCCGGCCTCCTCGCGGCTGTCGGATGCCAGGCCGCCGCCGAGGTGGACCTGGAAGCCCGGGGTGGGGTCGCCGTCGGGCGTGGGCAGCATCATGCCCTTGAGACCGATGTCCGCCGTCTGGATCCGGGCGCACGAGTTGGGGCAGCCGTTGATGTGCAGGGACAGTGCCTGGGGCAGCTGCCCGCTCGCGGCGAGGTCGGCCAGGCGACGCTCCAGCTCGGCAACCGCCGTCGCCGCCGTGACCTTCGTTTCCACGATGGCGAGCTTGCAGAACTCGATGCCGGTGCAGGCGATGGTGCCGCGGCGGAACACGGACGGCCGGGCGGACAGGCCCAGCGCGTCGAGCTCGGCCACGAGCGGGGCCACCTCGTCCTTGGGCACGTCGAGGACCACGAGCTTCTGGTGCGGGGTGGTGCGCAGGCGCCGTGAGCCGCGGGCCTCCAGGGTGTCCGCGAACTTGACGAGCTGGCTGCCGGAGAGGCGGCCGGCGAGCGGGGTGGCGCCGATGAAGAATCTGCCGTCTTTTTGCTCGTGCACGCCGATGTGGTCGCCGGGCGTGGACGGCTTGGGCGCGGCGGGGCCGTCGGAGAGTTTGTACCCGAGGTATTCATCCTCGAGGACCTGCCGGAACTTCTCTGGTCCCCAGTCGGCGAGCAGGAACTTCAGCCGGGCCTTGGTGCGCATGCGCCGGTAGCCGTAGTCCCGGAAGATGCTGGTGACGCCGAGCCAGACGTCGGCGGCCTGGTCCGGGCGGACGAAGGCGCCGAGCCGTTTGCCGAGCATGGGGTTGGTGGAGAGCGCTCCGCCCACCCAGAGGTCGTAGCCGATGCCGAGTTCGGGGTGGACCAAGCCCACCAGGGCGACGTCGTTGATCTCGTGGACCACGTCCTGGCTGGGGTGGCCGGTGATGGCGGTCTTGAATTTGCGCGGCAGGTTGGCCAGTTCCGGGTCGCCGATGAAGCGTTCTCCGAGTTCCTGGATCAGCGGCGTGGGATCGATGATCTCGTCCTTGGCGATGCCCGCCACCGGGGAGCCGAGGATGACGCGGGGGACGTCGCCGCAGGCCTCGGTGGTGGACAGGCCCACGGCTTCGAGCCGGCGCCAGATCTCCGGCACGTCATCGACCCGGATCCAGTGCAGCTGGATGTTCTGGCGGTCCGTGAGGTCGGCCGAGTCCCGGGCGAAGTCCACGGAGATCTGGCCGATGACGCGCAACTGCTCGGTGGTGAGCGCACCGCCGTCGATCCGTACCCGGAGCATGAAGTATTTGTCTTCGAGTTCGTGCGGTTCAAGGGTGGCGGTCTTGCCGCCGTCGATTCCGGGTTTGCGCTGGGTGTAGAGCCCCCACCAGCGGAAGCGGCCGTGCAGGTCGGTGCCGTCGATCGAGTCGAAGCCGTGCTTGGCATAGACGGACTCGATACGCTCGCGGACGTTGAGGCCGTTGTCTTCCTGTTTCCAGGTTTCGTTGGCGTTCAGTGGCGTGGTGCCGTCCACTTTCCACTGCCCGTGCGGCTTGGCGGCGGGTCGGGAGGGGCGCTTGGGGCGGCCGGCGGCAGCCTCGTCCGTGGACGCTCCGGCTAGAGCTGTATCAGTCATGCATCGACTGTAGGGGCGGCCGGAATCCCGTCACAAAGGGTCAGAAATGGAGAGTCACCTAGGGCAACAATTCGTCACGAACCGCCGTTAGGCCTTGAACCCGCCGCGGGGCTGTGCAGGGGCGGGGACCGTCAGGGCCGGCGTCGTGGGGCTTCGGCCAGCGCGGCGTCGTAGCGCTCCAGGGCAATTTCGGCGAGGACCGGAGAGGGCAGCAGCGGCGCCGTCACCAGGTCCGCGCCGGCCTTGGCCAGCTGGTCGTGGAAGAAGCCGGGGGCCAGGAGATAGGAGGCGATGACCACCCGTCCGCCAAGGTCCACCGCGCCGGCCGACTCCCCCGCGCCGGCCCCGCCGGCCGCCTCCTCGCGGAGCATGGCGACGGCGTCGGGAACTGAAGGCTCGGCGGAGGCGCCGTAGGCCGCCACGATCCGGTTGGACCGCAGGGCACGGAGCTGGTCTGTCAGTTCCTCGATGTTCTGTGCCGCGCCGGGATCGGAGGACCCGGCAGCGGCGAGGATTACGGCGTCGTTGTCAGTCACCCCTGCCTCGCGCAGCCTCTGGTCCAGCAGCGCGGCGAGCCGCGGATCCGGCCCCAGCGGCGCCGCCGCCAGGGTGTCCGGCCGGCCCTTCACGGCCCGGGCAATATCCACCTTGACGTGGTAGCCGACGCTGAGCAGCAGCGGGACCACGACGGCGCACTCCCCCGCCGGCAACCCTGCCACGACGGCGGGCAGGTCCGGATCCTGCACGTCGACGTAGGACTCGCGGACGTCCAGTCCCGGACGCAGCGCGGCGATGCCGTCCCGGAGTGCGTTGACCTCCGCGGCTCCGAGCGGGCTGGACGTGCCGTGGGCGCAGGCGATCAGGATGGGGCTATTCATAGCCGTTAGCGTAACCTTGGAGCCGCCCTATCCGCCCCTTGTTATCGACCGGGACGCTTCATGACCTTCTCCTTCAGCATTGTCCTGGTCTGGCTTGACCTCGCCGGCGTCTTCTTCTTTGCGGTCTCCGGTTCGCTGCTGGCGGCGCGGAAGCAGTTCGACATCATCGGCTCGTTGCTCCTGGCCTCGGTGGTGAGCCTGGGCGGTGGCGTGATCCGCGACATCATCATCAACGCGGGCCCGCCCGCGGCCTTCACCAACCCGGCGTATTTGGCGCCTCCGCTGCTCGCCACGGTGCTGGTGTATTTCCTGTTCTCCAGCGTCCAGCGGTTCACCTCGCTGCTGATCCTGTTCGACGCCGGCGGCTTGGCCCTGTTCTGCATCACCGGCACGCTCAAGGCCCTGGCCGGCGGGATGAATCCCGTGGCAGCCGTCCTGCTGGGCGTCACGACGGCGGTAGGCGGCGGCCTGCTGCGGGATATCACCGCCAACGAGGTACCGCAGCTTTTCGACCCCAAGGACCTGTACGCACTCCCCGCCTTCGCGGGGGCGGCCTCGACCGTCGTCCTGTCCCTCACCGGGACCTTCACCGCGGTGACCGCCTCGGCCGTCGCCGCGCTAGTCTTCGCCTTCCGGGTCACGGCCTGGCGGCGCCACTGGTACGTTCCGCTGGCGGTCCGCGGCTGGCACCGGCTCGGCCTGGACGCGGCGGAAAACGGCGGCTAGGGATTAGCTAGGATAAGACCATGACTGACATGTTCCTCGAGAAATTCCGCGCGCTTGTTCCGAAGTATCTCGAAGACGAATGGCAGGAAGAAGATGGCCTCCCGGCCGACGAACTCGACGCCGCCCTCGCCGAGCACCAGTTCCAGGTCCCGCTGGTCCTGCGCGAGTTCTACCTGGCCCTTGGCGGCTGCGAGGACCTCATGGAGGCCTACCACTACTTCTGGGACCCGGAGGAACTCGAAGTCGATGACGAGGGCTTCCTGATGTTCCTCGAGGACGAGGAGGAACAGTTCACCTGGGGCTTCCGCGTGGGGGACCTCAGCATTCCGGATCCGATCGTGTACCGCCGCAACAACGCCCGCGGCCAGTGGAAGAGCGAGGAAGGCACCTTCTCGGAATTCGTCTTCGACATGTTCGAGTGGGCCTTCACCGACGAGGACGAGGACTAGGCCTCCGCCGCCCGTCTCCTCATTCACCCTCCTCCTTCTCCTGCTTCTCCCTCGGCCCGGCTCTCCGGCCGCCGATTCTCCCCATGTTTGGCGTCCCTCGCCGGAGTGTCGGGCAGAACCGCGGGTATTTTGCGGCGTCTGAAGTCCAAACCTGGGGAAATTCAGTGGATGACGCGGCCGCGCAGCACCTGTCACACCTCATCGACGATTTTCTGCGGGTTGTAGACGACGTCGTGATACCCGTACCGGAGCACGGCGTAGCCCGTCAGCGTGCTGGCGTTGTTCCGCTCCCGGTCCTTCTTGACCTGTGCCGGCTCAAGATGAGTGCTCCCGTCGATCTCCACGATCAGGAATCCTTCGAGCAGGAAGTCCACGAAGCCGATCCGCGGCAGGTTTACCTGCGTCTGGGTGTAGATGCCCTGGCTCCTGAAGAGCAGTCTGGCCACGACTTCGATTGCAGAGTCAGCCGTGCCGTCTACCAGCTCCAGGACTGCACGGGCGGCACCGTTCCGGTTTCCCGGCAGCCGCTGCCTGAGGTAATCGAGCGTGGTGCGGCCCTGCAGCAGGGCACTTTCCACCATGACGGCGGCATCGACCGAGGGCAGGCAGCGCAGGGCATGGAGCAGGGTGTCAGTGAGTCCAGCCACGGGCCGCGGAAACTCCGGCGGCACCACGCTGCCGCGGTGGATGACCGCACCGGCGGCCATGCCATGCCGACACAGCAAATGCAGCCGCTCTGGGGGGTGGAGCTGCCAAAGCCTGTGGTGCGGGGCCGCCGAGGCACAGCACAGCAGGCCGTTGGCCAGCACGGCGGCGATCAGATCAGGTTCCGGCCCCGCCAGTGCCACGACGCCGTGGCGCAACCGCTGCATCTCTCCTGCCGCGACTGCATTCCTGATGCTCCGCTCCGAGAATCCAGCCTGCAACAGCGTCCCGGTCCGGGCCACCGAGCCGGCGTACTTGAGGTAACTGGTGAGGTCCATGAACCCAGCACAGCCCTGCGCCGGGTGATCCGACAGCCGTCTTGGCGCTTATGTGGAAAGTTCCGGCGCCGATTCTCCCCGGGTTTGGCGCCGCCGCACGGCGTGCCGCCACCGTTTTAGAACCCTCCCCATCCAGAGGTGGGGAGATTCCGACGCTGCACCAGCGAAACTTGTGACAAGCAATTTACAAAAACGCTGGACAGTGTGACATTTCTGTCATAGTCTCTTTCTTGGGTTCACCACATGCCTCCGGTGAATCTGATGCGAACGGAGAAATGGCCCCGGTTCCGCACAACGGATGACTCGATCGTTGTGAAGAACCGGGGCCAATCCGTTTAAGAATCGTCAACCCGGGAGGCGGCGTGAGACGGCGGCAGCGGCGTGCGACCGCGGCGGCGGCCCGCCTTAGCTGCTGCGGTCCACTACCGCGTGCGCGAAGCTGGTCAGCGAATCTTTGACGACGCCTTCGGGCAGCGGGGCCAGGGCGGCAATGGCTTCATCGGCCCATGCCCGCGCCACCACCCAGGACTCCGCGGTGACGGGGTGCTCCCGGAGGCCGGCCACCGCAGCGGCCAGGGCCTCGTCCGAGCTGAGGTCGCCGTCGATCAGCTTCAGCAGTTCGACGGCGGAGCTGTCGCCGTCGCGGGCGGCGTTGCGCAGCAGCAGCACCGGCAGGGTGGGGACCCCTTCGCGCAGGTCGGTTCCGGGAGATTTGCCGGACTTGACCTTGACGCCGGTGACGTCGATGACGTCGTCGGCTAGCTGGAAGGCCACGCCGACCTTCTCGCCGTACTCGACCAGGAAGGGCTCATAGGCTTCATCGGCGCCGGAGAAGATGGCGCCGAGCTGGCCTGAGGCCGCCACGAGCGAGCCCGTCTTGTCCGCGATGACGGACAGGTAGTGCGCCAGGGGATCCTCGTCCGGCCGGGGCCCCACGGTCTCGTGCAGCTGGCCCAGGCAGAGCCGCTCGAAGGTCCGTGCCTGGATGCCAAGCGCGCGGGACCCGAGCTCCGAGACGAGGATGGAGGCGCGCGCAAAGATGAGGTCGCCGGTCAGCACGGCAACGGAGTTGCCCCACACCTCGTGTGCCGTGGGCGCGCCGCGGCGGAACGGCGCGGAATCCATGACGTCATCGTGGTACAGGGTGGCCAGGTGCGTCAGTTCCACGACGACGGCGGCCTGCACCACGGCGGGCAGGGACGCATCGCCGAGGTGGGCGCACAGCAGGGTCAGGAGCGGGCGGATGCGCTTGCCGCCGGCTTCCACGAGGTGGCGCGACGTCGCATCAGCCAGCGGATCCGAGTTGGCGATGGCCTCGCGGAGCTTCTTTTCGACCCGTGCCAGGTTGGTGGTGATCGCCGGGCCCAGTTCCGGGTCGCCCGCGATCGCCGCGAAGCCTGCCGGCAGTTGCAGGCCGGTGGCGATCGCCGTGGTGTTGAGGTCGGGTTCAGAGCTCGGCAGGCCGTGTCCGGCGTGCGTCCAGCTTTGGTCTGCAGAGTTGGTCACGGGTTAACCCTAACTTTTGTTGCGGAATCCGCGGAGTTGGTGCCGGAGTGCGGAACGTGGTCCGTGGTGGACGGTGCCTGGTTGGACGTGGCGGGAACCAGGGATTCCAGGACCCGGATGACCCGGTCCTCGAAGCCCTTGGCGGCTGGATCGGTGAGGTTGGCCAGCATCCGCACCACGAACCGCATGAGCACCGGGATGGGCATGCCGGTCCGGAGGGCCAGTTTCATCACGGCCGGCTTCCCGATCATGGCCGCGAACGCCCGGCCCAACGTGAAGTGGGAGCCCCACTGCTCCTGGATGTAGTCGGCGTACCGGGCAAGGTGCGCGTCGGTGGCTACCGCGCCCCAGCCCGCGGAAGCGGACCGGGCGGCGCCGTCGATGATGAATTCGGCCGCATAGCGGGCCGACTCCATGGCGTAGGAGATGCCCTCGCCGTTGAACGGGGACACCATGCCGCCGGCGTCGCCGAGCAGCAGCAGGCCCGGCGAGTAGTGCGGGGTGCGGTTGAAGCCCATGGGCAGCGCGGCGCCGCGGATCTCTCCCACCTGGTTCTCCGGGGTGAAGCCCCATTCGCCGGGCATGCCGGCGGTCCATTCGCGCAGCACCTGCTTGTAGTCCAGCTTGCCGAAGTCCTTCGAGGAGTTCAGGATGCCCAGGCCGACGTTGGAGGTGCCGTCCCCGACGCCGAACACCCAGCCGTAGCCGGGGAGCAGCTTGCCGTCGCGGCCGGGAAGCTCCAGCCAGCCTTCCATCCAGTCGTCGTCGTGCCGCGGTGACGTGAAGTAGGTCCGCACAGCCACACCGAGCGGCCGGTCGTCACGTTTCCGGAGGCCCAGCGAGACGGCGGTGCGCGTCGAGTTGCCGTCCGCGGCAAGGACGACGTCGGCGGTGAATTCGCGGGTTTCGCCCGTCTTGCGCCCGGCGTCGTCCAACAGCGCGGCGCGGACCCCGGTGACGCGGCCGTCCTCGGCGCGCAGGGCTTCGGTGACGCTGTGGCGCTCCAGCACGACGGCGCCCGCGGACTGGGCGTGGCGGGCCAGTTGTTCGTCGAAGCCGAGGCGGGTCCGGATCAGCCCGTACTGCGGGAAGTCGGCGACCTCCGGCCAGGGCAGTTCGATCGTGCGGCCGCCGGCGATCAGCCGCAGGCCCTTGTTCCGCCGCCAGCCCTCCGATTCGGGATGCGCGAGACCCAACTTCTGGATTTCCCGGACCGCGCGCGGCGTGAGCCCGTCACCGCAGACCTTTTCGCGCGGAAAGCTGGTTTTTTCCAGGACCGTGACGTCAATGCCGGCCTTGGCGAGGTAGTAGGCGGCGGTGGATCCGGCCGGGCCTGCTCCGACGATCAGTACATTCACGACGCGGATCGGCTAACGTCCGGGCCGGGCGGTGTTGCGGCGCAGCTTGGCCACGGGTCCGGTGTGGTTAGCCAGCGCCGTCGCGCCCGCCGAGGGATCCGTCGCCGGGCCGGCCGGCTTCTGGGCCCGGTGCACGGCGACGATGCCGCCACTGAGGTTCCGGTAGGTGACCGATTCCCAGCCTGCCTCCTGCAGCCACGCCGCCAGGTGGTCCTGGTCCGGCCATGCCCGGATCGACTCGGCGAGGTAGACGTAGGCGTCCGGGTTGGACGAGACCTTGACGGCGATGGCCGGCAGGGCGCGCATGAGGTATTCGGTGTACATGGTGCGCCAGAGCGGCACGACGGGCTGGGAGAACTCCGCGATGACCAGCCGGCCGCCGGGCTTGGTGACCCGCAGCATCTCGGCCAGGGCCTTCTTGGGCTCGTTGACGTTGCGCAGGCCGAAGGAGATGGTACTGGCGTCAAAGGTGTCGTCCGCAAACGGCAGCCGGGTGGCGTCCCCGGCGACGAAGTCGATGTCGGGGCGCCGGCGCTTGCCGACCTTGAGCATGCCAAGGGAGAAATCGCAGGCGATGACGTCGATGCCGGCGTCGGCGTAGGGCTCGCTGGATGTGCCCGTGCCGGCGGCAAGATCCAGCACGCGCTGGCCGGGCTTAACGCCCACGGCCTCCACCACTACCTTGCGCCAGCGGCGCGTCTGCCCCATCGACAGGACATCGTTGACGACGTCGTATTTGGGGGCGACGTCGTCAAACATCGTGGCTACTTCGTCCGGACGCTTATCCAAGGATGCTCGGTTCACCATCACATTGTCTCAAATGATCGGCTTCCCCACGAACGGGCCGCCATTCAACGCCGCTTTCACCTGCGGCTACGGCCCCGCCGGCGGCTCCCATCCCCGGGCCGGTCCGCGTTTATCCACGCCACTGGCGATCACGGGCTAGTGTTATGCCATCATGACGAGCACGTTCCGCACCTTGACAGTCCCCCTCGATGCCGACACTTTCCCCGGGGGCCTGCCGTCGTTTCTGGTCCGGGATGATGTCCTCTGCTGGACCCGCCGCGAGGCCGGGCTCGTGGGCTTCGGCGAGATCGCCCGGTTCACCGCCACCGGCCCCGAACGGTTCCTGGAAGCGGACATCTGGTGGCGCCACCTGGTCCTGGAGGCGGACATCGAGGACGCCGTGGACTGCCCCGGCACGGGCCCGGTCGCGTTTGGCTCCTTCGCATTCTCCAAACTCTCTGCCCACGAGTCCCGGCTCCTGGTCCCCGAAATCGTCGTGGGACTCCGTGACGGCAACGCCTGGCTGACCCAGCTCACGCTCGACGACGGCGAACTCACCGCAGCTGGCGCCCGCGCCGCCCTGGACCGCTGGCTTGGAACCGGCAGCACCAGAAAGGGCGGCAACGGTAGGGGCAGGACCGGTGCCGCCGGCGGCAGCTCCGGAACCCTGGTCGACGGCCCGGCGTCGGGGGCCCGCTCGGTGACGGTCGACCCGTCCCCGCGGCCCGCACAGTCCGGCGGCGCCGTCGTCCGCCCGTTGCCGCTGGCAGCCGGGGCAACTCTGCACACCGGCTCGCTCAGCGAGGAGGCCTGGATGGCTGCCGTCGCCGCCGGGGTCCAGGAAATCCGTACCGGCGCCCTGGAGAAACTGGTGCTGGCCCGCGACGTCGTAGCCACCGTCCCGACCGGCGTCAATGCGGCCCAGGTGCTGCGCGAACTGTCCGCCCGGTACCGCGAATGCTGGACCTACGGGGTGGACGGGCTCGTGGGCGCCACACCCGAGATGCTGATCCAGGTGGAAGGCCGCACGGCGCAGGCCCGCGTCCTGGCCGGCACCCTGGACCGACGCGACGCCGACGGCATGGACGGTTCCCCTTTGGAATTCGCGGAGCGCGTGCTGGCCGGGTCGGAGAAGCAGCGGCACGAACACGACATCGCCATCCAGTCCCTGACCACGCAGCTGGCCCCGTTTTCCGAGGCCATGAACGCGCACAGCGAGCCGTTCATCCTGGAACTGCCCAACGTGTGGCACCTGGCCTCGGACGTCAAGGCCGAGCTGGCCGAGGTGGAAGGCCACGTCCCCACATGCCTGGCCCTCATCAACGCGCTGCACCCGACCGCCGCCGTCTGCGGCACGCCCACCACGGTGGCCGGCGCACTGATCCGCAAGCTTGAGAACCTGGACCGCGGCCCCTACGCCGGCCCGGTCGGCTGGCTCGACGCGGCCGGCAACGGCGAGTGGGGCATCGCCCTGCGGGGTGCGGTGATCGAATCTCCGCAGACCGTCCGGCTGTACGCCGGCTGCGGCGTGGTGGACGGCTCGGTGCCCGAGACCGAGCTCGCCGAGACCTGGGCGAAGTTCCGCCCGATGCTGGAATCGCTCGGCATCAGCAGCTAGCCCTTGCTGCCGCCCGCCGGCTTGCACTGCTGGCCTCACGGGCGCAGCTGACGAATCTGCGGCATCCGGGATTACAGACAGATAGGCCGTTGGAGATATTGCATTTGGGTCTGATTTAGTTATCCAATAGGAAAACTAAGTTTTCTGTGACGTACATCTCTTGTTCGGCGCTACACTATAAACCGGCCTCGTTACGCATCCCTTCGGCACAAAAGGTAATCAAATGCAGATCTCCCGTTCGCTCCTGAGCAACCCCGCGCTGCGGGCCGCCACGGTCCTCGCCGTGAGCGCATTGGCCTTGTCGGCCTGCACGAACGCCTCCGAGACCGGCACCTCCGGCGCGGCCTCCGCCTCCGGCAGTGCCAAGGCCAGCTTTGACCCCAGCACGGTCCAGAAGGACGACGCCCTGGCGGCCATGGTGCCCTCGGCGATCAAGTCCAAAGGCACCCTGACCGTGGGCTCGGATACCTCCTATGCACCGGCCGAATTCCTCGGCACCGACGGCCAGACCCCCGTGGGCTACGACGTCGACATCGCCAAGGCGATCGGCGCCGCGCTGGGCCTGAAGGTCCAGGTCCAGACGGCCGAATTCACCGGCATCCTTCCGGCCCTGGGCCCGAAGTACGATCTCGGCATCTCCTCCTTCACGATCAACCCTGAGCGGCTCGCCGCGGTGAACATGGTCAGCTACTTCAACGCCGGCACCGCCTGGGCCGTGCAGATGGGCAACCCGAAGAAGATCTCCCTGGATGACCTCTGCGGCAAGTCCGTGGGCGTGCAGACCGGCACCATCCAGGAAGATCCGGACCTCTCGGGCCGCAACAAGAAGTGCACCTCCGCGGGCAAGCAGCCGATCAACATTGTGACGCTCAAGACCCAGACGGACATCACCACCCGCCTGGTCAACGGCAGCATCGATGCGATGGCGGCCGACTCCCCCATCATCGGCTACGCGCTGACGCAGACCAACGGCCAGCTCGAGAAGCTCGGCGACGTCTACGACGCCGCTCCCCAGGGCATCGCCATCGCCAAGTCGGACAAGGCTTTGGCCGACGTCATCCAGAAGACCGTCACCAAGCTGATGGAAGACGGCTCTTACAAGAAGATCCTGGACGGCTGGGGCGCCGCTGACGGCGCCATCACCAAGTCCGAGGTCAACCCGGCGGTTTCATCTTGAGCCTCCCGTCAACCGAACACACATCAGGGACACAGATGGACAGCCATACTGCCGCCGGCCAGGCCGCACCGGTTCTGAACAATTCAGTACCCGTGCGGCACCCCGGCCGCTGGATCAGCGCCATCATCATCGTCGGCTTCCTAGCCGCCTTCCTGCAGAGCCTGTTCACGAACCCCAACTTCCGTTGGGACGTCGTGGGCACCTACATCCTGGACACCAAGGTGGTCCAGGGCGTTGTCTGGACCTTGGTCTTGACGTTTGCGTCCATGGTCCTGGCGATCGTGCTGGCCATCCTGCTGGCTTTCATGCGGCAGTCTGACAACCCCGTGTTCCGCTGGTCCAGCTGGACCTGGGTCTGGTTCTTCCGCGGCACCCCGGTCTACACGCAGCTGCTCTTCTGGGGCCTCGCGACTGTTCTTTATCCGACGATCGCCCTCGGAATCCCGTTTGGCCCGGCCACGTTCACTTGGGTGACTTCGGATCCCACGCACGGTCTGATCCCGGCCATCCTGGGCCTGGGTCTGAATGAATCCGCGTATCTCGCGGAGATCTTCCGTGCCGGCCTGAAGTCCGTTGACCAGGGCCAGAGCGAGGCCGCCGAGGCTCTCGGCATGACCAAGGGCAAGATCATGCGGCGGATCATCCTGCCGCAGGCCATGCGGGTCATCGTTCCGCCGACGGGCAATGAAACCATCGGCATGCTCAAGACCACTTCGCTGGTGCTGGCCGTGCCGTTCACGCTGGATCTGACCTTTGCGACCAATGCCCTGGCCAACCGCATCTACCTGCCCATTCCGCTCCTGATTGTCGCCGCTTTCTGGTACCTGCTGGTCACCAGCATCCTGATGGTGGGCCAGCACTTCATTGAGGCGCACTACGGCAAGGGCGTGGACAACCGGGTTCCGGCTGCGGTGAATCCCGCGGCTGCCAAGGCCGCAGCGGCCGGGACCCCGAGCGCCGACGCCGAGCCGGCCCTCAAGATGGACTTCCCCGAGGAGGAGGCGAAATGACGATCACCACTGAGCAACCGCTGGTAAAGATCGAGGGCCTTCACAAGTACTTCGGCACGCACCACGTGCTGCGCGGCATCGACCTGACCGTCAACCAGGGCGAGGTGTCGGTCGTGATCGGCCCGTCCGGTTCGGGCAAGTCCACCATGCTCCGCTGCGTGAACCTGCTGGAGACCATCAGTGCCGGGCGCATCTCGGTGGGCGGCGACCTGATCGGCTACCGCGAGGTCAAGGGCAGGCTCCATGACCTGAAGACCAAGGAGATCGCGGCCCAGCGGCGCGAGATCGGCATGGTGTTCCAGCGTTTCAACCTGTTCCCGCACAAGACTGCGCTGCAGAACATCATGGAAGCTCCCATCCAGGTCAAGGGCCAGTCCAAGGCAGCGGCCCGGAAACGGGCCCTGGAACTGCTGGACCGGGTGGGACTCGCAGACCGCGCCGACCACTACCCCTCCCAGCTGTCCGGCGGCCAGCAGCAGCGTGTCGCTATTGCCCGGGCCCTGGCCATGGACCCGGAACTCATGCTTTTCGATGAGCCCACCTCGGCGCTGGACCCTGAACTCGTGGGCGACGTGCTGAACGTGATGAAGGACCTCGCAAAGTCCGGCATGACCATGATCGTGGTGACCCACGAGATCGGCTTCGCCCGCGAAGTCGGCGATCGCCTGACGTTCATGGACGGCGGCGTCGTCGTGGAGTCCGGCGACCCGCGGGAGGTCCTCGCCAACCCGCAGCACCCCCGCACCAAGGAATTCCTGAGCCGGGTGCTGTAATTTCGGTATTCCGCACCGATTTCGGGCAGCCGCTACGTGAATCCACGTAGCGGCTGCCCTTTTTTGTAGCGGAAACTTTCGGCTAGGGCTGCGGCAGGCCTTCCACCGCGGTGGCCACCGCTGCCCGGATGGCGCGGTGCAGTTCCCCAAGCCGGCGCCTGTCCGTGCGCACTTCGATGATGCTGCGGCCCTCCACCGGGCGGGACAGCGCCTCGACGAGTGCCGCCGTCGTGCCCACCGTGTGGTGCGCGACGCCGTAGGCCGCGGCCAGCGCGCCCAGATCCACCCGCTGCGGGGTGGCGAAGAGTCGTTCGACGGCGTCGCCGTAGCGCCCCGCCGCGGCCACCGCGCCGTGCTCCAAGAGCCCGAAGATCGCACCGCCGGCGTCATTGAGCACCACGATCCGCAGTCGCGGTTCGGGCTCGCCGGCGCCGAGCAGGAGCCCGCCGGCGTCGTGCAGGAATGTGACATCGCCCATCAGCACGGTGGTTTCCTCGCGACCGCCGAGCGCGATGCCCGTCGCCGTGGACGTGGTGCCGTCGATCCCGGCAAGACCACGGTTGGCGAACATGGTGGCCTGCGGTTCGGCCGGCGGCGTCCCCGCGAGGTCCACGTCCCGGATCCCGTTCGAGGAGCCCAGGACCAGCTGCCCGCGAGCGTGCTTCCAGACCTCGGCGCCGACGGACGGCCCGGTCGCGGCGGCCGAAGCGGACAGGACCAGGTCCACGGCGTGCTGCGCGGCGGCTCCCGCCAGCAGCCAGGCATCGAGCCAGGCGGCCGTTCCGCGGCCGGCAAACTCCGCCAGATCGGACAGGGTTTCAAGCGGCAGGTCGGTGCGGCGGCCCGGTTCGTACCAGGCCACCGGAACAGGCTGGTACAGCGCGGAGGGGACATCGGCGCGGGCCAGCAGCTCGCTCACGGGGCGGGAGAGCGTCGGCCGGCCGAAGAGGACCACCCGCTCGATCGGCTGTGCCGAGTCCGCGCCGAAGTGGCCGATGAGCAGCCGGTAGGGTCCGACGGCGTTGGGGCCGAACCGGGCGTTGGAGGAGGGTTCAGCCAGCAGCGGCAGGCCGTGGGCGCGGGCGAAAGCCTCGGCGACGGGGCCGGCGTCGTGCCCGGCCAGCACCACGGTCCGCCGCTCCGGCAGGGCCGTGGACGCGGCCGGGAAGTCCAGTGCCAGCGGATGACGGGCGGCCCGGTACACGCGGCGCCCGGCCGGAGTGGGCAGACCGTCGCCCGCGGCCGGGATCAGCGGGTCGCGGAAGGCGAGGTTCAGCTGCACCGGACCCGGAGGCGTGTCCTCGAACGCTCCGGTGGCGGCGCTGAGCGCCGTTTCCACGGCCCGCTGCGGATCGCTGCCCGCGGGGACGTCGACGGCGAAGCGGACGTGCTCGCCGAACAGGTCCAGCTGCACTGTGGTCTGGTTGGCGCCGGTCCCGCGCAGTTCCTCGGGCCGGTCGGCGGAGAGGACCACGAGGGGCACCGCGGCATGGTTCGCCTCCATGACGGCCGGAAGCAGGTTCCCGACGGCGGTCCCGGACGTGGTGAGGACGGCGGCCGGGGCTCCCGTGGACAGGGCCAGGCCGAGGGCCGTGAAGCCGGCCGAGCGCTCGTCGATCCGGACCAGCAGCTCCACCCGGCCGGCGGCTTCGGCCTCGGCCAGGGCGTAGGCCATGGGCGCCGAGCGCGACCCCGGGGACACCACCACGTGGCGGAGCCCGGCGTCGAGCAAGGTGTCGACGACGATGCGGGCGGCCTCCACTGCGCCCATGCCGTCGGAGGACGACGGCGCGGCAGCGGAATCCGCCGGACTCACATGTTCTCCGGCGTCTCGATGCCCAGCAGGGCCAGGCCGCCCGAAAGGCGGCGCAGCACCAGGGCGCACAGGGCCAGCCGCGAATCCCGGACGGATTCCTCGGCCTTGAGCACGGGACATTGGTCGTAGAAGGACGTGAACAGCTGCGCGAGCTCGAACAGGTAGCCGCAGAGCCGGTGCGGCTCGATGGCGTCCCGCACCTTGTTCAACGTGGCGTCGAACTCCAGCAGGTGCAGGGCAAGGGCGCGTTCTGCGGGCTCGACGACGGCGATGGCCGTCGCCGGACCGCTGGTCGCGGTGGCCGGGGTGCCCGAGGCCGGAGTGACGCCGCCCAGGCCTCCGGCGCCCCCGCCGTCGGTGAACTGTTCCAGTACCCCGGCCTTGCGCAGGATCGAGCGGATCCGCGCGGCCGCGTACTGCACGTAGGGTCCGGTGTTGCCGGTGAGGGCGAGCATGCGGTCGAAGTCGAAGACGTACTCGGTGTCGTGGCCGGTCGAGAGGTCGGCGTATTTGACGGCGCCGATGCCCACCTGGCGGGCGGTCACGGCGCGTTCCAGGTCGCTGAGCTCGGGCCGGGACGTGTCAATGACGGCGCGGGCGCGGTCCACGGCCTCCTCGAGCAGGGCCATGAGTTTCACCGGGGCGCCTGACCGGGACTTGAGGATCTTCCCGTCCTCGCCGAGCACGTTGCCGATCTGCACGTGCACGGCCTCGACCGAGTCGGGCAGCCAGCCGGCGTCCCGGGCCGTGGCCATGACCATCCGCAGGTGGACGTTCTGCGGGGCGCCCACGACATAGAGAACCCTGTCGGCTTCCAGGTCCCGGACCCGGTAGCGGATGGTGGCGAGGTCCGTGGTGCCGTAACCGTAGCCGCCGTCGGACTTGCGGATAATGAGCGGCAGCGGCTGCCCGTCGCGGCCGGTAAAGCCCTCGGGGAAGGTGCACAGGGCGCCGTCGCTGATCCGGGCCAGGCCGCGCTCCTCAAGTTCGTGGCACAGTTGTGCCAGATGCGCGTCGTAGGAGCTTTCGCCTGCGATGTGGTCGTCGGTGAGGCTGATGCCCAGCATGGAGTAGATGGCGTTGAAGTAGCGCTTGGACTGGGCGACGAGCCGCTGCCAGACGGCGAAGGTCTCCGCGTCTCCGCCCTGCAGCGCAACGACGCGGAGCCGGGCCCGGGTGGCGAAGCCGTCCTCGTCGGCGGCGGAGGCATCGAACTTGGCCCGGGCGGCCTGGTAGAACGCGCTGGGGTCCTCCACCAGCAGCGCCGCTTCCGGGGAGTCCTCGCCGATCTCCAGCCAGTGTTCGATCAGCATGCCGAAGGGGGTGCCCCAGTCGCCGATGTGGTTCTGCCGGATCACGGTGTCGCCCAGGGCCTCGAGGACCTTGACCAGGCTGTCCCCCACCACCGTGGTGCGCAGGTGGCCCACGTGCATTTCCTTGGCGACGTTCGGCGAGGAATAGTCGACGACGACGCGCCGCGGTTTCGCGGCCGGCGTGACCGCCGTGGCCGGGGATGCGGCCTGGGCGGCCTCTGCGTTGAGCAGTTCCTCGATCCACGTGCCGTCAAAGCTCAGGTTGATGAAGCCGGGCCCGGAGATTTCCACGCCCGCGCAGATGCCGTCCAGGTCCAGGGCGTCCACGATCTTCGCGGCGGCGTCCCGCGGCGGCAGGCCGGCCTTCTTGGCCAGGGCCATGGCGGCGTTGATCTGGATGTCGGCGAACTGGGAGGGCCTGACCACCGGATCCGTCTGCCGGAACTCTTCGCCGAACGCGGTGGCAATTGCAGCCTGGACTCTGGGGACAACCAATTCGGCCGGATTATTCACAGTCCCAAATTATCAGTACGAGCCCTCCCCCTGCGCCGGTCAGCCCGCGAGCACCGCGCGCACGCGCCGCAACCGGTCCAGCCACCAGTCCCGGCGTTCCGGCGAGGCTGCGTGCTCGGCCAGGAGCTGCGGTGCCGGATGGACCTCGCGGAGGGTGATCGCGCCGTCGTCGGGCACCAGCGAATCCTGCGTGACATCGGCCGCGAGCAGCGACACCGTCCCCAGGCCGCAGGCGTAGGGCAGCTCGGGCAGTGCGGCGGCGAGCGCCAGTCCGGCCCGGATTCCCACCGAGGTGTCCAGCGCCGAGCTCACGACGGCGGGCAGCCCGGCCTGCGCCACGATCTCCAGTGCGCGGCGTACTCCCCCGAGCGGGGCCACCTTGACCACGATCAGGTCCGCGGCGCCGGCCCGCGCCACTTTGAGGGGGTCCTCCTCCTTGCGCACGCTTTCATCCGCGGCGATCAGCACGGGGACGCCGGCGGCACGAAGCTGCCGCCGGACCTCCGCAAGGCCGGCGATGTCCGGCACGGGTTGTTCGGCATATTCGAGCCCGACGGCGGCGAGCCGCGTCAGTGCCGTGACGGCCGCCGTCACGTCCCAGCCGCCGTTCGCATCCACGCGGATCGCGGCGTCCGGCAGGGCCGCCCGGACGGCGGCCACGCGGGCGGCGTCGTCGTCCAGGGTCTGGCCGCGTTCGGCAACCTTGACTTTGACCGCGTCCACCCGGCCGAAGCGGGCCAGGACGTCGGGCACCCGGTCCGCTGGCACGGCCGGGACCGTGGCGTTGACGGGGATGCGCTCCCGCAGCGGCGCCGGAAAGCCGGACCAGCCGGCCTCGATCGCGGCCGCGAGCCAGCGGGAGGCCTCGGCGTCGCCGTACTCGGGGAAGGGACAGAATTCGCCCCAGCCCAGGGGCCCGCGGATCAGCAGGGCCTCACGCTGAAGGATGCCACGGAACTTCACGCGCATCGGCAAGCTCACAACGTGGGCACCGGCGAGGAGTTCCTCGAGGCCGGGCAGGGCGGCGGCATGTGCTGCGGGGTCCAGGGGGAGGGCGGCCATGATGCCACTGTACTGGGCAACTGAAAACGTACTGGGCAACTGAAAACTGTACTGGGCAGCTGAAATGAGAATCTGCACCGGGAAGCCCGGCAGCCGCCCCCTTGATGGGCCGGCGTCGACTGGGGGTGAGTTCCTGGACCAGGAAACTCGTCTCCGCCGGCCCCGCTCAAGGAGCGTTGTGCCGGGGACAAGCCACGCCGGCACAGCCGACTCTACGGTTCGTGCTCCGGCTTGGCACGAGTGGTGGCTACTTGGATATTCGCGGTGCACCACTCCCCTCGCGGCGGGCGGTCCCCTTCAGGCGGCGCGCAGGGTTCTGTGGGAGCCTTAATGGCATGAGTTTTCGGCAGGAACGCGCCCCACTGGACCCGTCTGTCCCAGGCGAGCGCCCCGGCGGGACACCGGATGCGCGTCCAGAGTGGTCCCCCGGCAAGGGCACTGGCGCCTATTTCGTGGCGGCCACGCTTGCCTGCGTCGCCGCACTGGCCGCCACCTACTTCTTCTTTGTCCGCACCACCACAGGGCAGTTCATTGACGAATCGGCCCTTGTGGAAGCGGTGCAGCTCAGCGGAACCGCGGGCAAAGCCGCCACCAAGCTGTTGGACTGGCTGCCGACGATCTCCGTAGTCATCGCGTCGATCGTCGTCGTATTCGTCACCATCCTGCGGCGCCGCTGGTCTGCAGCCGGGATCGCCATCGCGGCGTGCCTGGGCGCCAACCTTGCCACGCAGATCCTGAAAGACCTGCTTCCGGTCCGGCCGTACCGCGGCGTCCAAACCCTGGAACTGAATTCGTTGCCCTCCGGCCACACCACCATTGCGGCTTCGGCCGCCGCCGCCGTCTTCCTCATGGTCGCGCCGCGCTGGCGGCCGCTGGCCGGCTACCTGGGCGGCAGCTTCGCCGTCGCCACGGGCGTGTCCACCCTGATCAACCAGTGGCACCGGCCCGCGGACGTGGTGGCAGCCTTCTTGGTGGTGGGCGCTTTCATGATCCCTGCGGGCTGGCTGATCCTCCGCAGGGGCCCGAGCTGGAACGTCTGGAACGGTTACAACGAGCACTGGGCCTCCGCCAGGCTTTGGGTGGCGCTCCCGGTCCTCACCGGACTTGTCGCGGCCGGGGTGGCGGCCTACGCCCTGCTCAGCCTTGGCCCCGGCGGTCAGGAGATCAGCACCATCAGCTATTTCTGGGCCGGAACGTCGCTGATCGTCATCGCGGGCTATCTCGCCACCGTGGCCAGCATCTGGCTGTTCGGCGTCGCCACCCGGCGGCGGGCACCCAACTAACTCGCAGCAGGGGCCGTTTTGAGCCCTCAGAACGGCCCCTGCTGCGAGCTACTTGGGCCGGACCGTCAGTAGTTCCGGCGGTGCTTGAGACGCGGAATGGTGACCGCGAACACCGCGGCGGCGGCAAAGCCGAGGACACCGGTCGCGGCAACGCCGGTACCCAGTGCCACGGCCGCGGTGACCGCCGAGAGTAGAACGGGTCCCCCGGTGGCGCCGGCGTCGGCCATGAAGCGCCAGATGCCGAGGAACTGGCCGCGTCCGACGTCGGGCGAGAAGTCGGCCCCGAGCGTCATGTTCAGGCCGGAGCTGATCCCGTTGCCGAAGCCGATCAGGAGCGCCGCCAGCATGAGGGAGACGAAGTCCGTGCTGAGCGGGATCAGCACCATGGCCACCCCCATGATGAGCGTGGACGGCACCGCCACCCACTGCCTGCCCTTGCGGTCCATCAGTTTCCCGGCCGGGTAGAACACCAGCATGTCGATGGCCCCCGAAATCCCGTAAATGAGTGAGGCCTGGGTGGGGTCCATGCCGAGGTGGTCGGCCCACAGCGGGATGACCGCCTGGCGCGAGGCCCGGAGCGCGCTCAGCAGCAGGACCCCCGCCCCCACGGTCAGGAAGACGCCGGAGTGGGACACCGCGATGCTGCGCAGGGTGGGCTGTTGGACCGGAACGCCGTCTGCCGGCGGCTGCTTCGCTTCGAGGTCGGGGATGGTGACGGACACGGCAGCCGCGGCGGCCATCGCCACGACACCGGCCCAGTAGGCCCCGCTGATGCCGGCGAACTGCATCACGGCGGCACCGATGAACGGGCCGATGAAGATTCCGATCCTGTTGACGCCGCCGAGCGTGGACAGTGCCCGCGCCCGGAGCATGACCGGCACGGCCTCGGTCAGGTATTTCTGCCGGGCCAGGCTGAACACGCTGGCGGCCATGCCGACCACCACCATCGCCGCCGCCAGCACCCAGAGGCCGCCCGGAAACAGCGGCGCGACCGCCGCGGCGGCGAGGGCGACCGCGCTGGCGGCCGCGGCTCCCACGATCGCCCAGCGTTCGCCGAATTTCAGCGTGATCATTGACGCCGGCAGGTTGAAGAACCAGGATCCGAGACCGATCAGCGTCACGATCAGCGCAGCCCCGGCCACGGAGGCGCCGAGGTCGCGGGCGGACAGGGCAACCACCGGCAGGATCGCCCCTTCGCCCAGGCTGAACATCAAGGCGGGCCCGAAGGCGGGAACGGCGATACTTCGGAGGCTGAACGGGGCGAGTTGTGTGGTGGTCATCCCCTTCATCCTAGGCAACCGGCGGGTAGTCCCCGGCCTAAGCGTCGAAGTGGGTGCGGACGTCTTCGCTGGTGAGGTTCCGGAGCACGTCCGCGGCGACTTCCCGGAGCTTCTGGTTCCGGTTGCTGGACACCCGGGTGAGGATGGTCATGGCCTCGTCCTGGGAGCAGCGGTTCTGTGCCATGATGACGCCGCACGCGAGGTTGATCGAGGTGCGGTTTTCCAAGGCGGCCTGCAGGTCCTCGGCCCGGGACTGGAAGGTTCCGAGCCGGACGGCCAGTCTCAGAGCACGGCCGGCGAGGTCGGCGAATCCGGCCGCTTCGGCGACGATGTCCTCGGTGAACAGCCCGGTGTCCGCCCCGAAGAAGTTCAGGGCCGCCGCGGCGTCCTCGCCGATTTCCAGCGGTACGCCCAGTGTACTACGGCAGCCGTTGGCCGCGAGCTCGCGCTGGTAGACGGGCCAACGGGGATCGGTATCGACGTCCGCGAGCAGGACCACATCCTTGATCCGGAGCGCCTCGATGCACGGTCCGTCGCCCAGGCTCTGTTCGATGCGGTCCAGGGTGACCGCCCGCGGGCTGCTGCCTGCTACCGTCATGGTCCGCTTCCTGCGCTGCAGCGTGACGCCGCACTCGATCTCCCCGCCGGCGGTGCGGCTCAGCTCTGCTGCCGAGAACTCGGCCAGGCGCCCCAGGAAGTCCTCGACATTGTCAGTGCCGAGGAGAAGGTTCTGGAGGTGCAGGGCGGCGTCCTGCCCGATTGAGTTGTTGGCCATGCCTAAATCTACCGCGGAGGACGCCCCGGTCGCGTCTAGACGTACCCGTCGACGATGGCCGCGGCGATTTCCCGGTAGGCGCGCCGCGTCTCGGGGCGGAGCACGTCCAGGGTCACCAGGTCTCCGTCGGCCACCCCCCGGTCGTGCGGAACGGCGATCAGCTGGCGGCAGATGCCGGACAGGTGTTCCTCGATCGCGTCCTTGTCCACCCGTGTGGAGACCTCGTCCTTGTCGGTAATGACCACGACGGCGTTGCGGGCCAGGTCTTCATAGCCGTGGCTGGCCAACCAGTGCAGGGTGCTGCGCGCCCGCTTGGCCCCGCTGACGGCGTAGCCCGCCGCGATAATCAGGTTGTCCGCCGACTGCAAGATGCCGCTCATGGCATTGTGCGTCACGCCGGTGCCGCAGTCGATCAGCGCCACGGAATAGTAGCCGGAGATAAGCTTGCGGATCCGCAGGTATTCCTCCGCTGTCAGCGAGTCCGATACCTCGGGGTCCTGTTCACCGGCAATGAGGTGGAGCCTACCGGCATGGTGCATGTAGCGGGCCAGGGCTGTGAGGGAATCAACGGAATCGACGTTCTTGAGCAGATCCGTGATGGTACGCGGGCTCTGCTGCTGGTAGATGCCCTCGCCGAGGGCACGCTCGACGAGGTCGCCGGAATCGGGGTTGGCGTCGATCGCGCACGGAGGATCCCCCCGGAACTCGGCCAGTGTCAGCCCGACCCCTACCGTGGTGGAGGTCTTGCCAATGCCGCCCTTCAGGCTCAGGACCGCCGTGTTGTAGCTGCCCTGGAGCTGACGGGAGATGCGCCGGGCCAGCTCGTCTTCCTCACGCTGCCGGGCGCTGGGGCCCAAGTTCAGCCCGCCCCCGGTCAGGTTATACAGCGCACCCCGGAACCCGCCGACGGGGCGGGGCTTCTGCTCGCGAACAAAGAGACCCGGGGAACTGATGAAGTCAGGCACCGGGGCGTCGGCCAAGGCCGCGGCCCGGCTGGCGGACCGCGTCGAGCGGGTCGGCTGTGCAGGCACTGCGGGAGCGGACTCGGGGGCAGGCGGCTTCCGCATGGGGTCGTTGGCCGGCCTCGCCGGTTGCGGCCGCGTGGGCGCGTCGGCTGCAGCGGCAGCCTCCGCCCAGGAAGCGCTCGGGGTTGTCGGGCGCTGTTCAGCCTGGTTGCTGGAAATGATGGGCATGGTTCCTGTCCAGGCGTCGGAGTCGTCGCCGCGGCGGCGGTCTCTCCGGCGCGGGAGTTGGGCCTGCTCTGCAGCTGCTTCAGCTTCAGCGAGGGCGTTGGCGGTCTTGTTTTCGACCGATTCTGGCATGTTTGTTCCCCCAGGGATTACAGCGCAGACCGCTGCAGTGCTCGATTGACATCGTTCAAGGGACAAGTCTAGGGGCAGTAGTGCGCACCCTTACCATCGGCTGCAGAAATTCTGGCCCTAGCGGCGGGCACGCGTGTCCTGGAGGCGCTGGATGAACCAGCGCGACTGCTCGGGGCCGTACGGCATGATCGGGATGGCCTTAGTGGCGTCGTCCGGGGTTTCCCGGGTGGCCTGGATGGCCTGCCGGACCGCGGTGCTCATGGTGTTGGCCATGGTCTTGACGAACTGGTCGCTGCACGGCTCGCCATGGCCGGGCACGAGGAATTCGTAGCGGTGCCGCAGCGCGGACAGGTGCCGGAGGGCGTCGGCCCAGTCTTCCGGGAAGGAGTCCTCGAAGGACGGGTGCGATCCCTGTTCCACCAGGTCGGCGGCAAACAGCGTGCTCGCCGTGCCCACGAGGAGGTCGCCGTCGGTATGGCCACGGCCGAGATAGAACAACGTGGCGGTCTGTCCGCCCAGGTCCACGAGCACCGGCTGGTCCTTCACGATCGCGTTCGGAACCACCAGCTCGACGTCGGCGCCCTCCCCGGCCGCCATCTCGGGCTCCGCCAAGGCCACGAACCGGCGCTGCTGGTCACCATTCTCCTCGATGTCCGCGGCGCAGTTCTCGTGCGCCCAGAACTCGGTCACGCCATCGGCGGCGAAGACGGCATTGCCGAAGAAGTGGTCGTAGTGCGCGTGAGTATTGACGACGACGAGCGGCAGCGCGGTCTTTTCCCGCACGGCAGCCAGGATCTCGCGCCCCTGCCGGGGCCCGCCACCGGTGTCGATCACCATGGCGCGCTCGGTGCCGACCACCAGCCCCGTGTTGAGCAGGGATCCCTGAGTTGCCAGCACGTAGTTGTCCGGACCGACTTCGAGCCATCGTGACATTGAATCTCCGTATCTCCGACGCTTATCCGGCGTTGTTCGCGCGCCGTACAGGTCTCAATTCTACCCGTGCCGGCTGGCTTTTCCCGTTAGGGCGTGCCCGTTCCGCGCCGGTAACGGGTACGTCCGGAAGCCCTCGTTCTGGCCCGCGCCGCGATGCTGCGCGGCGCGGGCCAGCGTGCCGGATCCCGGGCCGGCCTCACATGTCCGCGAGTGCCGAGCCCGGGTTCTCGATCGCGTCGGCGACGTAGCGCAGGAATCCGCCTGCCGTGCCCCCGTCGCAGACGCGGTGATCGAAGGTGAGGGTCAGTTCGGTGACCTTGCGGACCGCGAGCTCCCCGTTGACCACCCAGGGCTTGTCGATGATCCGGCCGACGCCCAGGATTCCGACCTCGGGGTGGTTGATGATGGCGGCCGAACCGTCCACACCGAACACGCCGTAGTTGTTGAGCGTGAACGTGCCGCTGCCCAGTTCCGCCGGAGTCGCTTTGCCATCGCGGACGACGGCGGTCAGCCGGCGGATCTCGGCGTCCAGTTCGCGGGCGCTGAGCTTATCGGCGTTGCGCACCGACGGCACCATCAGCCCGCGGTCGGTCTGCGCCGCGAAACCGAGGTTGACGCCGTCGAACGCCACGATCTCCTGGCTGGCCCCGCCGGTGGTGTCTTCGGTGGTGACGATCCTGGTGTTGAGCTCGGGGTACTTCTTCAGCCCGGCCGTGACGAACCGGGCGATGAACGCCAGCAGCCCGGGCGCGTTGTGCGGGTCCGATTTCTTCAGCGCGGCACGCATCTCCACGAGCGCCGTGGCGTCAACGTCCACCCACACCGTGGCTTCCGGGATCTCGGACCGGCTGCGCGTCATGTTTGCCGCGACAGCCTTCCTCACCCCCCGCACGGCCGTGCGGCCGGCAATGACCAGCCCGGTGCGCGCATCCGTGCCGGATGCCGTGGCCGGCGCGGCGGGCTCCGCCGCGGGGCGCTCCGCCACCGGAGCCGGCTTGATGACGGCCTCGACGTCCCGTCGCATGATGAGCCCGCTGGCCCCCGACCCCTGGAGTCCCCCCAAATCGACCCCATGATCGCGCGCCATCCGGCGGACCAGCGGAGAAATAACAGCGCCCAACTTCCCGGGAACCCGGGTGCGCATGAGCACCAAATCATCGGCAGCCTTCTCGGCCTCCGACACCCGAGCCGCAGGAGCAGCCAGCGCAGCCCGCCTAGGAGCCCGAGTCCGCCGGGCCACCCCGTGCCCGCCCGGAGTCCCATACCCGATCAGAACATTCCCGGACCCGGCCTTCTCCTCCTCGCGGTAAGTCTCGGCAGCAACAGCAGCAGGCGAGTCGGCGACGGCGTCAGGTGAGGAAGCCGCAGCGGTGCCGGGCTCGGCGACAGCAGCCGGTGAGCCAGCAGTGAAACTAGCCGACGCGGATGATGCCGCCCCGGGAGTGGCATCGGGCCTTCCGGAGCCGGACGGCATGCTGCTTGCAGCAATGCCGTCCGGCGAAGGGGCGGGGGCGGCATCATCCGCGGCGGCGCCACCAGCGGCGCCACCGGGAACGACACCAACAGGCATGACAGAGATCAGAGGCTTGCCGACGTCGAGCGTCTGGCCGGGCTCGCCGTGCAGCACGGCCACGGTGCCGGCGTACGGCGACGGCACCTCGACCATGGACTTGGCGGTCTCGACCTCGGCGATCGGCTGGTCCACCCGGATCTCGTCGCCAACGGCCACGAGCCAGCTGACGAGTTCCGCTTCGGTGAGGCCTTCGCCGAGGTCCGGCAGGAGGAATACTTTCGGTTCGCTCATGGTCAGTCTTCCCACTGGAGGTCGTCAACGGCGTCGAGGATGCGGTCCACGCCGGGCAGGTAGTAGTGCTCGAGCTTCGGCGCCGGGTACGGCACATCGAAGCCGGTGACGCGGCGGATCGGCGCGGCCAGGTGGTGGAAGCAGCGTTCCTGGACCCGGGCCACGATTTCCGAGGCCACTGACGCGAAGCCGTGGGCCTCGGCGATCACCACGGCGCGGCCGGTCTTGCGGACCGAGGCGCAGACCGTCTCGTCGTCGAACGGCACGATCGAGCGGACGTCGATCACCTCCAGCGAGCGGCCCTCCTCGGCGGCCGCGGCCGCGGCGGCGAGCGCCGTCGGGACGGACGGCCCGTAGGCGATCAGGGTGGCGTCGGTGCCGGGGCGGGCGACGGCGGCCCGGCCCTCGGAGGACGTGCCCCGTTCGGTGTTCGCGGTGTGTTCGGCGCGCAGCGCATCCAGGTCCACCTGGTCCTTGGACCAGTACAGCTTCTTGGGCTCCATGAACATGACGGGGTCGTCCGAGTCGATGGCTTCGCGGAGCATCCGGTAGCCGTCCGCGACCGTGGCCGGGGTGAAGACCTTCAGTCCGGCCGTGTGCGCGTAGTACGCCTCGGAGGAGTCGCAGTGGTGCTCCACTCCGCCGATGCCGCCCGCGTACGGGACCCGGATGACGATGGGCAGCTTCACGGTGCCCTTGGTGCGGTTGTGCATCTTGGCGACGTGGCTGACGATCTGCTCGAACGCCGGGTAGGCAAAGGCATCAAACTGCATCTCGATGACCGGGCGCATCCCGTTCATCGCCATGCCCACGGCCATGCCGACGATCCCGGATTCGGCCAGCGGGGTGTCGAAGCAGCGGCTCGTGCCGAAGGTCTTGGTCAGGCCGTCCGTGATGCGGAAGACGCCGCCGAGCATGCCGACGTCCTCACCGAAGACCAGGACGGACTCATCGGCGCGCATGGCATCGGCCATGGCGGTATTCAGGGCCTTGGCCAGGGTGATGGTCTGCGGACCGGTCTTTTCGGCTTCAGCAGCAGCCTTCGCGGCCGCGCGGGCCGTCGCGGCGCTGACATTGCCGTTCGCCTCGGAGGACGTGGTGATGGTAGGGCTCATTTGCCGGCCCCCTTCGGGGTGGATGCGGTGGCTGCGGCGTCGCGGGCGAGTTCGTCGGCGAGCATGGCGGACTGTTCCTTCAACTGCGGGGTGGGCGTGGAGAAGACGTATTTGAAGAGGTCCTGCGGCTCCACCGGCACCTCTTCGCTGAGGCCTTCGCGCAGCTGCGTGGCCACCGCTTCAGCCTTGTGGGCGATCCCGGCGGCGCGCTCATCGTCCAGCAGGCCGCGGTCCGTCAGGTAGGTCTGCATCCGGCTCAGCGGGTCCTTGGCCACCCATTCGGCGACTTCGCTGTCCTGCCGGTAGCGGGTGGCGTCGTCGGCGTTGGTGTGCGCCTGCATGCGGTAGGTGTGGGCCTCCACGAGCAGGGGGCCGGAGCCCTCCCGGGCGAGCTTGACGGCCCGGCCGAGGACGGCGAGCAAGGCCACGATGTCGTTGCCGTCGACGCGTTCACCGGCCATGCCGTAGCCGACGGCCTTGTGGGCCAGCGAGGGTGCCACGGACTGGTGCGCGAGCGGCACGGAGATCGCGTACTGGTTGTTCTGGACGAAGAAGACCACCGGCAGGTGGAAGACGGCTGCGAAGTTGAGGGCCTCATGGAAGTCACCCTCGCTTGTGGCGCCGTCGCCGCACATGGCCAGGACCACGGTGTCCTCGCCGCGCAGTTTGGCGGCGTGGGCGACGCCGACGCCGTGCAGCAGCTGGGTGGTCAGCGGGGTGCACTGGATGCCGACCTTGTGCTTGGAAGGGTCGTAGCCGCCGTGCCAGTCGCCGCGGAACAGCGTCATGGTCTGGACGGGGTCCACGCCGCGGGCCATCACGGCCACGGAGTCGCGGTACGTGGGGAACAGCCAGTCGCCCTCGGCGAGGCACAGCGCGGCGGCGACCTGGCAGGCCTCCTGGCCGTGGCTGGACGGGTAGACGGCCATCCGACCCTGCCGGACGAGCGCGGAGTTCTGGTCATTGACGCGGCGGCCGACGACGAGCTGCTCATAGGCGGCCAGCAGTTCGGCCTCGCCGGGCAGGCTGTATTCGTGCCCGGGCTGGGTGCCCTGCTCGGTATGGGGATTCAAGGTCCCGTCCGGGCCGACCATCTGGATCTGGTGGCGGGCCGGGAGCATGTAGTCCTCAACAGTGATGCCGAACTTGCTCACGGCCTCACTGGCGGGATTTTGCTGCGCGGCCTGCTGCGCGTGTTGCTGCGCAGCGTGGTCTGCGGAGATCGTCATTGGTCCGTCCTTCTGTAGCCACTAATCTTTCCCAGTATGCCTTCAGGCGCTGTTTCGTATCCAGTCCCACGGAGAATCGTGGAGAAGTCCACAAATTTGCCCTAATCTGGAAGACAAGTTGTAAGTGTGAGCTGGATTACCGGCGGGGGTTGTGGACGAATGGCAGAGCTTGAGCCAGACCAGGCGGCGGTGCCGCTGGACGATGTGGACCGGAACATCATTGCGGAGCTGACCCGGGACGGCCGGATGTCCGTGACCCAGGTGGCCGAGAACGTCCACATTTCGCGCGCCCACGCCTACACCCGGATTGCCCGCCTCACCGGCGAAGGGGTCCTGACCAAGTTCACGGCCTTGGTGGATCCCATCAAGGCCGGCCTGAAGTCGTCAGCGTACGTGACCCTGAAAGTGCGCCAGCATTCCTGGCGGGAGCTGCGGGAGCTCCTGCGCGCCATCCCCGAGGTGCACCACATCGCCCTGGTGGGCGGGGACTTCGATGTCATCCTGCTGGTGCGCGCGGTGGACAACATCGATCTGCGCCGGGTGATCTTCGACCAGCTGCAGTCCATGCCCGGGGTCCTGGACACCCAGACGTTCCTGGTCTTCGAAGACCTGGATACGCGCTAGTTCACGAACACTTTCATCCAGGCCTTGAGCTCCTCGCCGAACTCCACCCGGTCAGCGGCGATCGAGATGACCGCCTTGAGGTAGCTCAGTTTGTCCCCGGTGTCGTACCGTCGGCCGGTGAAGACCACGCCGTAGACACCTCCGCCCTCGCCGTCGGACCCGGCCAGGCTCTGGAGCGCGTCGGTCAGCTGGATTTCGCCGCCGCGCCCGGGCGGGGTGTCCTCGAGGACATCGAAAATCTCCGGATGGAGGACGTACCGGCCGATCACGGCCAGATTGGACGGGGCATCGGCGACGGCGGGTTTCTCCACGAGGCGATTGACCCGGACATGGTCCTGACCCGGCAGGACGGATATGTCGGCGCATCCATAGGCACTGATTTCCGCCGGGTCCACTTCGATCAAGGCGATGACGGAGCCACCGGTCCTGGCCTGGACGTCAATCATGGCGGTCAGCAGTTCGTCCCGCTCGTCGATCAGGTCATCGCCCAGCAGGACGGCGAACGGCTCGTCGCCCACGTGCTGGCGGGCGCACAGGACAGCGTGGCCGAGCCCCTTCGGGTCTCCCTGGCGCACGTAGTGCAGCGGGCCGAGGCGGGAGGCTTGCCGGACGGCCTCCAGCCGGTCAAAGTCGCCCTTGAGTTCAAGGGTGCGCTCCAGCGCGGGCTCACGGTCGAAGTGGTCCTCCAGCGCCCGCTTCTGGCGCCCGGTGACCATGAGCAGATCGGTCAGGCCGGCCCGGACGGCCTCTTCCACCACGTATTGAATGGCCGGCCGGTCGACCACCGGCAGCATTTCCTTGGGCATGGCCTTGGTGGCCGGCAGAAACCGCGTTCCCAGTCCCGCAGCGGGTATGACAGCTTTAGTTACAGATTTCCCCAGAGTCATAACCGAACATTACAAGCGGGTTCCGCAAATGAGAATGCTTCGAAGCAAAGACAGGTAGAGCCGGGCGTATACCCGGAGACCTGCCTCCGGGCGCCTGTCAGCCCTTGAAAACGGGGGTGCGCTTCTCCTGGAAGGCGCGGAATCCCTCGGCGTAGTCCTCGCTCTTGCACAGCCGCGCCTGCTCGGCGTTCTCCTCTTCCATGGCCTTCCACAGTCCCAGCCGCTGGTCCCGGATGTGCGCCACGAGTTCCTTGCTGGCATTGAAGGCGCCCGTGGCGCCGGTGGCCACGGCGGCCACGATGGCGCGGGTGTTCTCCAGCAGTTCCGCGGCGGGCATGGCCCGGCTGAACAGGCCCTGTGCCACGGCCTCGGCGCCGCTCATGAGTTCGGCCGTGTAGATCAGGTCCAGGGTCCGGTGCATTCCGAGACGCTCGGTGAAATACCAGTGGCCGCCGGAGTCGAGGGTGGCGCCGAGCTTGGCGAACGGGGAGCCGAACTTGGCGTTGTCCGCCACGTAGACCACGTCCGTGGCCAGCAGCAGGCCGAGCCCCACGCCGAGGCATGCGCCCTGCGCCGCGGCGAACGTGGGTGCGGGGAAGGCGCTCATCTTCTTCAGCAGCGGCTGGACGAGGCCGCCCAGGTAGGCCTGTGCGTCGTCGCTTTCCGGGGTCACCCCGGCAATGTCGCGGCCGGCACAGAAGGCGCGTCCGGCGCCGCGGAGCAGCAGCGCCCGGACCTCGCCGCGCGACGCGGCGTCAGCGGCGTCGTCGTAGGCCCGGGACAAGTCAGCCAGTGCCTGCTCGTCGAGGGAGTTCAGCTTGTGCGGGGCGTCGAGCACTACCTCGGCGACGCCGTCGGCGATGGAGAGGGAAATCATGGGACTCCTTGGCGGGGAAAGGCGGGCGTCGAAAAAACCTAGACGTCGAAGTCGACAGTGACTTCCGGGGTGGTGGGGTGGGACTGGCAGGTCAGGACGTAGCCCTTGTCGAGCTCGTCTTGTTCCAGGGCGTAGTTCTCGTCCATGGTGACCTTGCCGGAGACCACCTTGGCGCGGCAGGTGCCGCAGACGCCGCCGGCGCAGGCGAACGGCACATCGGGGCGGACCCGGAGGGCGGCGTTGAGAATGGATTCCCGGGCGTGGGTGGGGCTCGTGACGTCGCCCTGCAGGCCGTCCAGCTTGAACGTGATCTTGTACGTGTCCTGTGACTCGTCGACGATCACGGGCCGGCCGATGTTGCCCTCGGGGCGGTCCGGCTTGCCGGAGGTGAACAATTCGAAGCGCACGTGCTCCGGCGCGACGCCGCGCGCGGCGAGGGTGTCCCGGCACAGCTGGACGAGTTCGAACGGGCCGCAGAGGAACCATTCGTCTACGTCATCGGCGTGGATGGCGGTGCCCAGCAGCGCCTGCAGCTTCTCGGCGTCGATCCTGCCGCTGAGCAGCGGCGCGATCCGCTGTTCACGGGAAAGCACGTGGTGCAGGGCCAGCCGGGCCGGGTACTTGTCCTTCAGGTCCGCGAGTTCCTCGAGGAACATCACGTCCATGGCGGCCTTGTTGGCGTAGATGAGGTCGAAGCGGGTCTGTGGGTGGGCCGCCAGCAGGGTGCGGGCGATGGCGATCACGGGAGTGATGCCGGAGCCGGCGGCGATCGCCACGAACGAGCCGGCCTCCTCCGCCAGCTCCGTTGCCATCTCCTGCGGATGGTTCATGGAGTTCATGACGTTCTGGTCCACGGGCTTACCGTCGCGGCCGTGCTTGGAGACAAAGGCGCCCATGGGGCTCATGACGTCCAGGACGTCGCCAGCCGCGAGCTCGGCGTTGGCCCAGGTGGAGAACAGTCCCCCGAGGTCCTTCTTGATGGCCACCCGGATTTCGCTGCTGCCGTCGGCGAAGCTGCGCGGTTCGGCGCAGATCGAGTAGCTGCGGCGGATCTCGTGCGGCTGGCCGTCGGCGTCCGGCAGGGTGGTGCGCAGCGCGACGTACTGGCCCGGCAGGTAGTCGAACTGCCCGGCGAGTTCTGCCGGAACCGCGAACGTCACCTCGATCGCGTCGTCGGTGAGCCGGCGGACCTCGCCCACCGTCAGGGGGTGGAAGGAGGGCCGACGGCGGCCGGTTGCTGCGGCCGACTCCGCGGCGGTCTGGCGGACAACAGTCATGGAGGCACCTGTTCCTTACAAAACTTTGAAGTAGTCGAACGGTTCTTTGCAGTCCTGGCACACGTAGAGGGCCTTGCAGGACGTGGAACCGAAGCGGGTGAGTTCTTTGGTGTTCAGCGATGAGCACTGCGGACATTTGACGGCGAGGGAGAGCCGGACCGGGCCGGCGTGCCGGAGGGCCGCAGAGTGGCCGGACGGCGGCGCGATCCCGTACTTCTCCAGCTTGGCCTTGCCTGCCTCGCTCATCCAGTCGGTGGTCCAGGCCGGGGAGAGGACGAGTTCGACCCGGACGCTCGGGTACCCGGCGCCGTGGAAGGCAGCGGTGAGGTCATCCCGGATGGCGTCCATGGCGGGGCAGCCCGAGTAGGTCGGGGTGATGGTGACCTGGACGGTGGGAACCATCCCGCCGTCGTCAGTGCTGGGTTCCGTCGAAAGCTGCACGTCGCGCAGGATGCCGAGGTCGGCGATGGTGAGCACCGGGATTTCGGGGTCACAGACAGTGGCCGCCACCGCCCAGGCCTTCTCCTGGGCGGTGTTGCCCCGGGCGGCCTTCCGGCGCTCGGCGGTTTCCGGGTCAGACACGAACATTTCCATGGTGCCTACCAGCTGGCTCCGGGGTGCTCGCGGGCGAGCACCTGCATTTCGGCGAGGATGTAACCGAGGTGTTCAGAGTGCAGGCCGCGCCGGCCCCCGCCGGGTGCGGGCTGCACCTTGGGGACTTCAAGCTCCGCCTCGGCCAGGACCTCGCCGGTGAGCCGGTCGAAGTCCGCACGCAGGCTTGAGGGCTGGGGCGCCGCGCCGGCTTCGCTGAGGCGTCCGGTGAGCTCGTCATCGCGGAACAGTTCATCGACGTAGGGCCATATGACCTTGAACGCGTGGATCATGCGCTGGCGCGACTCCTCGGTGCCAAGGGCCAGGCGCAGGACCCACTGGGCGCTGTGGTCCCGGTGGTAGTCGACTTCCTTGGCCGCCTTGGCGGCGATGCCGGCCAGGGTGGCGTCCGTTGACTCGGTGAGCCGGCGGTAGAGCTCGAACTGGTAGTAGCTGACCACGAACTGCCGGGCGATCGTGACGGCGAAGTCCCCGTTGGGCTGTTCGAAGATGGCTGCCGAACGGAATTCGTGCTCGCGGCGGAAGTAGGCGAGATCGTCTTCGCTGCGGGCCGTTCCGTCCGCTCCGAGGGCGCCGCCGGCGTAGCTGAGGAAGGACCGGGCGTGGCCGAGCTCGTCCAGGGCGATGTTGCCCAGGGCGATGTCCTCTTCGAGCTCAGGCGCCCGGGAAATCCAGTGGCCAAGGCGCTGGGCCAGGATCAGGGCGTCGTCGCCCAGCCGCAGGGCGAACTCGGCGATGTCCTCGCTCGGTGTGGCAGTGCCGCGGCTGACGGCCAGGGCGATGTCCTCGGGGCGGAGGGCGTTGCCCGGGGTGATGCGGGTGGCACTGGCGGCGCCGTCGCCGCTGGCTCCGGCTACGCCGACGGAGATGTCGCCGTGGCCGGCCGTTTCTGGTTCTGCGGGTGCCGCAGTTTCCGGTGTGGTGCTCACAGGTGCTTCACGCCCTCACTCTTGGTGTAATACGTGGCGTGACGGTAGTCCTTGCCCTGCGGGGATTCAAAGAATGCACCCTTGGCATCCGGATCGCTGGACGCGATGGCATCGGCCGGGACCACCCAGATCGATACCCCTTCATTCCGGCGGGTGTAAAGATCACGGGCGTTCCGCAGGGCCATGGCCGCATCCGGTGCGTGCAGGGATCCGGCGTGGACGTGGGACAGGCCGCGGCTGGAACGGACGAACACTTCCCAGATCGGCCAGACGTTGCCTGCGTGAGGTTCGGGGGTTGTCATGCTGCGGATTCCTTCTCTGCTTGCTTGCGGCGCTGCTTATCGGCATAGGCCGCGGCGGCTTCGCGCACCCAGGCGCCGTCTTGGTGTGCGTCCCGGCGCCGTTCCAGGCGCTGGGCGTTGCAGGGGCCGCGGCCGGCCAGGACTTCGTGGAATTCATCCCAGTCCAGCGGCCCGTGCTCCCACTTCTTCGTGTCCTCGTTGAAGCGGATGTCCTTGTCCGGCAGCGTCAGCTCGAGGACCTTGACCTGCTCCATCATCATCCCGACAAACCGGTTGCGGAGCTCGTCGTTGCTGAAACGCTTGATGTTCCAGGCCATGGACTGCTTGGAGTTGGGCGAGTCGTCATCCGGGGGCCCGAACATCATCAGGGCCGGGGCGTACCAGCGGTTCACCGCATCCTGCGCCATCTGCTTCTGTTCGGGGGTGCCGTGGGAGAGTTCGAGCAGGATCTCAAAGCCCTGGCGCTGGTGGAAGGACTCTTCCTTGCAGACCCGGACCATCGCCCGGCCGTACGGGCCGAAGGATGCGCGGCAGAGCGGCACCTGGTTGGCGATCGCGGCGCCGTCGACCATCCAGCCGATGGCACCCATGTCGGCCCAGGTGCGGGCCGGGTAGTTGAAGATCGACGAGTATTTGGCTTTGCCGTCCATCAGGTCCTGCATCATCTGGTCCCGCGGCTGGCCGAGGGTCTCGGCGGCGGAGTAGAGGTAGAGTCCGTGGCCGGCCTCGTCCTGGACCTTGGCCATGAGGATGGCCTTGCGCTTGAGGCTCGGGGCGCGGGAGATCCAGTTGGCTTCGGGCTGCATGCCGATGATCTCGGAGTGCGCATGCTGGGAGATCTGGCGCAGGAGCGTCTTACGGTAGGCCGGGGGCATCCAGTCGCGCGGTTCGATCCGGGAATCTTCCGCCATGACCTTGTCGAAGTACTTCTGGCCCTCGGCGTCGCGCCGGGCCGCGTCCTCGGGGCTCTGTTCATGCCGCGCCGGCGATGGCTCGGCGGGCACTGACTGCAGGGTCTGCGATGCCATGGTTGCTCCTATGAATTTCCGATAAATAATTACCGACCGTTCGTTCAGGATATGCGGAAGGCCCGAGATGCGTCAAGGACGGGCTTCCCGAGGGATCCCCGGAACGCGTCCGGGGAGAACCGGGGCGACGGAGCAAGGCCCGGGTCGCCTCCGGGCCTTGCTGGTCAACGATGGTGCCGGCCGTGGGGACCAGCGGCGTCCTCCCGCTACTTCTCGGCGTTTCCCTGCCCGTCCCTGCGGGCGGGAAGGACGAGAAGCGCGTCCCCGATGGCCCGTTCCGTGCCGCCCGAGGGACTGTTGAGAACCTTTCCTCCGGCAACGGCGGTAGTGGACCCGCCGCCGTCGAGGTTGATCGCCTGAACCATGCCGAGCGACTGGGCGACGTCGGCTTCCTCCTTCAGGCTGAGGCCCAGCGAGGCGGTCGAACGCCCGTCCGCGGCGACAAGCATGGTTTTACCCTGGGCATCGGTACCGGCGAAGGTCCGGGGGTTCCGTTTGTGGACCCAGCCGTAGTAGAAGCTGTTGCCGTCGTTGGGGTGGACCATGCCGTCACGCCTGGCGGTGACGTCTTCCTGGCCGTCCTTGACCAGCACCGGTCCGCCGTTGACGACGCTCGTGGCCCGGTTCGGGTGCAGGGCCCTTCCGTCTTGACCAAGCAGGCCGGTGCCGATTTTCAGTGTGGCGCCCACGGGAGCCAACGCGCGGAGCCTCGCGACGTCGTTCCCGGTGGCCTGGATGGTGTGGCCGCCGGGCGGCACGGCTGCGCCGCGGCTTTCGGCGATGGAGGTGACGGTGTTCCGGCTGTCGACCGTAACCTCAAGGCCAGGGCCGGACGGGGTGGAGGGCCCGAACTCGGGCGTGAAGGCGACGAGTTCGTTGGCGTTCGTGCAGGTGAGGTCCTGCAGTGCGAACGGGGTGGGCAGGCCGTTGGCGCCTCCGCAGTTGCGGATCAGGCCGGGGACCCTGTCAATGCCGTCCAAGGCCAGTTCACCGGGAACGGAGGAAGAGAGGGAACCGGCCCAGGTCAGCCGCTGGACGCTGGTGCTGTTCTTCGCGCCGTCCACGACGAGGGCCGGACGGTCGGCGACAGGCTCGCTGAGGGTCTTGCCGCCGTAGACGCCGGCCCCGGCGGGGTCGCCTTCGGCGCCGGCCTTCGGGTCGAACACGAAGAAGCCGGCGTTGACCGCGGCGATGGCGTGCGCGTCGGATGCCAGCTGGCTGGTTGTTTCGCGCTTCTCCAGGTCCGGGCCGAATGAGCCGGCGAGCTGCCCCCGATACTTCTCCGGGTCGATCGTGATGACCTCAAGGTTCCACGGCCCGCGGGTTTTTGTGCCGGTATCGCCGTCCCAGCCGGTGTAGATCATCGAGGAAGCGAGCCCTGCCGCCTTGATCCGGGCGACCAGTGCGTCGCCGTCGGCCTGGGCGGCGAGGTGGCCGGCGCGGACCCGGTAGCCCAGGTCGCCGCCGGCATCCGCCAGCTGCGGGGACTGGACATGCTCCACGCGGGCATCGACGCCGGCGGCCCTGAGTTTGTCCGCGATGTGCTGCGCGCCGGTTTGGCTTGAGAGTGCCGAGGCGGGCGCATCCGGATCCGGTGAATCGGAGGGGATGGCAACTTCGGCCGTCCAGAAGAGCGAGGAATCTGCTGCGCCGCGGCTGATCTTCGTCAAGGTGACCCCCGGGGCCAGGGCGCTCACCGTCCGTTTTTCCGGAAGATCCGTGGCGCCGAGGCTAAGCCGGGCGCCCTGGTCTTCACCGGAGTCGCCGTTCTGACCCTGACTTGCCTGGGACGGGCCGGCAGGGCCGAGAAGGGCCGCGCAGACGGCCAGGACAAGGCCGCCTGTCAGGGCGGTGCGGTGCATAAGGGAGGCTTTCATCCCTCCACGGTATGAAGGCCTGACCGCCGGTTATGCCAAAAAGTGGGTTTGAGAACTCCTGTTGCCGGAAGCTTCATTCCCCGTTTACCCGCGCTGCTTAACGGCGCTGTGTACGGGCGCTGCCGGTCCGCGGAGCGCCGGCAGTCCGGCACCCCCGGCAGCTGCTAGGTGTACTCAGCCAGCAGGTTGGTTACATCTGCTGATGGGTGCTCGTCCTCCGAGTGCGCTGTGGTTGCGGCGGTGGTTGTAGAAGTCTAGCCAGCCGGTGAGGGCCTGTGTGCGGTGGTCGCTGGAGTCGTAGGCGTTCTTGTAG